>JAEYAG010000032.1 GCA_023451265.1 Actinomycetes bacterium | reverse complement strand
GGGCTGCTGACCGACAAGTACCTCGGCGACGGCACGGCCGAGCGCGCCCAGCAGCGCACGTCGCTGCCGGGGCGCCGGCTCAGCGACGAGGCCCTGTCGATCCTCCGCAGCCTCAACGTCATCGCGCAGGAGCGCGGGCAGACCCTCGCCCAGTTGGCGATCCAGTGGGTGCTGCGCGACGAGGTCGTGACCTCGGCCCTCATCGGCGCGTCTCGCCCCGAGCAGCTCGACGAGAATCTCGCGGCCCTGTCCGGTCCCGCCTTCGACACCGAAGAGCTCGAGCAGATCGACGCGCTGTCGGACCGCATCGACGTCGACCTCTGGGCTCGCTCGGCGACCGCGTGAGCCTCGCGACCCCGACCGCCCGCCGGGTGCACGCGCGTGCACCCGGAAAGCTCAACGTCGCGTTCGACGTCGGCGACGTGCAGCCCGACGGGTATCACGACGTCGCCTCGGTCTACCAGGCCGTCTCGGCGTACGAGGACGTGTGGGCGACGACGACGCCGGATGCCGACGCGTACACGGTCGCCGTGTCCGGCGACCTCGACGTCAGCGGGGTGCCGCTGGACGGCTCGAACCTCGCCGTGCGCGCGGCGCGGCGCCTCGCACAACACGTGGGGTACACCGGCGGCATCCATCTGGACATCCGCAAGGGCGTTCCCGTCGCCGGCGGCATGGGGGGAGGGTCGGCGGATGCCGCGGCCGCCCTCGTCGCCGTCAACGAGCTGCTCGGCGAGGGGCTCAGCACTCTGGAGCTCCAGCAGCTGGGCGCCGAGCTCGGCGCCGATGTCCCGTTCGCGGTCCTCGGCGGAACGGCGATCGGGACCGGTCGCGGTGATGAGCTCGCCCCCGCTCTCGTGCGGGGACGCTTCGACTGGGTGATCGTCCTCAGCCGGCGCGGCCTGTCCACGCCGGCCGTGTACGGCGAGCTCGACCGGCTGCGCGCCCTGCCCGACATCGCCCCGGCGCACGGCGCACCGCGGGTCGATCCGGCCGTGCTGCAGGCGCTGCGCGCCGGCGACCCGGCGGCTCTCGCCGACGCCCTCCGCAACGACCTGCAGGCCGCCGCACTGTCGCTGCGCCCCGACCTCGCCGACGTGCTGCGCACGGGGGAGGATGCCGGGGCCCTTGCGGGGCTCGTCTCCGGGTCAGGACCGACCGTCGCCTTCCTCGCCACCGACGAAGACGGCGCCCGCGACCTCGCGCACGATCTTTCCGAGTACGGCATGCAGGCGTTCCCGGTGCACGGACCGGTGCCCGGCGCCCGCGTCACCACCCCCTGACCTCCATCCGCCGCCTGTCGAACGGAGCAGCATGACCGATCACCGTCGCCACCACCACGACGCGTCCCTGGACCGCACCATGACCGACGCGCTCGCCGCCGACGGTCTCGAGGTGCGTCGCGTCGACGACACCGCCCGCGCCGAGACCGATCCGTGGCTCGAGGCCGTGGCGCGTGGCTTCCTCGACGGCGAGCGCAACGACGACCAGCGGCAGGCCTTCTTCGACCGCACCGCCTACCGGCGCAAGCTGGGCGTCTTCGACGCCTCGGCGCCCCAACCCGAGGTGCCGGTCGCCACGTTCGCCTCCTGGGCGACCGACCTCACGCTCCCGGGCGGGATGCTGCCGGCCTGCGCCATCAGCTCGGTGACGGTCGCACCGACCCACCGACGCCGCGGCATCCTCCGGCGGCTCATGGCGGGCGAGCTGCGCACGGCACTCGAGCGCGGACTGCCGGTCGCCGTGCTGACCGTGAGCGAGTCCACGATCTACGGCCGGTTCGGCTTCGCACCGGCCGCCGCGGCGGCCCAGTGGAAGATCGACGTGCGCCGCGCCGGCTGGATCGGGCCCGACGCCCCCGGCCGCATCGACTTCGTCACCCGCGAGCAGGGGCGCGGGATCGCCGTCGAGCTCCACGAGCGGGTGCGCCGGGACTCGCCCGGCGAGATCGAGATGCCCGGCGGCCACTGGGACCGCTACTTCGGCACGCGCCCCGACGCCGAGAAGGCCGATCAGCTGCGGGTCGTGCAGTACCGCACACCCGCCGGTGGGATCGACGGGGTGGCGGTCTACCGCGTCACGGAGGATCACGCCGACTTCAGGGCATCCGTCGTCGACATCTCGCTGCTCGTCGCCGCGACCGACGAGGCCTATGCCGGTCTCTGGCGCTTCTTCCTGTCGCTGGATCTCATCGGCACGATCAACGTCTCCGAGCTGTCCACCGCCGAGCCGCTGTGGTGGATGATCGCCGACCAGCGGGCCGCCACGATCACGGTGCGCGACCACCAGTACGTGCGGATCCTCGACGTGCCCGCGACCCTCGCCGCGCGCCGCTACGACGTCGCGGACACCCTGGCGCTCGAAGTCGCCGATCCGCTCGGCATCGCGG
Organism: Actinomycetes bacterium; assembly: GCA_023451265.1. Lineage (GTDB taxonomy): Bacteria > Actinomycetota > Actinomycetes > Actinomycetales > Microbacteriaceae > Microbacterium. Next base: position 9,428 of record JAEYAG010000032.1, on the reverse strand, counting down.
GCGGCACGTTCGTCCTGGCGACGGATGCCGACGGCACCGCCACCGTCGACCCGGTGGACGATCCGCCGGTCGGCGTGCCGCTCGTGCGGCTCGGCGTCGCAGAGCTGTCGGCCGTCCTCCTCGGCGGGGTGTCACCGGTCACCCTCGCCCGCGCCGGCCGGATCGCCGCCGACGACTCGGCACGCGTGGCGCGTCTGTTCGCGTGGCCGACCGCACCGCGCCTCAGCTTCTGGTACTGACCGCGGCGTCCCGGCCGTCACCGCTCGCGTAGCCTGGAGCGGACATGGCGCATCTGCTCGGGGCTGAGGCCCTTCACCTGGAATTCCCCACCAAAGTCGTCTTCGACGGCGTCTCGCTCGGCGTCGACGAGGGCGACCGCATCGGCATCGTCGGCCGCAACGGCGACGGCAAGTCGAGCCTCATGGCCATGCTCGCCGGGCGCCTGCAGCCGGATGCCGGGCGGGTGACGGTCCGCTCCGGCGTGCGCGTCGGGGTGCTCGACCAGGGCGACACGCTCGATGACGACCTCACGATCGCGCAGAGCATCGTCGGCGACCGCGCCGAGCACGAGTGGGCCGGCGACCCCGGCGTCCGCGACGTCATCACAGGGCTCGTCGGCGACCTCGACTGGGACGGCCCGGTCGCCGGGCTCTCCGGCGGTCAGCGCCGCCGTGTCGCGCTCGCGCGCCTCCTCGTCGAAGACTGGGATGTGCTCGCGCTCGACGAGCCGACCAACCATCTCGACGTCGAGGCGGTCGCCTGGCTCGCCGCGCATCTGAAGCGGCGGTGGTCCGCGGCATCCGGAGCCCTGCTCGTCGTCACGCACGACCGCTGGTTCCTCGACGAGGTCTGCACCCGCACCTGGGAGGTGCACGACCGCATCGTGGAGCCGTTCGAGGGCGGATACGCGGCGTACATCCTGCAGCGCGTCGAACGTGACCGCCAGGCCGCCGTCATCGAGCAGCGGCGCCAGAACCTCGCGCGCAAGGAGCTCGCGTGGCTGCGTCGCGGGGCGCCGGCCCGCACGGCCAAGCCGCGGTTCCGCATCGACGCCGCCAACGCCCTCATCGCTGACGTGCCCGAGATCCGCGACAAGGTGCAGCTGCAGTCGCTCGCGGTGACCCGGCTCGGCAAGGACGTCGTCGACCTCCTCGACACGGGGGTCACCTACCCGTCGACGGGCTCAGGGTCGGCGCGCGAGGTGCTGCGCGACGTCACGTGGCGCATCGCGCCGGGGGAGCGCACCGGCATCCTGGGCGTCAACGGCGCCGGCAAGTCGACCCTGCTGGGTCTCGTCGCCGGCACCGTCGAGCCGACGAGCGGACGCGTCAAGCGCGGCAAGACCGTGAAGGTCGCGACCCTCACGCAGCGGATGGACGAGCTCGACCCTCACCTGAACGACCCGGTGCGCGTCGTCATCTCGGGGCTCCGCACGAGCTACACGATCGGCGCCGGGTCGAAGGCGACCGAACTCACACCGGGGCAGCTGCTGGAGCGGATGGGCTTCAGCTCGGCGCAGCTGTCCACCCCCGTGAAGGACCTCTCCGGCGGGCAGCAGCGCCGCCTGCAGCTGCTGCTGATCCTCCTCGACCAGCCGAACGTGCTGATCCTCGACGAGCCGACCAACGACCTCGACACCGACATGCTCGCCGCGATCGAGGACCTGCTCGACTCCTGGGCCGGCACACTCCTCGTCGTCAGCCACGACCGGTACTTCCTCGAGCGCGTCACCGACCAGCAGTACGCCGTTCTCGCCGGACCGGACGGCGCCGGCCGACTGCGCCACCTTCCCGGCGGGATCGACGAGTACCTGCGGCTGCGCGAACTCGAGCGCGCGCGCGGCGCGGAGAGCGGGTCTCGCGGACAGGCCGACGCCCCGGCATCCGCCCCCGCCCTCGCCGGGGCAGACCTCCGGGCCGCGCAGAAGGAGCTCGCCGCGGCGGAGCGGCGCATCGAGAAGCTGACGGCGCAGGCCGACGCGGCGCGCACCGCGCTGGCCGACCACGACCAGTCCGACTACGTGGGGCTCGGCGAGAAGATGAAGGCGATCGGCGAGCTCGACGCCGAGGTCGCGGCCCTCGAAGAGCGCTGGTTCGTCCTCACCGAGCTCCTCGGCTGAACCCGCCGCCGCGGGGCGCGCGCGTCAGGTGTCGAAGCTCAGGCTGAGCTTGCGCAGCAGCCCCGCGAGCCGCTCCCGGTCGCTCCGGGACAGCACGCCCAGCAGCACCGCCTCGGCGTCGACGAGGCGCGTGATCGCGGCATCCACCCGCGTCCTGCCCTCCTCGGTGAGCGTCACCAGCACGCTGCGGCCGTCGGCGGGATCGGCTTCGCGCCGCACGAGCCGCCGGCCCACGAGCCGGTCGATCCGGTTGGTCATGGTGCCGCTGGAGACGAGGGTCTGCTGCAGCAGCTGCTTCGGGCTCAGCTGGTACGGTTCACCCGCCCGCCGGAGCGCCGACAGCACATCCCACTCCCACGGCTCCAGGTCGCTGCGGCGGAACGCCTCGCGCCGCGCCCGGTCGAGGTGGCGGGACAGTCGGTCGACGCGCGACAGCACCTCCAGCGGCGAGAAGTCGAGGTCGGGGCGCTGCGATCCCCACGCGTCGACGATCCGGTCGACCTCGTCGTGCTCAGCAGCCATCCCCCCATTATCGTGGGGCAACCGGGCGGCGCTGGACGGCGGATGCCGAGGAGATGGCGGATCCCGAGGAGCGGAAGCCGCCATCGCGTCCTCGGAATCCGACTTTCTCCTCGCCATCCTGCACTCCCGCACCGTGGCAGACTGGTCCGGGCATGCTCGCCGTCTCGCGGGCGTGCGGTCCGCCGTGGTGTAACGGCAGCACGACAGCCTTTGGAGCTGTGAGGCCCAGGTTCGAATCCTGGCGGCGGAGCATGACAGAGAACACGCTGGACGCCTCTCTCGCCGTCGTCATCCTCGCGGCGGGTCAGGGGACCCGCATGCGCTCGGCCCTGCCGAAGGTGCTGCACCGCATCGGCGGCCGGCCGCTCGTCGGGCACGTGCTCGACACCGCGCGCGACCTCGCGCCGGGGCACGTCCTCGTCGTCGTGCGCCACGAGCGCGACCAGGTCGCCGAGGCGGCCACGGGCGTCTCGGACGAGGTGGTCGTCGTCGACCAGGACGAGATCCCCGGCACCGGCCGCGCCGTCGAGGTCGCCCTCGCCGCCGTGCCCGAGTTCACCGGCGACGTCCTCGTCCTCTCCGGCGACGTGCCGCTGCTGGATGCCGACACGCTCGCCGCCCTGGTGCGCGATCACCGCGCCTCCCGCGCCGCCGTGACGCTGCTGTCGGCCGTGCTCCCCGACGCGACCGGCTACGGTCGGGTCATCCGCGGCGCCGACGGCACCGTCGAGCGCATCGTGGAGCAGAAGGACGCGACGGATGCCGAGGCCGCCGTCTCCGAGATCAACGCGGGCGTCTACGTCTTCCGGGCGGCGTCCCTCCGGCAGCACCTGGCCGAGGTGGGCACCGCCAATGCACAGGGGGAGAAGTACCTCACCGACGTGGTCGGTCTGGCGCGTCGCGACGGGCTGGTGGTCACGGCATCCGTCGTCGCCGACGTCACCCTCACGCTCGGCGTCAACGATCGCGCGCAGCTCGCCGAGGCGGGGCGGCTGCTGAACGCCCGCACCGTGCGCAGGTGGCAGCTCGCGGGCGCGACGATCCAGGACCCGGCGACGACCTGGATCGACGTCACCGCGACCCTCGCCCCCGATGTCACGGTGCTGCCGAACACGCATATCCTGCGCGCCACCGCCGTCGCCGCCGGTGCGACGATCGGCCCCGACACGACCCTGGAGGACTGCGAGATCGGCGAGAACGCCGTCGTCCGCCGCACGGACGCGACCCTCGCGCTCATCGGCGCCGGCGCGACAGTCGGCCCGTTCGCGTACCTGCGCCCGGGCACGAAGCTCGCCGCCGGCGGCAAGATCGGCACGTTCGTCGAGACGAAGAACTCCACGATCGGCGAGGGCAGCAAGGTGCCCCACCTGTCCTACATCGGCGACACCACGATCGGCCGCGGGGTCAACCTCGGCGCAGGCGCCATCACCGCCAACTACGACGACATCGCCAAGCACCGCACCGAGATCGGGGACGAGGTGCACTCCGGCTCGCACAACGTGTTCGTCGCGCCCGTTAGGATCGGAGATGGCGCCAAGACCGGCGCCGGCGCGGTGATCCGCAAGGACGTCCCGGCCGGCGCGCTGGCATTGAGTGTCGCCCCTCAGCGCAACGTCGAGGGGTGGGTCGAGAATCACCGACCGGGGACGGCCGCGGCCACAGCCGCCGCCCGAGCCCGGTCCGCACAGAAAGCGGACGATGGGGCGCAAGAAGAACACGGTTGATCTCGACGTCGAGCGCGGCATCGCGCCGGGGCTGGTCGCCAAAACCAAGAAGCGCCTGGTCGTCGCGAGCGGCAGCTCTCACCCGGCCCTGGCCGAAGAGGTCGCGCTGGCCCTCGGCACGGAGCTCGTGCCCACCGAGCACCGCACCTTCGCCTCCGGCGAGATCCTGACCCGCTTCGAGGTCTCGATCCGCGGCTGCGATGCGTTCATCATCCAGTCGTTCGGCCCGCCGGTGAACGAGTGGCTCATGGAGCTGCTCATCATGCTGGATGCCGCCAAGCGCGCGTCCGCGAAGCGGATCACCGTCGTGGCCCCCTACTACCCCTACTCCCGGCAGGACAAGAAGGGCCGCGGCCGCGAGCCGATCAGCGCGCGCCTCGTCGCCGACCTGCTGAAGACCGCCGGCGCCGACCGCGTCATGAGCGTCGACCTGCATGCCGCGCAGATCCAGGGTTTCTTCGACGGTCCCGTCGACCACCTCTTCGCCAAGCCCGTGCTGCTGCAGTACTTCAAGGACAGCCTGTCGCCCGAGGACCGCGACAAGCTCACGGTCGTCTCGCCCGACACCGGCCGCGTGCGCGTCGCCGACCAGTGGTCGGACTCGCTCGGCGCTCCGCTTGCCATCATCCACAAGCGCCGCGACCCGAACGTCGCGAACCAGGTGACGGTCAACGAGATCGTCGGACACGTCGCCGGGCGCGTGTGCCTCCTCGTCGACGACATGATCGACACCGGCGGCACGATCGTGAAGGCCGCGCAGGCGCTCAAGGCCAACGGCGCCGAGCGCGTCATCGTCGCGGCCACCCACGCGATCTTCAGCGACCCCGCCACCCAGCGCCTGCAGGACGACTCGATCGACGAGGTCGTCGTCACCGACACCGTCCCCCTGCCGCCGGAGAAGCGGTTCGACTCGCTCACCGTGCTGCCGATCGCGCCGCTGCTCGCGCGGGCGATCAAAGAGGTCTTCGAGGACGGGTCGGTCACGAGCATGTTCGGCGGCGACGCCTGACCGCTGCGCCGGCAGGCCACCGGCATCGGATGCCGTAGATTCGCGCTATGGCCGACATCCTCACCGACGCCCAGCTCACCGTCGCGCGGCCCTACGCGCTCGACGCCGCCGAGGTGCGTGAGGCGCTGCGGGTCGGTGCGGACGGACTGACGGCCGACGAGGCCGCGGCGCGCCGCGAGGTCGCCGGGCCGAACCTCCTGCCGGAGGCGAAGCGCACGCCCGGCTGGCTGCGCTTCCTGTCGCATTTCAACGACACCCTCATCTACATCTTGCTGGCCGCCGCAGCCATCAAAGCGGTCATGGGGGACTGGCTCGACTTCTGGGTCATCATGGCCGTCGCGGTCATCAACGCGGTCATCGGCTACGTGCAGGAAGGGCGGGCCGAGAAGGCGCTGGCCGGCATCCGCGGCATGCTCTCGGCCGATGCCACCGTTCGCCGCGACGGCACGTGGACGACGATCGCCGCCGCGGATCTCGTGCCGGGCGACGTCGTGCGGCTCATGCCGGGCGACAAGGTGCCCGCCGACGTGCGGCTCGTCGAGGCGACGCAGCTGCGCATCGACGAAGCCGCCCTCACCGGCGAGTCGGTGCCGTCGTCCAAGCAGACGGCATCCGTCGCCGCCGACGCCGGTGTCGGCGACCGTGCCTCGATGGCCTTCTCGGGGACGATCGTCTCGGCCGGTCAGGGCATCGGTGTCGTCACCGGCACGGGAGCGGGCACCGAGATCGGCAAGATCCAGGCGCTCGTCGGCGAGGCGGGATCGCTCGACACGCCGCTGACGAAGCAGCTCGACGGCTTCGGCAAGGTGCTGACCCTCGTCATCCTCGGCATGGCGCTGGTCATGATGCTGATCGGCCGGTACCTGCACCAGATGCCGATGCCCGAACTGATCTCGGCGACGATCGGCTTCGCCGTCGCGGCGATCCCCGAGGGACTTCCGGCGCTCGTCACGATCACGCTCGCGATCGGCGTGCAGCAGATGGCGCGGCGCAACGCCATCACCCGCAAGCTCCCCGCCGTCGAGGCGCTCGGGTCGGTCACGACGGTGTGCTCGGACAAGACCGGGACGCTCACGAAGAACGAGATGACGGTGCGCCGCATCGTGACCCCCGTCGGCCGCTACGAGGTCTCCGGGCTCGGCTACCAGCCCGACGGCGGCATCACCCCGGCCGGAGGTCGCGACCTCGCGGCGATCCTCGCCGTCGCGGACCTCTGCAACGACGCCGAGCTCTCACCCGACGGCGAGGGCGGCTGGCGCCTGGTCGGCGAGCCCACCGAGGGAGCGCTCAAGGTCGCGGCGATGAAGGGCGGGGTGACGGATGCCGGGACGAAGCGCCTCGCAGTCGTGCCGTTCGACTCCGCGAACAAGTTCATGGCGACCCTCAACGAGGCCGGCGACGGCGCCCGCGCGATCCTCGTGAAGGGTGCGCCCGACCGCCTGCTGGACCGGTCGCTGACACAGCGCGGCGGCGACGGCTCCGAGCCGGTGGACCGATCGTTCTGGGAAGCGGCGATCGACGAGCTCAGCGGCCAGGGACTGCGGATCCTCGCCGCCGCCCGCAAGCCCACGCGTGACGACGAGCTGGGCGAGAGCGACCTGGTGGACCTGGAGTTCCTCGGGCTCTGGGGCATCGTCGACCCGCCGCGCCCCGAGGCGATCGAGGCGATCGCGGACTGCCATGCCGCCGGCATCCGCGTGAAGATGATCACCGGCGACCACGCCGGCACGGCCGTCGCCATCAGCCGCGAGATGGGACTGCTCCCCGCGGCTGGCTCCGCGGGCGGTGCCGAGGTGCGCGTCCTCACCGGCGCCGAGCTCGAGGCGCTCAGCCAGGAGCAGCTGAAGGCGGTCGTCCGGGACGTCGACGTCTACGCTCGCACGAGCCCGGAGCACAAGATCCGTATCGTCCGGGCGCTGCAGGCGCACCACGAGGTCGTCGCGATGACAGGGGACGGCGTCAACGACGCGCCCGCCCTGACGCGCGCCGATGTCGGGGTGGCGATGGGCATCAAGGGCACCGAGGCCACCAAGGAGGCGGCCGAGATCGTCCTGGCCGACGACAACTTCGCCACAATCCGCAGCGCCATCGCCGAGGGGCGGCGCATCTACGACAATCTGCGCAAGTCCGTCGTCTTCCTCCTGCCGACCAACGGTGCGCAGTCGCTCGTGATCCTCGTCGCGGTGCTGTTCGGGCTCACGCTGCCGCTCACCCCGGTGCAGGTGCTGTGGGTCAACATGGTCACCGCCGTGACCCTGTCGCTGGCCCTCGCCTACGAGCCGGCCGAGCGCGGCATCATGACCCGTCCGCCGCGCGGTCCGGGCGGGTCGATCATCTCGGGACGCGAACTCGGGTTCGTCCTCGTGGTGTCGCTGCTCATCGGTGGCGCGACGCTCGCCGTGTTCGGCATCTCGCTCGCCCGGGGCGCCGACCTCGAGGTCGCCCGCACGGAGGCCGTCACGATGCTCGCGCTCGGGCAGCTGGCGTATCTGCTGAACTGCCGGTTCCTCGCGCGGACCTCGCTCACCGCCGATGTCCTGCGGGGAAACCCGGTGATCTGGTGGTCGGCGCTGGTGCTGATCGTGCTGCAGGCCGGATACATCTACCTGCCGTTCATGAACGACCTGTTCGCATCGGAGCCGCTGGATGCCGTGGGATGGCTGCTGCCGATCGGGATGTCGGTCGTGGTCTTCCTCGCGGTCGAGGCTCTCAAGGCGCTGCGGCGCGGCCGCGCCACCGCGCCCGCACTCAATGCGAACGCATAGGTTTTACCGAGCCTGCTCCTCCGCCGCGCGAGTTAGCGTGGAACGCGACCGGCCGCTGCGTGCCGGGCCGACCCTCACCGCAGGGCACGACAGAAGGAGGACCATCATGATCCGCACCACCGCCGTCCCCGCCACGCGCCGCACGCGCGCCTCGGCCCGCACGGGTGTCGCCGCCGCATCCGTCCTCGGCGTCATCGCCCTCGCCGGCTGCGCCTCCGCCGCCGACGCTGAGGAGAGCGCATCGACCCAGACCGACGCGGCGGCCACGCCCGCCGCGACCGCGTCGGCGGGGGAGCAGAGCACCGGCTCTGCGGACGGGGCCTCCGACGGCGCCTACGCCGACGGCACCTACACCGCCGACGGCTCCTACGCGACCCCCGAGTCGGTCGAGACGATCACCGTCACCGTCACCCTCGAAGACGACATCATCACGGCGGTCGAGGTCACCGGAAACCCCACCAAGCGGGAGTCCGAGCAGTATCAGGGCAAGTTCATCGGCGGCATCTCCGCCGAGGTCGTCGGCAAGAACATCGACGACATCTCGGTCTCGCGCGTCGCCGGCTCGTCGCTGACCAGCGGCGGCTTCAACGAGGCCATCGACGCCATCAAGGCCGAAGCGGCCGCGTGATGCCCGCCGCGGGTCCACCGGCGGCGATCCCCGCGGCGGGCCCGGCAGCGCACCGGCCGCCGCAGCGCTGGGAGTTCCCCGCGATCGGCACGGTGTGGCGCATCGACACCGCCGCGCCGCTGGATGCCGCCGCCCGTGGTGCGGTCGCCGCCCTCATCGACGCCTTCGATCGCGACTGGTCCCGCTTCCGCCCCGACTCCCGGGTCACCCGGCTCGCCGGCGGCGGGACGACCGGCGCCGCCCTGCCGGATGCCGTGGACATGCTCGACCTGTTCGCCGCGGCATCCGCCGCCACCGACGGTGCCGTCAACCCGCTGATCGGCGACGCTCTCGCGCGCCGAGGGTACGACGCCGGATACGGCTTCATCGACCGCGGCGCGCAGCCCGCCCCGGCCGCGTGGCGCGACTTGCTGCGCTGGGACGACGGCATCCTGAGCCTCGCCGCACCGGCCACCATCGACGTCGGCGCGCTCGGCAAGGGACGTCTCGTCGACCTCGTACTCGCCGAGGTGCGCGGCCGGGCCGCCGGCGCGGTGACCGTCGACGCGAGCGGCGACATCGCCGTCGCCGGCGGGGCCGAGCGCATCGCGCTGGAACATCCGTACGATCCGACGCGCGCGATCGGCGTGTGGGAGGTGACCGACGCCGCCCTGTGCGCGTC
>JAEYAG010000219.1 GCA_023451265.1 Actinomycetes bacterium | reverse complement strand
GCCAGCGCGGCTGTCCGCGCCCGTGCCGGTGCCTGCGGTCCCGGCATCCGCCGTCTCGGCGACGACGTAAGCGGTCGCGAGCCCCGCGTCGTGCGAGAGCGAGAGGTGCACGGCGGCGATGCCGCGGGCCGCCACCGTCGCGGCGGTCTCGCCGCTGAGCGCGAAGACGGGCCGGCCGCTGGGCTCCGAGGCCACCTCGATGTCGGTCCAGTGGACGCCGTCGGAGCCGCCCAGCGCCTTGATGAGTGCCTCTTTCGCGGCGTAGCGCGCGGCGAGGGAGTGCGGCTTCAGTGCGCGCTCCGCCGGGGCGAACAGGCGCTCGCGCAGGCGCGGCGTGCGGGCGAGCGACCGCTCGAACCGCGGGATGTCGACGAGGTCGACCCCGATTCCGACGATCATCCCGTCAGCCTATCGCCGCCCACGACATCGCCCCTCCGCCCGCGAGGTCGCCCCGCGCGCCGCCCCACGCCGCGCGCGGTTACTCGACCGTGACGGACTTCGCGAGGTTGCGCGGCTGGTCGACGTCGAGGCCCTTGGCCGTCGCGAGGCCCATCGCGAAGATGTGCAGCGGAACCACGGCCAGCAGCGGCTCGAAGAGGGGCCCGGCGAGCGGGATGCGCAGCACCTCGTCGGCGAAGGGCAGCACGGCGGCATCCCCTTCCTCGGCGACGGCGATGACGCGGGCGCCGCGGGCGCGGATCTCCTGGATGTTCGAGACGACCTTCTTGTGCAGCTCGGCCGATTCGCGTGGCGACGGCACGATGACGAACACCGGCTGGCCGGGCTCGATGAGGGCGATCGGGCCGTGCTTGAGCTCGCCGGCGGCGAAGCCCTCGGCGTGGATGTAGCTGATCTCCTTGAGCTTGAGCGCACCCTCGAGGGCGATCGGATAGCCGACGTGGCGGCCGAGGAAGAGCACCGACTGGGTGTCGGCCATCCAGCGCGAGAACTGCTCGACGTGGGTCTGCTCCTCGTCGAGCACCCGCGCGATCTTCGCCGGAATCGCCTCGAGCTCGCGCACGTGCTGCGCCTGCTCGGCGGCCGACAGCGAGCCGCGCACCCGTGCGACGTGCAGGGCCAGGAGGTACAGCGCGGTGATCTGCGCGACGAACGCCTTCGTCGACGCGACGGCGACCTCGGGGCCGGCGTGGGTGTAGATCACGGCATCCGACTCGCGTGGGATCGTCGCGCCCTGCGTGTTGCAGACCGACAGGGTCTTCGCTCCCCGCTCACGCGCGTACTTGACGGCCATGAGGGTGTCCATCGTCTCGCCGGACTGGCTGATCGAGACGACGAGCGTGTCCTCCCCGATCACCGGGTCGCGGTAGCGGAACTCGTGCGCGAGCTCCACGTCGACGGGGATGCGCGTCCACTGCTCGAGGGCGTACTTGCCCGTCTGCCCAGCGTAGGCGGCGGTTCCGCAGGCGATGATGACGATGCGACGGATGCCGGTGAACAGTTCGTCGAGGCCGTCCAGCTCGGGAATGGTCACGGCGCCGTCCCGCGCCCGTCCGCGGACGGTGTTGGCCACGGCATCCGGCTCTTCGGACACTTCCTTCGCCATGAACGACGGCCATCCGCCCTTCTCGGCGGCGGCGGCGTCCCACACGACCTCGAAGGGCTCGACCTCGACGGCGTTGCCGGTGAAGTCGGTGACCTCGACGCCCGACGGGGTGATCGCGACGATCTCGTCCTGGCCGATCGCGAGGGCGTTGCGGGTGTGCTCGACGAAGGCGGCAACGTCGGAGCCGAGGAAGTTCTCGCCGTCGCCGAGGCCGATCACGAGCGGCGAGTTGCGGCGCGCGCCGACGACGAGGCCGGGCTGGTCGCGGTGCATCGCGAGCAGGGTGAAGGCCCCTTCGAGTCGCGAGACGACGGTGCGGAAGGCCGCCACCAGGTCGCCGGATGCTTGGTACTCGCGGCCGAGGAGGACGGCGGCGACCTCGGTGTCGGTCTCGGAGCGGAACGTGAAGCCCTCGCTCACGAGCTCGGCCTTCAGTTCGGCGAAGTTCTCGATGATGCCGTTGTGGATGACCGCGAGGCGGTCATCGTCGGCGAGGTGCGGGTGCGCGTTGGCGTCGGTCGGTCCACCGTGCGTCGCCCAGCGGGTGTGCCCGATCCCGGTTGTTCCGTCGGGCATGGGGTGGGCGGCGAGATCGTCGCGGAGCACCTGCAGCTTGCCGGCGCGCTTGCGCATGTCGAGGCCGCCATCGGCGTCGATGACGGCGATGCCGGCGGAGTCGTACCCGCGGTATTCGAGCCGCGCGAGGCCCGACAGGAGGATGGCCTGGCTGTCACGCGGGCCTACGTATCCGACGATTCCACACATGGGGTCCATGGTAGGCGGCGGGGTTTGCGCGGCGCCCTGACAAATCGGTCACGCGGGCGTGCGGCCCGGCGCCCAGGCAGCGGCGCGCCCGGCCGGCGCCCCGGCCCGCCCTGGAGGCAGAGGTGGGGCCCTCACGATGTGGGCCGTTGGGGACGGCGGACTCGGAGGACCCCTGCCCACGCACTCTCGGTGGGGCCGATTGGGGGGTGGCCCCTGTCCGAACGCCACTTGGGGAGCAGCTGAGGAATCGCGCGGACATCTCCAGGGTACTCGGGCGAGCGCGATCGTCACGGGAGGACTCACCCGACGAAGACCACGGATGATCGGGACTTCCCCCTGCGGCGACTCTGTGCCATACTCGGCAACGTCAGCCGTCGCGAGACGGACCGGATGCCGAGGGGTCGGCGTTCGGGGGGAATGATCCGGATCGATGTGGGAATCGATCCCGGGACCCATGGCACCCGTTGGGGGGAAGTCGCGAGTCGGGGGATTCGCGCATTGGGGAATCGCAGGCTCTGCCTGTCACTTGGGGAAACTGGGGAAACACCATGGGGGGACGCATCTCGGTGCGTGCGCGCGGGGGCGCGCAGCACGCCGTTCAGCACGATCAGATAGGTGATCGCAGGGCTGAGCGATGAGCTCGGCGACGCTGGGTCTCGGGAACGGGATGAGCGTCGTCGGAGCACCTCGAGTCATGCCGGTTCTGGAGAAGCGGCTGACTCAGGTGCGTCGGCACCGCGTCGCGGGGTGGGCGATCGACACTGTGTTGATCGCACTCGCGGCGGGGGCGACGGCCTCGATCCAGCTGGCGACGCTGCCGACGCCTCCGGGCGACCCGGCGGCATGGCCCGCAGCGGCCATCCTGGTCGCCGGCTGGTCGATCGCCCTCATGGCACTCAGCGACCGCGCGCGCCGGCGGGGGGCCGGCGAGCGTCTGGAGCTGGTGCCGATCGTGCACTCCGCCGCCATCGGGGTCGCCGCACTCGCGGTGGCGGCGGGTGCCTTCGGCTGGATCTCGCTGCGGCCGCACATCGCCATGACGGTTCCGCTCGGGATCGTGGCGCTGGTGGCGGCGCGGCTCGCGCGTCGGACGTGGGTGTCGCGGCATCCGGTCGAGCACAGTCTCGCCCCACGGACGCTCGTCGTCGGGACGATCTCGAGCGTGGAGCACACGATCCGCTCGCTCGTGGCCGACCCGCGCTTCGCGCACCACATCGTGGGCGTCGCGGTGTCGGACCCGGACGCGAGCGACATCACCGTCGACGGCCGCCGCTTCCGTGCGCTGGGGACACCCGAGGAGGTGGCCGCGCTGGCGCGCTCGGAGTGCGTGGAGACGGTGATCGTCGCGGACGGGGTCACCGATCCGGACTATCTGCGCCGGCTCAGCTGGAGCCTCGAGGGTGCGGCGACCGACCTCATCCTCGCGACGCGGCTCGCCGACGTCGACCGCTCGCGCATCGCGTTCGAGCGGACGCACGGGCTGGCGCTCACGCACGTGAGCCTGCCGAAGTTCGACCGGTCGACGCTGCGCGCCAAGCGGGCGCTCGACGTCTGCGTCGCCGTGCTCGCGCTCGTGCCGATCGCGCTCGTCACGCCGATCATCGCCCTGGCGATCCGCCTCGACAGCCCGGGGGGCGTGCTGTTCCGGCAGCGCCGTATCGGGCGCGACGGGCGCGAGTTCGACATCCTCAAGTTCCGCACGATGACGACGGATGCCGAGGCCCGCCGCGCCGAGCTCGAGACGGCCAACGAAGGCGCGGGGCCGCTGTTCAAGTTGAAGAACGACCCGCGCGTGACGCGCGTGGGGGCGGTGTTGCGCCGGTTCTCGCTCGACGAGCTGCCGCAGTTCTGGAACGTGCTGATGGGCGAGATGAGCGTCGTCGGGCCGCGGCCGCCGCTGCCGACCGAAGTCGCCGACTACGAACGCGACGTGTTTCGCCGGCTGTACGTGCAGCCGGGGATCACCGGGCTCTGGCAGATCAGCGGACGCAGCGACCTGACGTGGGAGCAGAGCGTGCGCCTCGACCTCCACTACGTCGAGAACTGGTCGCTCGCGACCGATCTGGGAATCATCGCCCGCACCGCCGCCGTCATGGTGGCGCCGAAGGGGGCGTACTGATGGCTCCGTCGCGACCGCACATCCTGATCATCGTGCAGAACCTTCCCGTGCCGCTCGACCGGCGCGTCTGGTTGGAATGTCAAGCTCTGGTCACCCGCGGCTACCAGGTGAGTGTCATCTGCCCGAAGGGCCCCGGCGATCCGGCATTCGAGCACCTCGATGGTGTCGACATCTACAAATACGCACCGGCGCCCGAGGCCGAAGGCCTCCTCGGCTTCGCGTGGGAGTTCGCGTACAGCTGGGTGCGCACGGCGTGGCTGTCGCTCAGGGCCCGGCGACGTTCCGGCCGATTCGACGTCATGCAGGCGTGCAACCCTCCTGACACGTACTGGCTGCTCGCTTTGCTCTGGCGCATCGCCGGCGTGAAGTTCGTCTACGACCATCACGACCTGAATCCCGAGCTGTTCCGCTCCCGCTTCGGTGAGCCGGAGGGCGCGGCCAAGAAGCTGCAGTACCGCGTGCTGCTGTGGCTCGAGCGTCGCTCGTTCCGCACCGCCGATCACGTGATCTCGACCAACGAGTCGTACAAGTCGAAGGCCATCGAACGCGGCGGGCGCACCCCCGATGAAGTGACGGTGGTGCGCAGTGGGCCGGACACCGCGCAGATGCGCCCGATCCAGCCGGACAACCCGCGTCGGGCCGATGCCGTGAACCTCGTGTATGTGGGAATCATGGGGCCGCAGGACGGGGTCGACCAGGTGCTGCACGTCGTGGACGAGCTCGTGCACCGGCGCGGCCGGACCAATGTCACTGCGACGATCCTCGGCTTCGGCGACTGCCTGGAGGAGTTGAAGGCCGAGACAATCGCGCTGGGGCTGCAGGGCCACGTGACGTTCACGGGCCGGGTCGACCGCACGCAGATGGCGGAGTATCTGAGCCGTGGTGACATCGGTGTCTGTCCAGATCTGAAGACTCCGCTGAACGACGTGTCGACGATGAACAAGACGATGGAGTACATGTCGTACGCGTTGCCGACGGTCGCCTTCGACCTCGCTGAGACGCGCGTCTCGGGAGGAGACACCGTGCTCTATGCACCGTCAGGCGACACGACGGCCTTCGCCGATCAGATCGAGCGACTCATCGACGACCCCGCGCTGCGGGTGCAGCTGGGCCGTGCCGCGCGCGAGCGCGTGGCCGCCGTGCTCGACTGGCGCCCGCAGGCTGAGGCGTATGTGGGCGTGTACGACGCGCTGACGGGGCACCCCGCGACGGGTCCGGCGGTGCCGCCGCTGACTTCGGCACCCGAAGCGGACGCACAGGGACGGCGGTACATCGACCTCGACGATCCAGAAGAATTCGACCGGTACCTCCGCATGCGCGGATCCGTTGCGGTCGACCAGACCGCGGGGGCATCGCCTGTCTCCGCGGGCGAGTCCGTGGGACTCTCCTGAAGATGTGGCGACTCATCCTCGACCTCCGAGCTCGCATGCCGGGCGCGCCCCGCGCAGCGCCCGCCCGCCTTCGTTGGCGATGCAGCCCTTCGGTCACACCCCAGCGAGGATGAGTCGTCCACCCGGCGACGTGCCCGCCCCTCCTCCCACACGGGGCGGGCACGTCGTTGTTCACCGTGGGTGACGACTGCGTGAAGACCTGTTCCCTTGGAGCGCGGTGGGGAGTAGAGTCGGGACATCGGCCTAGGTCGTGCGCGTTCTGTTGCTGGGGAAAGTAGACGGAATAGCGACACCGAGGGTGTGGGGAGATCGAGGCTTCGGCCGAGATCATTTGCGTTGGGGGCACGCACATGGGGAAACAGTCGCGCGCGGATGACGCGCGCACGCAAGATGCCGGCACGCAAGACGTCGGCGCGCAGGAGCCACGCACGCGCGGCATGACGCCCGCGATGCGCTGGGTGATCGGCGTCGTCGCGGTGATCGTGGCCGCCGGGCTCGGCTGGGCGATCTGGACATCGACGCTGGCCGGGCAGGATCCGGCGGGGTCCGCCGCGTCGAGCTCGAGCGCCGGCGTCGCCGCACCGACCACCGGCCCGTCACCGGGAGCAACGGCCGTCGACGGCAGCGAGGTGATCGCCCCCGACCCGCAACAGACCGACTCGGCGCGCCTTCCCGCGTTGCCGCAACCGACCCCGCTCGTCGCGGCTCCGCTACCGGCGGATGCCGCGGAGCAGGGCAGTCTCGTCACCGGGTTCCCCACCGAAGTCGCGGCGCCGACTGCGCAGTCCGACATCATCGACTCGTCGGTCACATCGGACGGCACGACGATGCAGGCCGCGCTGAACGCGCGCACCGACCAGACACCCGACGAGCTCGCCGACCACTACCGCGCGCTGTGGGCGGGGCTCGGTCTCGCCCCGGTGACCAGCGAGGGCTCGACCCTCGCCTACGCCGACCAGTTCACGTCGATCACGCTTGCCGCCGCAGAGTCGGGCACCGGCACCGTGTACACGCTCTACGCCACGCTTCGGACGGAATGACCGCATGTACATCTCGCTGACGAACTCGCCTGTCTCGAAGAACCGCAAGAAGAAGGATGCCGACGGCGCACCCCGCGGCGTGCGCACCGTCTCGTCGACCGTCATCACGCTCGGCATCGTGTCGATGCTCACCGACATCTCGTCGGAATCGGTGTCGGCGATCCTGCCGCTGTACATCACCGGGTTCCTCGGGATGTCGACGATCGCGTACGGCGTGCTCGACGGTCTGTACCAGGGCACGAGCGCCGTCGTCCGCATCGCGGGCGGATACGCATCCGACCGTCTCGACCAGCCCAAGTGGGTCGCCTTCGTGGGCTATGGTCTGGCGGCCGTCGCCCGCATCGGACTGCTGCTGTGGAGCGGGTTCGCCGCGCTCACGGCTGTCATCACCGCGGATCGCATCGGCAAGGGCATCCGCACGGCGCCGCGCGACGCGATGATCACCGCGACGAGCAACCCCGAGCACCTCGCCGGATCGTTCGGCGTGCACCGCATGCTCGACAACATCGGGGCGGCGATCGGGCCGTTCCTCGCGTTCCTGATCCTGCTGATCGTGCCGGACGGCTTCAGCATCGTGTTCGCCGCGTCGCTCGCCTTCGCCGGCATCGGCGTGCTGATCCTCGGCCTCGTCGTGCCGAACGTGCGCACCCGTCGCCGCGAGGGATCGGCGAAGACCAAGATCAACTGGCGCGTTGTGGCGAGCGAGCGGATGCGCCGGGTGTTGGCTGCGGCCGGCGTCCTGGGCCTGGTCACGATCGGCGACGGGTTCGTCTACCTCGTGCTGCAGGCGCGCAGTGACTTCGCGGCGCTGTGGTTCCCGCTGCTGTACGTCGGCACGAACGTCGCCTTCCTGCTGTTCGCGATTCCGCTCGGGCGCCTCGCCGACCGGGTCGGCCGTGCGCGTGTGTTCGTGTGGGCGCACGTGGGGCTGCTCGCGTCGTACGTCATCGCTGTGCTGCCGCTCGCGGACGTCGCCGCGACCATCCTGTGCCTCGTGTTCCTGGGCGCGTTCTACGCCGGAACCGACGGAGTGCTGTCGGCGCTGACCGCACAGCTGACGACGACCGAGACCCGCGGCACCGCGATCGCGACGGCGCAGACGGTCGTCGCGCTGACCCGGTTCGTGTCGGCGGCGGGGTTCGGCGTGCTCTGGTACGCGGTCGGCCGCGAGCCGGCGATGGTGATCGTCGCGATCGTGCTGGCGGTCGCGATCCCACTCGTGCTGGTGCTGATGCGGCCGCTGCTGCGCGGCGAGCGCGACGCGATGGATGCCGCGAAGGTCGAGGCCCCGTGAGCGCGCGCATCCGCTGGCTGATCATCGCCATCGTGTCGGTGGTGGCACTCGGCGCCACCGGTGTCGTCGGCGCATCGGCGTGGCAGCAGTACCAGGCGCGGCAGGATGCCCCGAGTGAAGTGACCACGACGACGGCCGAGGCTGTCACGGGTGCGGGCCGCATCGTGTTCCGCAACACGGCGTCCGGCGAGGGGTACGGGCACGTGGCATCCGTCCCCCTCGACGATCCGACCGCGACGCGTGCCGTCTCGGGCGTCGCCTGCGACCGCGTCTACGCCACCGCCGACGAGTTCAGCTGTCTGCGCATCGTGCGCGGGATCACCCCTACTTATACGGCGACGTTCTACAGCGCCGATGCGAGCGAACTGAGCACGTGGCCGTTGCCGGGCATCCCCTCGCGCACGCGCATCTCGACCGACGGCTCGCTCATCGCGACGACGTCGTTCGTGACGGGTCACTCTTACGCGACGATCGGCTTCTCGACCGAGACCGTGATCCACACACCCGACGGTACGGACTTCGGCAATCTCGAGGACTGGACCCTCGTCATCGACGGCGCACAGAGCGCGCCCGTCGACCGCAACTACTGGGGTGTGACGTTCGCGGGCGATGACGACACGTTCTATGCCACCGCGGGCATGACCACGGAGGGCATCACCTACCTCGTGCGCGGATCGATCGCAGACCACACGATGACGACGCTGGCCGAGAACGTCGAATGTCCGTCGCTGTCGCCCGACGGCACGCGCATCGCTTTCAAGCGGGTGACGTCCGGCTCGGGCGCGACGGTG
Source organism: Actinomycetes bacterium (assembly GCA_023451265.1). Lineage (GTDB taxonomy): Bacteria > Actinomycetota > Actinomycetes > Actinomycetales > Microbacteriaceae > Microbacterium. Next base: position 34,532 of record JAEYAG010000219.1, on the reverse strand, counting down.
CACTGGACGCCGGCGATCTACGACCTCACGACGGGAGAGGTGACGCTGCTGCCTGAGCAACGCAGTATCGACGACCAGATCGAGTGGCTCGACGACGACACGATCCTGTACGGGATGCCCCGCGACGACGCCGTCGGCGACTACGACGTGTGGTCGCTCGCGGCGGACGGATCAGCGGACCCCGCCGTGTTCATCGAGCACGCGTGGTCACCGGCGGTGGTGAGATGAGGAGACGGACATGGTGAGCGTGATCATCGCGGCCCACAATGAGCAGGCCGTCATCGGCGCGTGCCTCGATGCTCTGCACCGGCAGGGGGTAGAGGACCTTCAGGTGATCGTGAGCGCGAACGGGTGCACCGATCGCACGGCAGACGTCGCCGCGGCGCACGGCGCGACCGTGATCGACCGGCCGGAACCGGGCAAGGCCGGGGCGCTCAACGCCGCCGAGGCTGTCGCGACGTCGTTCCCACGCGTCTACCTCGACGCGGACATCATCGTTCCGCCAGCCGGGCTGCCCCAGGTGCTCGCAGCACTCTCCGAGCCCGGGGTCCTGGCCGCCGTTCCGCGCCGACGCGTCGAGACCGCGGGGCGGACCTGGCCTGTGCGCGCCTACTTCGCGATCAATGAGCGCCTGCCGGTGTTCCGTGACGGCTTGTTCGGGCGCGGGATGATCGCTGTGGCCGAGACCGGGCGCAGCCGCTTCACGACATTCCCCGGCCTCATTGCCGACGATCTGTTCCTCGACTCGGTGTTCACCCCGGCCGAGAAGCGTGAGGCGGCAGCAGCAGAGGTCGTCGTCGAGGCGCCGATGCGCACGCGAGATCTCATCGCCCGCCTCGTGCGCGTCCGACGAGGCAATGCGCAGATGCGTGCGGCCGGTGATGCCGGCAAACTCGAGATCACGGTGCGCACGAGCGACCGCTGGGCGTGGCTGCGCGACGTCGTGGTTCCGCAACCGCGGCTGATCTTCGCTGCCGTGCCCTATGTCGTGATCACGGCGGTCGCCGGCCTGCGCGCGCGACGCGCACGCAGCGTGTCATGGGGCCAGGACACGAGCACTCGAGTCAACACGCAGGATGAGACGGGGGCTCTCGCGTGACGGTCAACATCTGCTTCCACGGCATCGGCGAGTGCCGCATCGAGCGTGAGGACGGCGAGAGCCGGTACTGGATGCCGACAGACGTGTTCTACGGCGTGCTGGATGCCGTGGCGGAGATGCCCGATGTCGCGTTGAGCTTCGACGACGGCAATCGGTCGGATGTCGATGTCGCGTTGCCGGCGCTTCTGCAGCGTGGGCTGCACGCCACGTTCTTCGCGCTCGCGGGGAGGCTGGACGACCCCGCGAGTCTGAACGCAACTGACTTGCGTGCGTTGCGTGCGGCCGGGATGGGCGTCGGGAGCCACGGTTGGGATCACGTGCCGTGGCGCGGGCTCAGCGCCGATGCCGCCCGGCGGGAGTTCGTCGATGCACGCGCTGCGCTTGCCGAGGCCTCTGCCGGCGAGATCGGCGAAGCGGCGTTCCCCCTCGGCCGATACGATCGCACCGCCTTGCATCGCTTGCGGAAGGCCGGCTACCGCGCGGTGTACACGAGCGATCGGTTCCCGTTCCGGGAGCGCGAATGGATGCGCGCCCGATACAGCGTGACGAGTGGAGACACGGTCGCGTCGGTGCGCGGCTATGCACGCGGACGGCTCGGTGCGTCAGAAGTGCGCAACGTCGCGGCGAGCCTCGTGAAACGTGTGCGGTGATCGATGCGTACTGACCCACGCGCGCACGCGGCGGATCACCGCGGAGCCTCGGAGCCGTCGGCCGAAGCTCTGCGCTCCGCCCGGGTGACGATGATCCAGGCCAGCGCTGCCCCGACGCCGGCACCCACAGTGTTCGCGACGATGTCGCGCAGGCTCGCCTCCCGTGACGGGATGAACGCCTGGGCGATCTCCGCGCCGGCTGACAGCAACAGTGCGACGACGACTCCCACCCAGTGGCGTCGAAACAGGATGGTGAGCAGAAAGCCCAGCGGGACGAACATGGCAACGTTCGCCGTGAACTCGATCCACCCGGCACCGAATGCAGCATCGCCGATCAACGACAGCACCCATTCGGTGATCCGCCTGACGATCTCCGCGTACGACACGGGCGCCAAGAGCACGATCAAGACCGCAATGAGATACAGCCCAAGACCGATGGCCGCCCACCGGCGAAGCGAAGACGCACGCATGCGTCCCACCCTGGCACAGCCACGCCGCCGCCGATCGACGGAAGGACCGTGTCGATGAGTCCGCAGATCGCCATCTGTGTCGTGACATACAACAGCGCTGACCTGATTGCGGATCTCGTCGCTTCACTGCCCGCAGGCGCCGCGGGCACGGATTGGGATCTCGTCATCGCTGACAACGCATCGGCCGACGCCACTCTCGACGAAGTTCGTCGCCACGCGCCGCACGCGACAATCATCGAGACCGGCGGCAATCTCGGATACGCGGCTGGTGTCAACGCCGCGATACGCGCAGCGGGGCCGCGAGACGCATACCTGATTCTGAACGCCGATGTCCGATTGGCGCGTGGGTGCGTGGCTACGCTTTTCGCCGCTCTCGGACCGCACGTGGGCATCGCAGTACCTCGCCTGCACGACGCGAAAGGTGACCTCATCCTCTCGATGCGGCGAGAGCCGACACTTTTGCGCGCGTGGGCCGACGCGCTCGTGGGTGCGGAGCGTGCAGGCCGATGGAAAGGTCTGGGCGAGGTTGTCGCAGATCCGGTTCCTTACGAGGAAGGACGGGCGACAGACTGGGCCGAGGGATCGACCCAACTCATCTCCGCTGAGTGCTGGCGCCGCGTCGGCCCCTGGGACGAGAGCTTCTTCTTGTACTCCGAGGAGACCGACTTCAACCTTCGAGCCCGCGATGCCGGGCTCGGCGCGTGGTACGAGCCGAGCGCACGCGCCCAGCATCTGGAGGGAGGCTCGGCAGGCTCGCCACGTCAATGGGCCCTGCTCGTCGCGAACCGAGTGCGGTTGTACGGCAAACGACACGGCGCCGTGAAGTCGGCCACGTTTTGGGCCGCGACGGTGGCACGCGAGACAACGCGTGCAGCCCTCGGCAAGGCGACCAGTCGTGTCGCGCTGCGGAGTCTGCTCAGCGCGCCACGACTGCAGGCCCCGCGAGATGAACGGTGGCTGATTTCGGCCGATCGATAGCTATCGACTCAGTGTGCGCCCTCGAGCGCGCTGCGCAGGTGTGCGTCGGCCGCGCCGACGTTCCGTAACGCACCACACAACCCCGCGTAGAAGAACAGCAGGCCCGCCGCGATGGGGAAGGCGAGGCCATCGAAGAAAGCGAACATGAGGCCGGTCGCAAGCATCGAGACGATGAGCGCGTACCCCACCAGCCGGACGTCCGGCTGCCCGGACTGATGCCGGGCCTGCCCCGCGCTCCAGATCGCAGTGGCGAAGACCGCCGCGAAAGCAACGACGCCGAGCACGCCCAGTTCGACCGCAGTCATGACCCATTGATTGTCGAAGATGTAGTACCGGGGCAGGAATGTGCCGAAGCCGGCACCGATGACCGGTGACTCCCCGATGAACTCAGGCGCACGATCGAGCGCACCGACGCGGGACTGAGTGCTCGAATCGGTCTCTGCACCCGTGAACAGCGTGAGCGTCGTTCGCATGATCCCCGGGATCAGCACCGAAACGACCGCGGCAAGGCCTATCCCAGTGACCGCCACGATCGCCCGCGTCGTTCGAGGCAACGCGGGAACCATTGCCACGGCGACGAACAGGAAGCCGATGATCGCCGAACGAGAGACACCGATCAGGGCCAGCGCCGCAATCAGTACAACCGCCGCCCACCACAACCAGCTCCATCGGGACCGCCGGGCCCGAAAACCCGCCGCGAGTGCAGCTGCGATCACGAGCGGATACGCCGACATCAGCGTTGTCGCGTACTCCAGCGGATGGTACGCCGTGCCGGTCGCCCGGACGAGGCCCGACCGCTCCGTGATTCCCCCCTCCGCCGTCAGCAACATGCCCGGGATGCTGCCGTAGAAGTCGATCAAGTTCTGCTTGGTCATGACCTGCAGAAGCCCCAGGACCGCGAGAAGACTGGCGCCGATAGCGAGACGTCGCACCAGGCGCGTCACATCGTTCATTGTGCGGATGCCATCCAGAGCAACGAAGAGTACGCCCGCCCAGGAGGCCAAGCGGACAATTCCGGTGATCGCCGGACTCACTTGGTCTGCGGGCTGACCGCGCAGGAGCGCAGCGGCCAGGCTGACGAGAGCGATGACGAAGAACGCCGCGAAGGCGAATCGCACCGGCTGGCGCACCGGCCTCACGTCGTGGTCACGAGCCTGCAATCTCGAGAACGTCCACACGGCGAGCAGCACCAACCCCCAGAGCACTGACGGTCGCCCGATCGAGCCCAGCGCACCGACGCGCAGGTTCGACGGGAGCGCGAGCAGCAAGACCAGGTAGACGGTGAGCAACGCCGTCGCATCGAAGCCGGCCCGCGCACGCACACCCAGATGCGCCCGTGCGGCGACAGGTGAGAGCGCCGCACTTGGGGTTCGCCGGCTCATGGCGACGCGTCTGCTCCCGAGGTCACGGATGCCCGGCGGGTGCTGGCGCTGACGCTCGCCGCCGTGCCGATGCCCTCGAAATCGTTCTCGGGCTCTGCATCACTTGTGCGCGAAGATGAAGGACCCGGGTCTTCGTCTCCGGGCGCCGTCTCGCCCCTGCGTCGCCGTTGGCGTGATACCCCATCGACCAGGCTGGCGAGCAGGAGCGATGCCGCAGCAACGGCCCCAGCTGCCGCCGCCGTCATGATGAGCCGATTCCGCGACAGCGGCTGACCTTCTGCGTCGATCGTGAGCGTCGTCACCGTGATCTGGTTGTTGGCGGGGATCCCCTCTTCCTTCTGCAATTCGCCAAGCATGCTGCTCGTACGTTCCACCATGTAGTCGAGCACCTGGCCCGCCTGAGCGTCATCTGCAGATGTGGCCGTGATGATCACGACGGGGCTCGACGTTGATCCATCTCTGCCGACGGCGATCTCGACCTGCGGGAACTCGTCCGCGACTTCGTTCACGACGTTCTCCGACCCAAGCGCTCGCACCAGAACATCCGTCGGATACGAAAGGCCGCCGAGGTAAAGGAAAGGGTTGGACCCGTCGGGCATCGACGCCTTGCCCGGCAGCAAGAGCTGGGTAGCCGTGCGCTCGTACTCAACCGGCACAACCGTCCACGCCGCCACGGCAGCCGCGATTGCCAGGACGAGCCCGGGAAAGGTGATGTACCAGCGCCGCAAGAGCCCCCGCAGCGTCTCGAGAATGTTCATGCGATGACGTCTTTCCCTGTTGGGGTTCTGGGCCGCAGGGCGCCTCTCGTCTGACCACTCCTCCGGCGATCGACCGCGACCGCGGCCCAAGCGCTGACGATGGCGGCCGCCAACATCATCGCACCTACTCCGATGATGAGGCTCGTCCGCCCAGGTGAGACATAACCGATGGCCTGAGTCAAGGGGATGACCGACATCGTCACACGCTCCGCCTCCGGCACAGACACACTCGACTGGCGTGCCTCCGCAGCGGCGAAAACGGCGGCCACGAGCCGGTCCTGCGTGTCAGCGACCCAATCGTAGGTGCGTCCGACGATCTGGATATCGATCTGGGCACGCGAGAAGTCGTTGTACCACTGATTGCCGTTGTCCCGCAGCGCAACCACGTACCCCTCGCGGATTCCGGCACCAAAATACGGAGCGTCCACCTCGTTGTAGGTCTGCGGTGCGCGTCCGTTGTTGACTTCTGTCGCGACCGCGCCGGCGAATGCGATCACACCCGCGTCGGTGTTTCCGTTCTCCGCCATCAACAGCGTCAGGTCTGGCCAGGTGAAGCTGATGACCGTTCGCGTGGAGTAGGTACCACCGGCGCCAGCGAAGAGGTACAGCACGGAGCCCGCGACCGCGAAGACGCCGACGACCACGTACCAGCGGCGCGCCATCGCCGAGATCACCTCGCGGATAGTCACTGCGTCTCCCCACTTCTGCGCGGCCAGGCACCAGTGTAACGGTCACACCGCGGCAGCCTCTGAGAGAACGATCCACGATCCCGTATCATGCGGCGCATGAGCGTTGTCGAAGTGCGCCCGATCGAAACGGCTGACGCCGCGACCGTCAGTGAGTTCTTGCATCGCGAGCTGAACAGCAAGGTGTCCGCTACTGCGTGGGGCGCGCTGTTCGCGCCGCCGTGGTCTCACGAAGGCCCCAATCACGGATATCAGCTCGTGGATGACGGCAACGTCGTCGGCGCGTACGTCGCCGTCTACTCAACCCGCTCACTCGACTCTGGGGTCGAGCCCTTCTGCAACCTCGCGGCGTTCTGCGTGCGCGAGGACTATCGCGTCCACAGCATCCGACTGGTCCGGGCGCTGCTCGGCCAGAAGGGCTTCACCTTCACCGACCTTTCCCCGAGCGGCAACGTGATCGCACTGAATGAACGCCTTGGCTTCGCGAAGCTCGATACGGCGACCGACCTTGTGCTCAACGCACCGACATGGCCGCGCCGTGGCACTGAGGTCACCGAGGATCCCACCCGCTTGGAGGCCACCCTGCAGGGCGACGACCTCCGGATATATCGCGACCACCGAACCGCGGGTGCCGCTCGCCACATCCTCACGGTGCGGGGTGGTCGCGTCGCGTATCTCATGGTGCGACGCGACCGCCGCAAGGGGCTCCCGATATTCGCGTCCATCCTTCACGCGGGCGGCGACATGGAACTTCTACTCGAAATGTGGCCGTCGGTGCGAACGCACCTGCTCGTTCGGGCCGGCGCACTCGCCACCCTCGCCGACCGACGATTCGGCCTCGACCTGCCACTCGCTCGGCGTCTCTCCCAACCGCGCCCGCGCATGTTCAGAAGCCGACGTGTCCAAGCAAACGAGGTCGACTACCTCTACAGCGAGCTCACGCTCGTGCAGTGGTAGCCGACCCCGAAGCCAGCATCAGTTCACAGCATTGACGACCTTGCCGTTGTCGTACTTGTTCCCGGACCAGACGTTGCCCGGAGCGCTGCTGTCGAAGGAGGTGATCGGGCCCCACTTCCCGCACAACCCATTCGCGCCACGCTCGAACACGTTGTTGATGAAGCGGATGTTGTTCGTTCCCGACGAGTACGGCTTGCCCAGGCTGGATCCACCGTACGCGCAGAACCCTCCGGTGGATGCCTTGAACAGGTTCCCCTCGATGAGGTTGTTCTGGACGGTCGCAAAGTCACCGTAGCCGGTCAGCGCGGCGGAGCAGCCGGCGTCCGGCGGAACATCCGGAGCGTCGCACGCGATCGTGTTGCCGCGGATGATGCTGCCAGAGCCCATCCGGATGCCTGACTCGTGCGCGACACCGGTGTTGTCGGTGAACTGTCCATGGATGTAGGAGTTCTCAACGGTGCAGTCGATGAAGCAGTTGATGCCGCGGTTGCCGCCGTACACGTGCACGCGCGTCGCCGTGAACTTTGCTTCCGAGATACCCGTCGCGAGGCGATTGCCCACGTTGATCTCCGTGTCGCTGACGGTGAACGACGCGTCGCTTGCCCCAAAGATGCTGCCGTTGATCTTCGATCGGGTGATCTTCACACCCGTCGCGCGGACCTCGAGATCACAGTTGATGGTCTTTGCATCGATGACGGTGTTGGCTTTCGTGATGGTGCACGATCCTGTGTAGGCCGTGAGCGTCGTGCCTGCGGGCACGCCCGTGTTGCTCGCGTTGGGGAACCCGGTGGCGGTAGCCGGTTGGCTCGGTGTCGCGGTCGCCGTGGGAGTCGGCGTCGGCTTCGCAGTCGCCGTGGGAGTCGGCGTCGGCTTCGCAGTCGCCGTGGGAGTCGGCGTCGGCTTCGCAGTCACCGTGGGAGTCGGCGTCGGCTTCGCAGTCGCCGTGGGCTTCGCAGTCGCCGCGGGCTTCGGCTTTCCTGCCGATGCGCGCGGTGTGAACTGCACGTCGACCCAGTACTGGCTGCTCCGATACGTCTTCGTGGGGTAACTCGACTTCGTCCCGTAGGAGTAGACCCCGGAGTTCTGCTTGATCACAAGGGCAGAGTTCTTTGATGCTCCGCGGTACTTGTACGTCGCCGCGTAGTGACCCTTGGTCGCGAGGTAGGAGACGGTGTACTCCTTGCCCGCTTCGAGAGCAACGGGCTTCGCGAAGCTCGCTGTCTGCCAACCGGTCGCAGTCTCGTTGCGGAACGTGACGGTCGCCAACGCGACGCCGGAGCTGGACCAGAGGGTGCCGACGTGTGTGCCGGTGTTTCCGCGCTGCTTCCAGAAGCTGATACCCGTCGCAGAACCGTCGACACTCACCGAGAACTTGGTTCCGACCGTCACCGCTCGACTGTCCGAGTGGTTGACGAGTCGAACAGGGGTGGAGCCCTCGAAAACGGACCCCGTGTGCGCCGACGCGGTTTGCGCGGGGGCGAGCAGCAGCGCGATGACGACGACGAACGCGGATGCGACCGCGATGGCGTAGCGAAGTGGGCGAGAAACGGGCTTTCGGACGGAAATGGCGGGTGGGTGCATCGAGCTATCTTCCATGAACGGAGGGTCAGGCATCCCCAGACCTGTCTTCACATATTGTGGTGTACCTCACACCGATTTCGGCGCATGCGTGCGTGACGTACACGACTATGGAAACCGCCAGCCCCACCGATGTCCAAGCTGAGAGCCGTTAGATGTCTCTCATGTGCTCTGCGCTGCCGACGCTCCTCGGCGTCACACGGTCCCGTTTGCCGCAACGACGAGACTGGTCACAAACCCTACGGAACTGGGGCGAGGTTCGATCGTCCCGCTGAGAACCTCGTCGAGCCATGCCGTGCGAACGAAGCCAGTGGAGGCGGCAGGCGCCACGCGATCCGGATCATCGCGCCACGCCTGGACAACAAGCGCAGCGAGCTGCTCACCGCCCGCTGGCGGGCGATTCCCTCGGCGAGCGCGCTGCATCGCTTTGTGCGCACCCTTACGCAGGCGGCTGACATTCTGCCGCGCTGACGAGATCAGACCAGCCCGCGCATACGCGATCGGCGCAGGGCGACCTTCCAGCGGTATGCGAGCGAGATCGGGATCGAGTTCCACCTGCAGCTGAGACAAGAACCGCGACGCGGACTTGTCCGCCGGGTCAAGCCGAGCCGCGATGGACAGGAATTCCGGGTGCAGCATCGGGTTGAGCACGAGTCGGCGATCTGCCACGGCAGCGTCGGTGACCCCAGCCCAGCGCTGCATTCGATGCCGAAGGTAGAGGTCATCGGTGGCGCGGTACCATTCGTCGCCGCCAACACGGAGGGCGTCGTGCACCGAATCCACCGCTGCGCCGCGCGCCCACCCGGCGAACCCTTCATCCACGAGTCCTGGCTCGACGGACTCGTTCACGAACATGCGCCAGGCCGCGAGCCGCTCGGCATCCGCGCGGGAGTACGTTCGATCGCGTACGCGCCCCAGATAGTAGAACCCGCGCGCGATCTCACCCCCCAGCCCTGAGATTCGCGTGCCCTGCTCGAACGCGCCCTCGGCGATGTCCAGCACGGCGAGAGCAAGGGGGTCAGAGGTGCCGTCGAGTCGCTCGGCGGCGTTGATGCACATCTCCCATGCCTGCACGGGAGAGATCCCGTCGACACCCCGCAAGGGACGAACCTCGTGGATGAGACCATCGCGAGCAGCCAGCCGTCGCGCCACTTCGACGTCTCCGCCGCCGGGCACGCCCAGGGTCATCGCCTGCAGACCCCGCCGCCGCGCCGCGGGGATCGCGCTGAGCAGCAATCGCGAGTCCTGCCCGCCGGTCAGTTGCAGCACGGCGCCGGGATGATCATCCAGGAGCGACCCGAGCGAGCGACGCAGCAGCGTCGCGGCGCGTTGCACTGCGTCGTCGAGCGAGAGCTGTGCCTGCTGCTCGACGGGTTGCTCGCTGACCTCGACGCCGCCTGCATCGATACGCGCCAGCGCACGGGGTGCGAGCTTCTGTACCCCGACATGCAGTGTGCGTTGGCCCAGCTGCCACCCCAGCAACGATTGGACAGCCACCGCAGTCTCGTCGAGGGGCGCTGCGATGGCGCGTGCCGCGGAGAGTGCGGAGGTCGACACGATCGCGTCGGACGGAGCCTCTCCGCGCGCAACGTATATCGGCCGAAACCCCATCGCGTCGGCTGTGACGGCAACAGACGCCGACTCGTGCACGGCAGCGGCGAACGGCGGCAGCAGTTGCTCAGCAGCACGCGGGTCGTCGGCGATTCGCTGTGCCAGTTCGACGCCGTCGACCACACCGGTATCGGTGCGCCGCACCCGCGAGAGCGGCAGCACGGTGGGCGTTCCCGGCAACGGGTCGACCCCCCACCATTGCACGCAAACGCCCGCGTGCACCAGTTCACCCGTGACCGGTCCATCGACCGTCGCCCGACCCCCGCTGCGAGCCGCGAAGCCAGCGAGCCGTGCCGCTGAATCCACGCGTCAGCCCGCGAGCTTGCCGTCGACGAACGCCGTGAGCGTTCCGACGTTCTCGAACAGCTCGGCACCGAACTCGTCGTCGTCGATCGTGATGTCGAAGCGGTCCTCGAGTGCACCCACAAGAGCGACGACGCCGAACGAGTCGAGCTCGGGCAGCGCCCCGAACAGGGCGGTATCGGGCTGCAACTCTTCGGGTGCCTGTGCGAGCTCGAGAGCGTCGATGAGCACTTCACGAACAGCGGTGAGTGATTCGGTGGCCATGTGGGTCTCCTTGTGAGTGGTTTTTCAGACGAGCACTTCGGCGGGTGCCGGATGCCCGAGGAAGGCGGTGGGGCTGGCGGTGAGACCATAGGCGCCCTGCTGGAAGATCACGACGAGGTCGTCGATCTCGGCGGGCGGCAGGGCGATGTCGTCGCCGAGCAGATCGAGCGGCGTGCAGAGGCATCCGACGACGGTGACGGCATCCTCCCCCGCCTCTGCCGCGCGGTTGCCGACGACGACGGGATAGTTGCGCCGGATCGCCTGGCCGAAGTTGCCCGAGGCTGCGAGCTGGTGGTGCATGCCGCCGTCGACGACGAGGAAGGTCTTGCCGCGCGAGATCTTGCGATCGACGACGCGCGTGACGTAGACGCCCGACTCGCCGATCAGGAAGCGTCCGAGTTCGATGACGGGGCTCGCCTCCGGGAAGCGCTCTGCGATCGGTCCATCGACGAGGGCACCGAGGTTCTCCGCCACGGCGGCGAGATCGAGGGGCTGGTCCTTCTCTGTGTATGGGATGCCGAAGCCGCCGCCCAGGTTCAGGTACCGCAGCGGCGAGCGCAGATACTCGGCCAGGCCGGTGACCAGATCGACGGTGCGCCCCTGCGCCTCCGCGATGATCTCGGCATTGAGGTTCTGCGACCCCGCGAACACGTGGAACCCGAGAACGTCCACCGCCGCGCCGAACTCGGCGAGCACGCCGGGCACCTGCTCCGCGTCGATGCCGAACTGCTGGGGACCGCCGCCCATGCGCATGCCCGAGCCCTTCACGGCGAAGTCGGGATTGACGCGCACGGCGACGTGCGGGTGCAGGCCGAGCGCATCGCCGGCATCCGCGACTCGGCGCAGCTCGGTCGGCGACTCGACTTCGACGATGATCCCCGCCGCGACCGCCTGCCGGATCTCGGCGGGCGTCTTGCCCGGTCCGGCGAAGCTGACGCGGTCAGGGCGGATCCGCGTGTCGAGGGCGTGCTGCATCTCGCCAGCCGACGCGACGTCGATACGGTCGACGCGGGTCGCGAGGTGCTGCACGACCGCCGGCATCGGGTTCGCCTTCATTGCATAACTGAGCTCGACGCGTGCGGGCAGCATGCTGCGCAGCAGATCGACGCGAGCATCGATGAGGCCACGGTCGTACGCGAAGAACGGGGTGGAGCCCACACGTGCGGCGAGCCGACTCAGCGGCTGCCCGCCGAGGCGGAGCTCGCCGTCGATCGTGCCGAAGGCGGCGACGTGTTCGTGGGGCTTCATGCGGACACCTCTGCTGCGATGCGCGGTCGGTCGAACTTTCCGTTGGGGGAACGCGGCAGATCGTCGCGGATCTGCACCCTGGACGGGAGCATATAGGCGGGCAGTGTCGGACGCAGCGCGGCAACGAGCTCACGCTCGTCGAGCGCCTCAGCCCCAGCGCTGACGACGAGCACAATGCGCTGTCCCAATGCCTCGTCGGCGACTCCGATCGCCACCACGTCGCGGACGAGCCCGGTGCCGTAGACGGCCTCTTCGATCTCGGTCGGGCTGACGCGGTATCCCGACGTCTTGATCATGTCGTCGGCGCGGCCGACGAACGAGAGGAAGCCCTCTTCGTCGGCGACGACGGTGTCACCCGACCAAACGGCCAGTTCGGGCGCTCGCCAGTCTTGGCCGATGTGCGCGACGGGACGGAACCGCTCGGCGGTGCGCACCGGGTCGTTCCAGTACCCCAGCGCGACCAGCGCCCCGCGATGCACAAGCTCACCGGGCTCGCCGGGCTCGCAGCGCGTGCCGTCGGGCCGCAGCACGAGAACCTCGGCGTTCGGGATCGCCTTGCCGATGGAACCGGGACGACGATCGACCTCGGCCGGGTCGAGATACGTCGAGCGGAACGCCTCGGTCAGCCCGTACATGAGATAGGGGTCGGCCTGCGTGAAGGTCGCGCGCAGCCGGTCGAGTGTCGTCTTGGGCATCCTGCCCCCGGTGTTGGCCCAGTACCGCAACCGTGCCGCGGTCTCTTCGGGCCAGTCGACGGATGCCAGTTGCAGCCACAACGGCGGGACGCAGGTGAGCCCCGTGACGCCGTGTGCCGTGCACAGCTTGACGACGTCGCGCGGCAGCAGGTAGTTCATGAGCACGCAATGCGCACCGACCGCGAAGGCCGTCGTGAGCTGGCTGAGACCTGCGTCGAAGCTCAGCGGCAGCACGCTCAGGATCACGTCGTCGCTTGTGTTGTGTAGGTACGTGCTGACGCTCTCGGCGCCGACGATGAGGTTCCGGTGGCTGAGCACGACGCCCTTGGGCCTGCCGGTGCTGCCGGAGGTGTAGAGGATCGCGGCTGGGTCGACATCGATGGCCGAGCCGGTGCCGATGTCGTCGGCTGCGACCGGGGTCGCGTCCCAAAGGTGGACGCCGTGGTCGCCGCCGACCTCCGGGAGCGTCTCGCCCACGACGATGATCTGCTCGACGGCGCTGCCGGCCAGAGCAGCAGTCAGTTGGCCAAGGCGCTCAGCGGAGGTCACGAGGATCCGCGCACCGCTGTCGGTGAGGATATGACCGACCTGCGCAGGCTTGAGCACGTGATTGATCGGGACGAACACTCCCCCGGCGGCCGAGACACCGAACAGAGCCGCGACGGTCTCCAGACGCTTCTCGAGGTACACGGCGACGCGGTCGCCACGGCGAACCCCCAGTCCGCTGAGCTGTCGGGCGGAGCCGACGGTGTCTCGCCAAAGTTCGCCATAGGTGACCGTCACGTCACGGTAGGTGAGCGCGGGGTCGTCCGGATGCGACTGAGCGCGGTGCGCGATCAGATGGTGGATGAGTGTGCGCATCAGGTGGTCTGTTCCTCTTTCCTCTCGCGCCGCATACGAGCGAGCACCTTCCCTCCGTATCTTCGGAGGTCGGCGAGCGTCTGCCGGGCAAGGAGCGCGGTGACGCCGAGATGCACGACGAGGATCGTCGCCCCTGCCGCGATGATACGGAGCACCGCCCCCCAATCGCTCGTCACGGTGACGACGGCCAGCCCAGCGGCGCCACAGAACACCACGGTTGCCGCAAGGTAGCCGAACGGCTTCGCGACGCGGACAACGGGCGCGTCGAGCAGCTTGGCGACCAGGAACCAGCGCGTGATGGTCGCGATCACGGTGACGCCGAGGAATCCCCACACGACAGGCAGAATGCCCCATTGCGCCGTCACTGCCGTCACCGCGACGGTCAGCGCATCGATGGCGACCGCATAGACCAACCACCGCCCCGGCCGACCGAGCGCATAGAACAGTCCCTGGTCCAGTGTCGCGCCGACGACGACGATGCCGGCCACGGCGAGTACCTGCGTCAACGGGAAGCTCTGCTCCCAACCATCTCCGAAGACGATCGGCACGATGAGCGGCGCGGCGACGGCGACGAGCAGGAGCGGCGCCGCCATGCAGGCATACGCGAGTCCGAGCGCACGGAGGTACGCCCGTTGCGTCCGCGGCCCCTCCCCACGCATCTTCGCGAAGGCGACGGTCGCGACGGGCAACACGGCCGAGCCGGTCAGATCTTGTACGACTTGCACCAGCCGCTGCGCAATCGTGAGATACCCGAGCGTCGTCAGGCCCAGGGCGTGCGTGATGATCGCAGCCTCCGCGGCAGCGCGCCCCATCGCCACCAGCTCGACGCCGAGGACCTGAGTGCCGAAGCGGGCCATCACGGTGAACTCTGCGATCGAGAACGACCACGCGGGCATCCAGCGCGCGGCGATGATCACGAGCAATGTCGTCACCACCTGTGCCGCAAGCGACTGCGCGACGAGGGCCCACACTCCTGCGCCGGAGAACGCGAGGACGACAGCGACGACCTGCGCGATGAGGGAGGCGGCGAGCGATTGGGCCGCCAGAGCCTGGAACCGCATCGACCGCCTCAGCAGCGCGATGGGGACTGACGACAGGGCCGTCAACGGGACGGTGAGTGCAAGCACGCGGATCACCGGCGCCGCGTCAGGTGCTCCGAACAGGGCGGCCACGAGCGGCGCCGCAACGATCAGGAGGACGGTGAGCGCCGCGCCGACCGTGATCGAGAACCAGAATGCGGTGCTGACTGTTCGACGGTCAGCCTTCTGCGCCTGCACGATGTAGGTCGCAAAGCCGAGATCGCTGATGAGGTACAAGAAGGGCAGGATCGTCGATGCGACGGCGATCGTGCCGAACTCCGCGGGGCTCACGAGTCGCGTGAGGATCGCGATCGTCGCCAGTCCCGCCAGGCGTACGACCCACTTCTGAGCCGTCATCCAGGCCACACTGGATGCCGCGGCACCGCCCAAAGGCGCCGCGACCGCTGACTCATCCGAGACCGGAACTCTTGCCACCTCAGCCCTCCCCGTGGCTCGGGCCGTAGACCTCGTCCTCGATGATGCGACGGACGTCTGCTTGCGCGCGGGTCCATCCGACGGAGTGCACCGAAGCGGATGCGGCCGCGGACACGTCGGCTGCCCTGGGTTCGGACACAATCGCGCTGAGCCCCTCCGCGAGGGCCTGCGGGGTCGGCTGCACCCACCGCACGTGGTCGTTCGCGAGATCGGCACGGGCGAGCGTCGAGTCGTTCACGACCGGGATCACACCCGCAGCGAGCATCTCCTCAGCGACGAGCGAGATGTTGGTGAACGACAGCGTCAGCCCTGCGACACAAGAGTTGTACAGCTCGTTGAGTTCGGCCGGTGTCAGCTTGCCGTGCTGAATCGCGGGAAAGTCGAGTCCGTCGACGACAGCACCATACGTGTGGATGGGCACGTCCGGGTGCATGCGGTGGAAGCGTTGCAGCGCGAGCCTGACGAGCCAGAAGCCCCGCCGCGCTACCTCGGGGCGAACGAACGCGACGACGCCACGCCGTTGGCGACCATCGAGGACGTGGTAGATCGAGGTGTCACACCCATAACTGGTCTCATCGGGATCGATCCCGATCTCGCTACGCAGCAGACCGGCGACCATTCGACCGAGAGCGATGTTGCGATAGCCGAAACGATAGGTGTCCTCCGCCAGCGCATACATCGCTCCGCGTCCATAGAAGTAGGGCTCGAAGTCCTGGATGAAGTAGAGCCGCCGCATTGGTCCTTCGCCGCGCCGGGCCAAGACATGAGCACTGTCCCAGGCTGTGGCGACGCACGCGTCCAGGTCGGCGATGCCCTCGCGGGCGTCGAGCACCTGCGCTCGCAGGTCCGGCCACCACTGCCGCACCACGCGCTCGTGTGCCAGGTGATCGCCGCCGTAGCGGTCATACAAATAGATTCTGCACTCGTGGCCCGCATCCTCCAGCGACTGGACCATGCGGAACAACGTCGTGTGCCCGCCGGAACCGGGCGCCGGCGGGGTCGTGACCCAGCCGATCCGCAGCGGCACGCCCTGCCGTGGACGGGCGTCGGGCACGGGGAGCTGAAGATTCGACGAGTCCATGACGTCGTCGTCGAGGAGTGCGTCGAGCAGACTCGCTGCGTCCAACCGCTCGTACGCTCGGCGGGCGATTCGCTGCGCCAGCGCGCGGAAGCCATCGTCACGGACGATACCGGTCGCCCGGGACGCGCCGCGGGTCAACGAACGGAACACGTGCCCGGCGCTCAACGACGTACCTCCGCGGCGTCGATGCCTGCGGCACCGAGGATGCGGCTGGTCACTGCGTGCCACGACGAGTTGCTCGCAGCCTGCGCTCCCAGTTCGCCGCGACGACGGGCCTCCTGCGGCACAGCCAGAGTGAGCATGGCCTCGGTGATGTCGTCGTCATCGGTCGGCGACACCACGATAGCCGCGTCGCCGAGCAACTCGCCCGCGCCACCTTGATCGGTCGCGATCACGGGGATGCCGGCGGACGCCGCCTCCAGATACGCGATCGGTGACGGATCGAAGAGGCTGGGCAGGACGAACGCGGTGGCCGTCGCGAACAGATCATCCAGCGTGCGCTGCGCACCGGGGTCGTCCTTGCGGAGGTGTCCATGGGCGACAACGCCGGCCTGCGCGATGGGCGGATGACCGCCCACGAGGTGGAGCACGGCGTCTGGATGCTGCTCGCGCACACGCGCAAACGCCGACAGCACCCGCGCCCCATTCTTCCGCCTCCAGTCCACCCCGACGAAGAGGAAGACCGGGACGGACCACTCCCGCGCCGCAGACGCGACCCGAGGCCGATGCCCCATACCGACGACGTGCACCCGATCGGCGTCGATCCCGTAATGTGCAGTCATCGACTGCCCCGCCCACCCGGTGCTGACGCACACCACGTCCGCGGCTCGGAGGGAGTCCCGTTGCGTCCGGATCCACCGCGCGACCGCGCGAGGCGGAAAGTCGCCGTTCGCGATGTCGGAGTCGGGGTGCGCCCACATTTGATGGAGAGTGCCGTCGTCGTAGGTGACGACAGGTGCGTCGATCCGCAGGCGCTCAAGCCGATACTCATCCGTGCCGATCGCGACCACGAGATCGAGGTCGCCTGCGGTGTCGAGCTGGCGTTGGAAACTCGCGCCACGCGCGGCCACGCGCGTAGGCGCGTGGTCGACGACTGCGCTCGTGCGCCCGCCCAGACGCGCGAGAGCCGCCTCCGGCTTTCGGGTCAGCGGTGAGAAGAAATGGCCGATCGCGGTCACGTCGGCACCGTGCGCGCGGAACGCTTCAGCGAGCCCGTGCGGAGTGCCTGACCACCCGCGCGGTCCCAGCGGATCCTTCGTGGGGACGATCATGGCGATGCGCAGCAGGCTCATATCCCGAACCTTCGCCAAACGCGGTAGCGGATCCGCCCATCAAGGTCCCGAACGAGACGCTCTACCCGGACGAGGATGCCGTTCTCCAAGGGGTCGGCGAGCCGGCGCACGCAATTGCGCCACGATACGCTGCGCACGACATTCGGATGTAGCGCCCGGGCCTCTTCGAGGAACTCGGGACGAGGCGTTCCGTCCTCGAGTTCTTCGAAGGCAAGCCGCAACGCGTCACGGCCGAGCGCGTTGTCATTGATCCGACGCCATCGCTCGCTCTCTTCGCGCGGGATGATCGGGTCGTTCAGAAAATCGCGGAACGCGTCACGTCGCGCGCGGAAATCGAGCAGCTTTCCCGCATGCACAGTGTGCTGCATGCTCCACTGGTGCTTCCGGTAGTACCCCTGCGCGACCCCGCCGATGCGCGCGACAGCGCCGACGGCGGAGAGCCGAAGCCAGAGGTTGAGGTCGCTCGCTGCGGGCACCGTATCGCGGTGCCCGCCGACGAGTTCCAACGCCCGAGCACGGATCATGACCTCGGGCTGGTAGATGACGTTCCGCAATCGTCGCAGCCGGAGCCCTGCCCATCGACGCCCTGACCACACTTTCAGCCGTCGGGAACCGACCGTTCGAGACGTCGTCGGAACCGGACCGGAGAACGGAACCACCGGTCCGTACACGAAGGCGACATCGGGATGCGCATCGAGCACTGCAGCCGCGCGGCGCAGCGCACCCCTCGGCAAGACATCGTCGGGGTCGAGCTTGACGACATACGGTGCCCGCGCGCTCGCCAGCGCCTCATTGAAGGTCGCGATGTGCCCGGCGTTGGCCGAGTGGATCTTGACCCGGACTCGTTCGTCGCGTGCCTGCCAGCCGAGGGCGATCGCCTGGCTGTCGTCTGTCGACGCGTCGTCCACGATCGTCACGTCGACGACGACGCCCTCCTGACTCAGCGCGGACTCCACTGCGTCGCCCAAGAACTGCGCGTAGTTGTGACACGGGATGACGACGGACACCCGCGGAATCTCTGCGTCGGCTGTCGGCGACGTGACTGCAGCTCCCGCCTCCGTCTTACTCATGTGCCCCATCGCAACTCCCGGTGGTATCGGATCTTCCATTGCAGTTCGGCCTCCTGCCGCAGCAAAGGCAGGAGCGCCCGTTCCATTCCTGGCCCGTACGCGAGCCGAGCGACCCAGTCGGTCGGCGAAGCGTTACGCGCGAACTCGCGGAGTTCTGTGACGTGTTCCCGTTCGCTTCCCGTCAGCAGCGCGCTGCGTCGCAAGACCTCACGTGCAACCTGCCGACGCGCGGTGCGGCTCAGCGCACGTGGTCGCGCAAGGTTGGCTTCCTCGGCCACGATGAATCTGTCGAAGGTTGCCAGCACCTCCCGCGAGTCGTCGAGCAGTCCTCCGAAATCGACGTCGTGCATGTTTGAGTCGTGGATCCGGTAGTAGGCCTGGACAGGGCCGTTCACGCGCCCGATGTCCGCACGAGCCGCCGCCCGAAGCCACATGTACATGTCGGCAGACAGCGGCAGATCCGGATCGTAGCCGCCCAGCTCGTTGATCAGATCGCGCCGCATGATCGCCTCAGGGTTGCGGATGACATTGCGTCCACGCCGGCACATCCGCTTGATCCACTCGGCACCCGACCACACCGTCCAGGTGGCGTCGGGCTGGGTTGTCGCCGCGCCCACAGCGGTCGCGTCGCCGCGGAGCAGCTCGGCGTACCCGTAGACGAGACCAACCGACGGCTCCGCCTGCAAGAGCCGCGCGGAACGGGACAGGCTCCCCGGGGCGAGCAGGTCGTCTGCCGACAACAGCACCAGGTAGTCGCCCGTCGCGCGTGCGATCCCATCGTTATAGGTCGCGATGTGCCGCATGTTCTTCTCGTGTTCAACGAGCGTGACACGCGCGTCGGACGCAGCCACCGCGCGGGCGACGTCTACGCTCTCGCCGTCCGTCGAAGCGTCATCCACGATGATCACCTCGACGTCGACACCGGGCTGGTCGAGGGCGGACGCAACCGCGGAGGGGAGGTAGCGTCCGTAGTTGTAGCTCGGTACGACGACGCTCACCGACGGCGTCGCCCCGCTGTCGTCGATCCTGACCCGCCTAGGCATGAGTGACCTCCCGCACCGTGCGTGCGACTCGTGCGACAACCGTCTCCTGCTGCTCGCGGGTGATGTGCGGGAACATCGGCAGCGACAGGATCCGAGCGGCCGCGGCCTCTGCGATCGGAAACTGTCCCGGCCGATAGCCTGCACCGGCATACGCATCCGTGAGCGGCACGACGGTCGGGTAATGGATGCCGACGCCGACGCCGGCACTACCGAGCTCGCTCATCACCCGGTCCCGGTCGTCGACCCTGATCACGTACAGGTGCCAGACATCTGTGTTGCCGGGACGAACCGCCGGTGTCCGCACGCCCTCGATGTCGCCGAGCAGCTCGGAATAGAGGCTGGCTGCCGTCCGGCGTCGCTCATTCCACTCCTCGAGGCGGCGCAACTTGGCGCGCAGCACCACCGCCTGGATGGCATCGAGCCGAGCGTTCATGCCGATGCGATCGTGTACGTATTTGACCGAGCTGCCGTGCGCCGCCAGATTGCGCACCGTCTCGGCGACGACGGGGTCGTCGGTCATGACCGCGCCGGCATCGCCCGCGGCACCCAGATTCTTGCCGGGGTAGAAGCTGGTCGCCGCGACGTGCCCGAGCGACCCGGCGCGTCCCGCAGCGCTCGACGCGCCCTGCGCCTGCGCGGCGTCTTCGACCACACCCAATCCGTGCCGCCGTGCAAGTGCGGTGATGTGCCCCATCGGCGCTGTCTGCCCGAACAGGTGCACGGGCACGATCGCGCGCGTGCGCGGCGTGATCGCCGCCTCGACGGCATCGGGGTTGATCAGCAGGTACTCTTCATCGACGTCCACGAAGACCGGCACCGCGCCGATCCGCGATGCAGCCTCGGCAGTCGCGATGAACGTGTTCGCCGGCATGATCAGCTCGTCGCCGGCCTGCACGCCGAGCGCACGATACGCGAGCTCGAGCGCGTCGGTCCCGTTGGAGACACCGACAACGCGGTCGACGCCGATGTACGCTGCGTACTCACGCTCGAACGCCTCGACCTCTCCACCGCCGATGAAGGCTGCGCTGCGCAGCTGCGCCTCCCACACCGGCAGGACTTCGCCTACGATCTCTGCCTGCTGCGCAGCCAGATCCAGAAACGGTACGTTCATTCGTTCTCCCCCAATGGCACGACAGACGACGATGCCGCCGGCCGCTTGTCCAGTCTTCGAGCGGGTACTCCCGCCCATGTCTCCCCCTGCGGCACATCGACGAGCACCGCCGCCGACATGCCGATCGTCGCGCCGGCACCGATGGTGACGCCTTGACGCACGGCTGCGTTCATTCCGATGTACGCGGCTGCCCCGATGCGCACACCTCCACCGAGCGATACACCGGCTGCGAGCGTGGCGGTGTCCTCGACGATGTCGTCGTGCGTGATCGTGCAGTTCGGCATCACCACGACATGTCGGCCCACGGTGGCGTCCGCCGTGACGACGACACCATCGAGCAAGATCGCTCCGACCCCGACGGCACACGTCGAGCTGACCCTCGCCGAGCCTGCGGTGAACCCGGCATAGCGCGCATCGTCCACCCCGGCGGCCGCCAGCCGGCTCACGACACCTCGCCGCGCGAGGCTCGGCCCGATGCAGACGAGCAGTTTTTCGTCGCGTCGAGCAGCCTCAGCAATGGCGCCGACCACAGGGACGCCGCCGATGACCGCTCCCTGAAGCGCCGGATCATCGTCCAGGATGCCCGTGACCCCGGCGAGCCCCGCGGCGATGACTTCTCGTGCCAGGCCGCTTGCCCCCACAAGCAGCAGCCCGGCGCTCATCCGAGCGCCTCTATCCGAGGTTTCAATAGAACGTCGATCACGCGGTCCTGATCCGGTGCGGAGAGGAGATGATGCAAGGGCACTACGACGGTGCGATCAGCGAGCCGCTCCGTGTTCGGCAACGAGCCTTCGGGGGCGAGCTGGCGGTATGGCGGCTGCCGGTGCAGCGCCACTGTTCCCCGACGTGCCGCGATGCCCGCCTCGGCGAGAGCCGTGAGCAGCCCTTCGCGGTCGACCGGGTATCCGTCCTGCACCTCGATCCAGAACGACTGGAGATTTCCTGTCCCGTACCCTGGGTCTGCGACCGCGCGCAGATCCACAGTGTCGTGGATGGCCGCGCGATACCGCGCGGCCAGCTCCCGTCGCCGTCGTACGACGCGCGCCAGCCGGTCGAGTTGGACGAGACCTATCGCCGCCTGCAGATCCGTCAGGCGGTAGTCGAAACCGAGTTCCGTGTACTCCTCCACCGCGGGCGGTACCGCTGCGTAGCGCTCTTGCGCGGTGACACTGATCGCGTGCTCCCTGAGCCGCCGCGCCCGCGCCGCCCAATCAGCGCGCGGCGTTGTCAGCATGCCGCCCTCGCCGGTGGTCAGCAACATGTCGGGATGAAAGGACCACACGGTGATATCTGCCCCCGCGCCGACCGGGCGATTGCGGTAGGTGGCGCCCACCGCGCTCGTTGCATCCTCGACAACGACGATCCCGAGGGGGTCGACGAGCGCGCGGATTGGCACGATGTCAGCGGGGACTCCGGCTTGGTCAGCGACGATCACCGCGCGCGTGGCTGAAGTGATGGCCCGTTCGAGATGGTCAACGGTCAGTGTTCCGGTGAGCGGATCCACATCGGCGAAGACGACGGACGCGCCGACATAGCGCACAGCATTTGCCGCACCGATGAAGCCGTACGACGGCACGATGACCTCATCGCCGGGCCCTACACCCGCAACGATGAGAGCGAGGTGCAACGCCGTCGTGCCGCTGTTGGCGGCGACCGCATACGCGATCTCCATCTCGAGGGCGAATGCTGCCTCGAACTCCGCGACACGGGGGCCCCGGGCGATCCATCCGGAGGCGATCGCGTCACTTGCAGCGTCCGCCTCCTCCTGGCCGAGCCAAGGCACCATCGTGTCGATACGAGCGCTCACGCCGAAATCCCCACCCGTCCAGGTAGTGCGACGGCCGCTCCTCCACCGGTCAGACTCCGCTGCGCCGCAGTCAGTACGTTCAGCACACGCAGTGCGGCATCCGCGCCAGTCGGCGAAGGAATGCCGTCCCGGATGTTCGCGGCGAATGCACCCACCATGGACGCAAGTGCCTCTCGATCGGGAAGCGCCGGAGCCCACGCGTCACCGAGACGGTAAGCGATGCCGGCATCCCTGCGCTGTCGCCCCACCGGCGGGTCGATCACGTCGACACCCCGGTCGTAGACCGTGACCCGCTGGTAGGGGTTGAGGTCGTCCCACACAATGGTCCGGCTCGTGCCGCCGATCACCATCTGACGGAGCTTGGTCGGACTCATCCAGTTGACATGGACATGGGCGAGCGCGTCGTCCTCGAGCGGCAGAGTCAGGTAGCCGACGCATGGCCTGCCCACGCCGAGCGGATCCGCACCGTGCGCGGCGACAGAGAGCGGCTGCAGCCCGCCCGGAAGGATGTAGTCGAACACGGAGAGATCGTGTGGCGCGAGGTCCCAGAGGACGTCGACGTCCGGCTGCACGAGTCCCAGGTTGATGCGCACCGAATCGACGAAGAGGAGTTTGCCGAGCGATCCCTCTGCAATCAGCTCCTGAATCTTCATCACCGCGGGCGTGTAGCAGTATGTGTGGTCGGCCATGAGCACCCGGTCCTGCTCGCGCGCGACACGCGCCATAGTCTCACCGCGCTCGAGCGTGTCAGCGAGTGGCTTCTCCACCACGACATGCTTCCCGGCCCGCAAGGCGGCCACCGCGATCGCCTCGTGGGTGTGCGCCGGCGTCGCGATGGCGATCGCCTCGATGGCTTCGTCCGCGAGCACCGACTGGAGGTCATCTGTCACCCGCACCATCGCATCACCGACGGCGTGCGCAGCACGTTCGACATCGAGGTCGCACACTACGAGGAGTTCGAAATCCCGACTATTGCGGAAGTTGCGGATGAGGTTCGGCCCCCAGTAGCCGGCCCCGACGACGGCGACGCCTATTGGTCGCGATGAGACTGTCATGCGAGTGCCCCCTCCAACACCTCGACGACCACATCGACCACGCGGTCGATGTCGGCTGTGGTCATCGTCGACGTCAGCGGCAACACAATCGTGCACTCGCTGGCGTCGATGCTATGCGGCAGTGGATGCCGGACCTCATAGCCCCGGTAGGCACCCTGCTGGTGCGCATTGGCGATGCCGCCCTTGGCTGTGATGCCCCGCTCTGCGAGTCGCTCGATGAGCCGCGCTGCGATCTGGCCGTCCCGCACGCGGAGCGTGAATGTCTGCCAGTTTGTTCGCGCCCACTCGGGAACGGTCTGCACGCGGACGCCAGGCACCCCAACGAGACGCTCGCTGTAGTAGGCAGCCAGCTCCCGGCGTCGCGATACGATCGCCGACAACCGTCTGAGTTGCTTGCGCCCAACCGCGGCTTGGATGTCTGTCAGCCGATAGTTGTAGCCGATCGTCGGATGGGTTCGTCCGTCCAGAGTGCCGTGTTGGCGCAGCGCGCGCATCGCCTCAGCAAGCTCAGCCGAGCCGGTCGTGACCATGCCGCCCTCACCCATGGTGAGGATCTTGCGTGGATGGAAGGAGAACGTTGCAATGTCGCCGTGCGGTGCGCCGATCGATTCCCACCCGCTGCCGAGATCGATCTCGCTACCCAGCGCGCACGCGGCATCCTCCACGACGCTGAGACCGTGAGCCCGTGCAACGGGCAGGATGCGCCCGAGGTCGCACGGCATGCCGAACTGGTGGACGACGAGGATTGCGCGCGTGCGAGGCGTGATCGCACGTTCGATGGCATCCGGGTCGATGTTGAAGCCGTCCGCCTCGATGTCGACGAAGACGGGGTCGGCGCCGCAGTACACGATCGAGTTGGCGGTTGCGATGTAGGAGTGGCTGACGGTGATCACCTCATCGCCTGGACCTACTCCCAGACCGGCAAGCGCAACGTGCAGCGCCGCCGTCCCCGACGCAACGGCGACCGCATGCGGTGCCGCCACCTCAGCGGCGAACTCTCTCTCGAACGCCGCAACTTCTCGACCCTGCATCACCCAGCCGCTTCGGATGACGTCCGCAGCGGCCACGGCCTCGTCCTCTCCGAGCACGGGCGCAGCGATCGGCATCGGCCCGCCGTCGTGAGCTCGCTGGTTCGGCACGCCGACGCCGATGGCGACAAGCCCCGCCGCACGGATCGCATCGAGGTCCCAGGCGTTTCGCCCGTCGATGACCGCCTGCAAACCGCTCTCGGCGAGCCGCTGCCAGTCCGGGCGGGCGAACGCGTTGTGGTGTGTGTTGAGGATGAGCACCTGGCTGGCGCCGTCCAGGCGACCCGGCGTGAACCCGTGCGCGACGATCTCTTCATCCGAGTAGAGCGGGTCGGTGAGCACGACGTGCGCACCGCGTGCCTCCAGTTCGTCGCGCAGGAGGAACGCCGGCGAGAAGATGTGCTCGCGAACCTGCGGTCGGAAGGCGAGGCCCAGGATGTTCACCGTGACACCTTCGAACCCGCGCCACGCGGCTTCGAGTTCGTCGAGGACGTGGGCGGCCTGTCCGTCGTTACGACGTCGACTCTGCGCCGTCAGCGGGACCGCGACGGCGCGTCGTTCCGCGTCGCGAATCAGGAAGTACGGGTACACCGGCGTGCAATGCCCACCCACGCCGATGCCGGGGCTGAGTACCGCCGCTTCACCATCGGAGTTGATCGCGTCCAGCAACTGCGGCATCGCCACGCCGACATGCTCGGCGTAGCCCGCGAGCTCATTCGCAAGAGCGATGTTCACATCGCGATAGACCATTCCCGCCAGCTTGACGAACTCCGCCGCCTCGAGCGTGCCCACGTTGTGGATCGGTGCGCCGAGGTAGTGTGCGTAGAACTGTTCGCCGCGAGCGGCCGCCTCATCGGTGATGCCGCCGACGACCTTGGGGTTGACGGTGAGGTGGCGGAGCACTTTCTGGCTCTTGACCCGTTCGGGAGAGAAGACGAGGTCGAAGTCGGCCCCTGCTCGACGTCCAGCGGACTCGAGCGCGGGCAGGATGCGGGATCGGGTCCCCCCGACCGGAAGCGTCGTCTCGAAGCTCACCAGCGCGCCCTGCGGGATCACCCCCGCGATGCTGCGCGCAACGGACTCCAAGATCGTCGTATCGACGTCGTACTCCGGTGTCAGCAGCGCCGGCACGATCACGATGATGACGTCAGCCTGGGCGGCCGCCGCGACGGTATCCGTTGTCGCGGTCAGCCGGCCCGCCGCCACGGCGGCGCGGAGCAGATCCGGTACACCGGGCTCGTCGATCGGACACTCACCGGCATTGATCGTTGCGACGACGCCGGGATTGACATCGCACGCGACGACGTGACCTCCGCGGTCGGCGATCTGTACGGCGAGCGGCAACCCCATCTTGCCGGCGCCGACGACGACGACGTTCATGCGGCTGCCTCCGCGTTACGCTGCTCCGAACGGAACCAGTCGAGCGTCTGCGTGAGTCCGGTCTCCAGGTCCACACGGGGCTCGAAGCCGAGGATGCGACGGGCCTTGTCGATGTTGGGCACACGCGAACGCACCTCCGCGCGCTCCATCTGGACGAATTCGATCTCGCCGCCGCCGGCGACCGCAGCCACCCGACGGGCCAGCCCCAGAGTGGTCTCGGTCTCGCGGGGGTTCCCGATGTTGAACGTCTCCCCGGCCGCCGCAGGGGTGTCGATCGCCGCGACGACCGCGTCCACCATGTCATCCACGTAGCACCAGGAACGGATCGGGGTGCCGTCGCCGTAGACGCTCAGCGGCGTACCGGAGATGGCAGCCCGGGAGAAGTTGGAGATCGCGCCCTCGCCGGTCTGCCTCGGTCCGTAGATGTTGAACGGCCGCAGCACTGTGGATGCGAACCCGTGCTCTTCACCGAACCGAAGCGTGAACTGCTCACCGGCGAGCTTGCTCGTGGCGTAGACCCACCGCCGGTCCGAAACCGGCCCGATGTGGAAGCCGCTCTCCTCGTCGACCCACAAGGCATCCGGCCCGAAGACCTCACTGGTGGAGAAGTCCACGACGCGCTCGACTCCCAGGCGCGCAGCCGCGGACAGCACCGTGTGCGTGCCGAGAATGTTGACCTGCAGGGTCCGCAACGACTCGGTGTAGTAGCTCTGCACCCCGGCGATCGCCGCCAGGTGCACGACTGTCTCGGCGCCGTCCATCGCGGCCGCGACGGCCTCGGCGTCGAGCACGTCGACATTGCGCACCTCGACCTGCGAACTCGCCCGCAGGTGGGGTACCGCCGCGAGCGAGTCCCGGCGGAAGTTGTCCGCAAGGACGACATCGTCACCGCGCGCGATCAAGCGCGCCGCGAGATGAGTGCCGATGAAGCCAGCCCCGCCTGTGATCATTACCTTGCTCAAGTGACCCTCCCTGATCGCTTGTATGCATGCGTCGCTCGACCCGAGCGACGCACTATTGACTGAGGACGAAGCTCACGTCGACCCAGTAGGCGTGAGGGCTGACCACGTCGGGGTAGCCCTCTTGGTATGTGTACGCAGATCCGTTTGCCGGGGTCGAGAACACCCCGTTGGTGGTCGGGTCGGCGAGGACGTTCAGATCCACGGCGTACCGGCCGGTCGTGCTGTGCAGCCCGACGCGGTACTCGACGCCCGGTTCGAGCGCGACCGGTTCGGCGAAGGTCATCTCCTGCCACCCCGATTCCGTCTCGCCCAGGAACACCACCTGGCTGAGAAGAGTGCCGTCGGCCCTCCACAGATACCCCGTGTGCAGACCCGTGTTCGCGGCGCCCTTGTAGAAGCGGATGCCCGTCGCCTCGCCGGCGGCGCTGACGCTGAATCGCGTGGCCACCTGGACGCTGTTCGGATCGTCCCACGATGCGTTCTGCGGCAGTGCATCACCGAAGATCGACTGTGCCGCGAGCACTTGAGGCTCAGCGATCGTCGTGAACGCCCACTGGCCGCCTGCCGGAATGGTCCCGCTGCTGCTGACGGTCACGGTGTGCACGGTCTGCCATGCGAGGGGCTCAGCGGGCGTGAACGTCAGGGTGCGGGTTGGCTCGTCATAGGTCGACGTACCCGCGACCGGTCCGCTCGGGGCTACGACGTCGACGGTCGGATCTACGGGCGCGATATCGAACGTCGCTGTGACCACCGTGGTCGGCGCGATCTCGACTGCTCCCGTCGACGGCGACGAGGTCACAACCACGGCGGCAGGTTCAGGCGTCGGGGTCGCCTCGGGCGTCGGAGTCGCCTCGGGCGTCGGGGTGACCTCCGGGGTCGGCGTCGGAGTCGGAGTCGGCGCCGCCTCCGGCGTTACCTCGGGTGTCGGGGTAACCGTCGGAGTCGGGCTCGCTTCCGAAGCCTGGACATCGACGAACGCAATCTCCGCATCCACGAAGTAGGCCGACGAGTTCCAGGACTCCGTCGGGAACCCTCCGAGCGTGCCGTACACGTATCGGCCGTTACTCCCGCTCGGCGCCACGATCGGGCCGCTCACCCGCTCCTGGTCGAAGTAGCCGCTCTGCAGCGCGTAGTTTCCGGCCGGCGCGAGGTACGACGCCAGGTACACCTGTCCCGGTTCGACGGCGACGGGAACGGGGAGTGCGGCGCGTTGCCAACCGCTCTCCGTCTCGTCCGCGAAGGTCACGGTCGCCAGCCGGGTTCCGTCGCCCCGCCAGAGGCTGCCGACGTGGGTGCCGCTGTTGCCTGCACCCTTGTAGAAGCGGAGCGCCGTCACCGATCCGGCCTGCGTGACGGTGAACGCGGTTCCGACTTCCACTGCGGCACCGTCGGCCGCCGCCGGGTAAGCCGGTGTCGCGTCGCCGAACAGCGTCACGAGGGTTCCTTCTGACTGCGGTGCCGCAGTCGTGAACGTCCACTGCGCGAACGCCTGCCCGGCGATCCGCACTGTCGCTGTCAGAGTCGCTGCGCTGCCCAGCGGGTCTGCGGGCGTGAACGTGAGCGTGCGCGTCAGAGAGTCATACGTGGATGCCCCCGCTACAGGCCCGTCGACGCTGTCGAGTCCGAGAGTCGGCGCATCCACGTCGCGCGAGAGCGTCGCCGTCACCGGTGCTGCCGGATCCGCGTCGTCCCCGACCGGACTCTTCGCGATCACAGTGGGCGCAGGCTCGGTCGTCGTCCCTGCAGCGAAGAAGACGTCCACGAAGTATCCGGACAGTTGCCAGGTGTCCGTCGGCAGTGCGCTGCCCCCGCCGTACCGATACGTACCGAGGGTCGCGGTGAGCGGCCCGCTCACGTGCGGCCCGGCGAAGAAGTTGGTCGCGTAGGCGTAACGGCCCTGCGACGAGGTGTACGAGACCGTGTACGAGTTCCCCGCTGTGATCAGCACAGGTGTGTCGAGAACGGCGATCTGCCACCCGGATGCCGTCTCATTCGTGAAGTTGACGGTGGCCAGCGCCTGGCCACTCGAGCTCCAGAGAGTGCCGACGTGAGCACCACCGTCACCGGCCGTCTTGAAGAAGCGCAGCGCAGTCACCTGCCCGTCGACCGACGTCGAGAACACCGTGCCGAGTTCGAGCGGGATGCCATCTGCCCCGGTGGCGACAACGGGGCTGTCGGAGGTGAACAGCGTCGTCGACGGCGCTGCGTCGGGGTCGGCGACGGTACTGAACGACCACGCCTGATCCTGCCCGATGGCGTCGACTCCGACGATGTCGCTGACATGCACGCTCACCAGGGCACCGAACGGCAACTGTTCGGCGGGGACGAAGGTGACCGTTGCGCCGTCGAGAGACGCTGTGCCCGGAACTGCCACGCCCCCGGCGGTCACGCTCACCGTCGGGGCATGGGTCAGCTCCGCGGTGAACGTCGCGGCGATCGTGCTGGCGCGCGCCACGTTGCTTGCGCCCGCAGTGGGCGAGGTCGACTGCAGCGCCGGCCCCTCCGCCACACGTTCGAACACGACGTCCACCAGATAGCTCGCGGCTGACGTCGCGGCTGGGAAGCCACCCGCGTAGCTGTATGCACCGCCGAGGGCGGGCACGCTGAGCGGTCCGCGCGTGTAGCCGGTGGCGAACTGGTTCGGGTTGACGGAGTACCTCCCGACCGGCGCCGTGTAGGACACGACGTACTGCACTCCCGGGGTGACCGCCACCGGTGAGACGAGTTCGGCCTGCTGCCAGCCCGATGCTGTGCCCTCGCCGAAGACGACCTCAGCGAGTTTCTGTCCCGACGCGGTCCAGAGAGTGCCGGCGTGGGTGCCGACATTGGTAGTCGCCTTGTAGAACCGAAGGGCGGTGATCTCACCCGATTCGGTGACAGAGAACCGCGATCCGACCGTGACCGCGTTCGTATCCGTGTCCGCGAGAATGGCGGGCTCGTCGAGCGCGGTGTACATCGAGCACGGGCACACTCCCTCTGGGGCGACGTACGCGGCTGTCGTGAAGCTCCACGCTGCGCCGGACTCAAAGGTCGAGCCGTCGGTCGGTGTGGCTGTGACCGTGACGGTATACGTCGTCGAGTTGGCCCATTCAGCGGCGGGCGCGAACCGGACCGTGGACGTGGGTTCATCGTAGGAGACGAGCCCCTCGACCGACCCTGCCGGGCCCGTGACAACCAGTGATGCTCCCGTGACAGGACGGCTGAACGTCGCCGTCACCACGGCATCCGTCGCGACGGAACCCGCACCCTGCGCCGGCGTCCGGGCCGCGATGCGCGTCGGAGCCTCGGTGTCGATCTCGAAGATCGGGTCGACGAAGTAGGAAGCCGAATCCCACGACGACGTCGGGTAGGTTTCCGGCTGACCGTAGACGCCCGGGCTGTCCGCATCGAGACCGGACTCAACCGTCAGCGGGTTTGAGGCCGTGCTGTTGTACGGCCAGTACCGCTCCGTGTAGGCGTATCCACCCTCGGGTGCCGTGTATGACACCACATAGCGTGCCCCAGCGATGACGGCGACAGGCGTCGAGAACGACGCACTCTGCCAGCCCGATGACGACTCATCGGTGAACGTGACCTGAGCCAGCAATTCCCCTGAAGCCGACCAAAGGCGGCCCGTATGTGTCCCCGTGTTGGCGGCCCCCTTGTAGAACCGCACGCCGACCACGTTTCCGTCGACCTCTGGCGTGAACGTGAGTCCGAGCTCCACCGCTTGGTTGTCGTTGGCTGACGCGAGGGTGGGGACTTCCGTGCCATAGACCGTGTAGGGACCGGTCACTGTCACGTTCCGCGAAGTCCCAGCCGCTGTGTAGTTGGCACTGTCGTCGATCGCGCGAGCAAGGATCTGAGTCGAGCCCGTCCCCTGCTGCACGTAGGAGTAGCTCCACTGCGTCGTTCCGACCGCCGGATGCCAGCTGCTGCCGCCGTCGACGGACACTTCGACGCCGGCCACGCGACCTCCGGTGTCGCTGGCGGTGCCGGTCACAGTGACGGTGGTGCCATGCGCGATCGTTTGCCCGACAGTGGGGCTGTCGATCGTCGTCGTGGGTGGAGTTGTGTCCGTCGATGCGGAGGCGGGCACGAGCTCTGCCATCAGCGTCGTCGGCTGGGCCCCCATGTCGGCCAGCAGGTTGACCTCAGCCTGCTGGAGGCGAGTATCCGAGGCCGCCTCGTTCTCTGCGTCGTGGAAGTCGTCCAGTCCCCAGCCCCATTGAACAGTGCCGGCGCCGAAGACGAGGGCACCGCTGGCTGCGCGGTAGAGCGTGATGTTGTGCGTCGTCGTGCCGGCGGCCACAACGTTGCCGTAGTCGTAGAGGTACTGGCCTGTGGGCGCCACCGTTGTCGACAGACGGATGAGTCCGGCTGGACGGAAGCCGTTGTCGACATCCTCATCCGACTCGTATCCGATGATGCCCTCGCCGAGGTCCACCGAACTGTCCGCGGCGAGACTGTCGAGCCCCGTGTTCCGCCACAGGCGGTACTTGCCCTCGGCGGCGGTGACCGTGAGGGGCGCCGAGATGTCGTTGACCATGTACATGGTGCCCGTCAGGGCGTTCTCGGGGCTCGTGCCACCGGCTTCGGCGTCAGCGAACCGCGGGTCACGCCACGTGCCCGTCCACTCGGCCGTCGGGTCGATCTTCGCGTTCGACCACGTCTCCTTGTACGAGATGAGCGTCCGGTACGCGTTGCCGTCGCTGTCGGCCTCGTATCGCGTGCGCCAGTACCCCTCGTTCCCGGAGAGGAACTGTAGGTTCACCCCGGCATCCCGAGCAGCCTCCATGTTGGCGCGTTGGGCGCCCGACCAGTACTCGTCGTGCCCCACCGACAGGAACGCGTTGTGGTTGAGCAACTCGCCACCGCGACGGTCGGTGTCGACGCCCGCAATGTAGGAGACGTCGTAACCGTTGCGCTCGAGGAACCGTACCGTTGCGTACTCCGCGCTGAAGTAGAAGCTGCGGTGCTCCCACGTACCGCGCGTCACAATGGGCCGGTTGTAGCTGATCTTGTATGCCCGACCATTCGCTGCGCCCTGGTAGAAGTCCGAACCGCCGTAGGGGTTGTAGGCCTGCCACGTCGGGTCGCTCGTCTGGAACACGATGTCCGAGGTGTTGCCGTCGTTGCGGACGATGAAGATGATGTGGCTCGCGCCGCCCGTGTCAGTGCGAGTGAGCTTGGCGATGTACACGCCGGAGACGGCAGTGCTCGGAACATCCCACGAGGCCGAGACGCCCCACGTGCCACAGTCGTACAGCTCGGTGGCAGTGTCAGTGATGCACTCCGGCTGCACCTGCGGCAACGTCGCCGTGACGGGCACGTTGGTGATGAACCGGGCCCCCAACCCCTGGTACCAGCCGGTGCGGTAGATGTCGATCGTGTAGTTCGTGGCGTTCGTGTCGATCTTGAAATCGATCTTCGACCCCGCGTTGACAGAGATCTCCGTTGCGAAGCCCTGGATCGTCGTGTCGCCGGCACCCTCGATGTCCCAGATGTCCGGGTCGGTTCCGGCCTGCTGGTTCTCACACGCGATCGCGTTGACGTCGGGGCCGCAGGGGCTCGCGGCCGTCGCCGCCGTCGGTGCTTGTGCGACGACCAGCGAGGCTGCGACCACTGCGACAGAAGCGAGCAGCGCTGATGCGCGCCGCCGCCACGATGCGGATGCCGAAGCACCGACTCCCCGAGTTCTCCCCATGACTCATTCCCCAAGTCGCCCGCCTCGCGAGTGTCTCGAGACGGGCCATTCAACCGATCGCAGACGTTTCCCCACGTCTCGACGTGCGCGCCCCAGTTGGCACACGTCAATCGGTATCCCCGCCGTCACTATAGCCAGACGCGGCGACAGGGCACAATACTGAGTCACGAGAGTTTCATGTGCACCGCACTGGGGAGAGGGATGCCATGATCAGCGACACCGCTGTGGTCCAGCCGTCGGCCGATATCGACGAGGGGGTGACGCTCGGTGCGGGCACCCGCGTCTGGCACCTGGCGCAGGTGCGCACCGGGGCTGTGCTGGGCGCGGACTGCAACATCGGCCGCGGCGCGTACATCGGGCCGGGCGTCGTGCTCGGCGATGCATGCAAGGTGCAGAACTACGCGCTCGTCTACGAGCCGGCCGTCGTCGGCGACGGCGTGTTCATCGGACCCGCGGTCGTGTTCACGAACGACGAGTTCCCGCGCGCGGCGAACCCGGACGGCTCGCTCAAGGGCGCGGACGACTGGCACGCCGTGGGCGTCACCGTCGAGCGCGGCGCGTCGATCGGAGCGCGCTCGGTGTGCATCGCTCCGGTCACGATCGGAGCGTGGGCGCTCGTCGCCGCGGGCGCCGTCGTGACGAAGGACGTCCCGCCGCACGCGCTCGTCGCGGGTGTGCCCGCCAAGCGCATCGGCTGGGTCGGACGCACCGGCAAACCGCTCACGGCGGACGGCGACGCGTGGGTGTGCCCCGACA
Organism: Actinomycetes bacterium; assembly: GCA_023451265.1. GTDB lineage: Bacteria > Actinomycetota > Actinomycetes > Actinomycetales > Microbacteriaceae > Microbacterium. Next base: position 1,207 of record JAEYAG010000219.1, on the reverse strand, counting down.
CCGGCGAGCGCTACGTCGCCGACGGCGACGGCCTGCGGGTCGCCGGATGAGCGACGCCTCCGGCCGACGCGACCGGTACGCCGTCGTCGGAGCCGGCATCGTCGGGGCCGCGATCGCGCGCGAGCTGACGAAGCGGATGCCGGCGGCATCCGTCACGCTCATCGACAAGGAGCGGGAGCCCGCCGCCCACCAGACCGGGCACAACTCCGGCGTCGTCCACGCCGGCCTGTACTACGAACCGGGCGGCCTGAAGGCCCGGCTCTGCCGCCGCGGCGGCGACCTGCTGAAGAGCTTCTGCGCCGAGAAGGCGCTGCCCTACCTGGAGTGCGGCAAACTGGTCGTCGCACTGGACGCGACCGAGGAGCAGCGGCTGCAGGAGATCTTCCGCCGCGCACAGGCGAACGGCGTCCCGGGGGTCGAGCTGATCGGGCCCGAGGGCATCCGCGCGATCGAGCCCAACGCCGTCGGGCGGGCGGCCCTGCACTCCCCCGCGACCGCCGTCGTCGACTACCGCGCCATCACGCGCGCGCTCGTGGACGACGTCCGCGCCGCGGGCGGCACCGTGCTGCTCGAGACCACCGTCGAGCGCATCGAGCGGGGCACGAGCGGGGCGATCGTGCACACGTCCCGCGGCGAGATCGCCGCCGATCACGTCGTCGTCTGCGCGGGCGTGCAGTCCGACCGCCTTGCGCACCGGTCCGGCGGCGCCCGCGACCCGCGGATCGTCCCCTTCTTCGGCCAGTACTTCCTGCTCGATTCGGCCTACCGCGACGTGCTCAACGGCCTCGTCTACCCGGTTCCCGATCCGCGGTATCCGTTTCTCGGGGTGCACCTCACGAAGCGGTTCGACGGCGAGATGACGGTCGGGCCGAACGCGTTCCTCTCGCTCTCGCGCGAGGGGTACCGCGGCCTTGGGCTGTCGCCGCGCGACCTCGCGGAGACCCTCACGACGACGGCGTTCTGGCGCTTCGCCGGGCAGAACGCGCCGAGCGCCGTGCGCGAAGCGCGCACGGTGCTGTCGAAGCGATTCTTCCTGCGGCAGGCCGAGCGCTACGTGCCCGCGATGGCCGGCGCCGACGCGACACGGCTGACCCGCGGCATCCGGGCTCAGGCCATGGACGGGACTGGCCGGCTGCTCGACGACTTCGCGATCGAGGCGGATGCCGCGACCACCCAGGTCCGCAACGCCCCCTCGCCCGGTGCCACC
>JAEYAG010000251.1 GCA_023451265.1 Actinomycetes bacterium | reverse complement strand
GCCGAACCGATCGGCCAGCCACGGCAGCGGGGAGTATGCCCCCATGCCGCCGGTGTTGGGACCGGCGTCGCCGTCGTACGCGCGCTTGAAGTCCTGCGCGGGGCTGAGTGCCCGCACGGTGTCGCCGTCACTGACGAAGAACAGCGACACCTCCGGGCCGGAGAGGAACTCCTCGACGAGCACGGGGCCGGAGGGAAGGTACGCGTCGGCGTGGGCGAGGGCGGCGGCGCGGTCCTCCGTGACGATGACGCCCTTGCCGGCCGCCAGGCCGTCGGCCTTCACGACGTACGGCGCGCCGTAGGCGTCGAGGGCGGCTTCGACCTCCGCGCGGGTCGCGGCGCGGGTGGCCCGCCCGGTCGGCACGCCCGCGGCATCCATCACCCGCTTGGCGAACGCCTTGGAGCCTTCGAGGGCGGCGGCGGCGCGACCGGGGCCGAACACCGGGATGCCGCGCTCGCGCAGCGCGTCGGCGACCCCGGCGACGAGCGGCGCCTCGGGGCCGATGATCACGAGGTCGATGTGCTCGTCGTTGGCGTAGTCGGTGACGGCGCCGGGGCTGTTCGCGTCGAGGCCCTCGGCGATGGCGGCGTCGGCGGCGATCCCGGCGTTGCCGGGTGCCGCGAACAGCTCGTGGCCGGCATCCTCCCCCTTCAGCGCGAGGAGGATGGCGTGCTCGCGGGCACCGGAACCGAGGACGAGAATGCGCACCCGGCCAGCCTACCGACGCGGGCCGCGCACTACCGTGGAGGAATGGCCCGCAAGATCTCCACCGAGGACGGTCGCGCCGCCCTGGCCGCCGTCGCCGGGGCGGCGGATGCCGGGGCCACCCCCGCCCGCACCGACCTCGCCACGGCGGTCCGCTACCTGCTGCAGCTGCTCGCGGAGAAGGCGCCGGGCAACACCGGCGAGGTGCGGGTGCCCCCGTTCGGCGCCGTCCAGGTGATCGAAGGCCCCCGGCACACCCGTGGCACCCCACCGAACGTCGTGGAGACGGATGCGGCGACGTGGATCGCCCTCGCCACGGGCACCGAGGCGTGGGCGGATGCCGCGGCATCCGGTCGCATCGCCGCCTCAGGCACCCGCGCCGATCTCGCCGCCCTCCTCCCCCTGCGCCCCTGACCCGCCCCCGCGCCCCGTCGCACCCCCCCGCTCCGCACCGCGCCTCGCCCCCGCGCCCCCTGCCCCAACCCGCCGAGTGCGCCCGTTGTCGCCGAGCGCGCCCGTTATGCACCGCAGATAGCGGGCGCTCTCGGCGAGAAGGGGCCCGCTCGGCGCAAGCGCCGCCCTATCGTGGTCGGGTGATCAGAATCGCGACCATCGGGACCAGTGTCATCACCGAGACCTTCGCCGACGCGGTCGCGGCGGCCGAGGTCGGCGAGGGCATCGCGATCACCGCCGTGACCTCCCGCGATGCCGCGAAGGCCCGCGCCTTCGCCGACCGCATCGGGGTCGCGACCTCGACCGACGACCTCGACGCGCTCCTGCACAGCGGCGCCGTCGACGCGGTGTACATCGCCTCGCCGAACGGCGCTCACGCCGCGCAGGCGCGCACCGCCATCGCCGCCGGCGTGCACGTGTTCGTCGAGAAACCCGCGACGACGGCGTCGGCCGAGTGGGACGAGCTCGTCGCGGCGGCCCGCGCCGCCGGCGTCGTCGTGTTCGAGGGGATGCGCAACGTCTACGACCCCGGCTTCGCCGCCGTCCGCGACGTGCTGCCCGAGCTCGGGACTCTCCGCCGCGCCTCGTTCTCGTACTGCCAGCGCTCCGCCCGCTACGACCGCGTCCTCGCCGGCGAGATTCCCGCGATCTTCGACCCGGCGCTCGGCGGCGGCGCCCTCTGGGATCTGGGCGTCTACCCGATCAGCGCCATGGTCGCGTTGTTCGGTGAGCCGGATGCCGTGGCCGCGGTCTCCCCGCGCATCGCCACGGGTGTCGAGGGCGCGGGCACGGCCCTCCTCGCCTATCCCGGCGCGGCCGGCGACGGCATGATCGGCGAGGTCACCTACTCCAAGATCACCCGGTCGGACGTCCCGAGCGAGATCCAGGGCGAGCTCGGCACGCTCGAGATCGACCACATCGCCCAGCCGCGGCACCTCGTGCTCACGACGATCGGCGGTGCGCGGCGCGAGATCCCGATCGACGCCGCGGCGAACAACATGCGGTACGAGGTCGAGCGCTTCGCCGCGCTCGTCGCGGGCGCCGACCCGGCCGCCGACCAGGCGCGCACGGCGGGCGTGCTCCGGGTGATCGAGCGCATCCGCGCCGACGGGATTCTCGTCTGACGGCGCGAACCGTGGCATCCGGGATCGACCTCGACACGCTGGCGCGGGTGCGTCGCGTCCGCGACATGATGGACCGCGGCTACGCGCAGCCCCTCGACGTGGAGTCCCTCGCGCGCGCCGTGCACCTGTCGGCGGGCCACCTGTCGCGGCAGTTCCGTCGCGCCTACGGCGAATCGCCGTACTCCTACCTCATGACGCGCCGTATCGAGCGGGCGATGACCCTGCTGCGCACCACCGATCTCAGCGTGACGGAGGTCGGCCTCGCCGTGGGGTGCCAGTCGCTCGGCACGTTCTCCACCCGGTTCACGGAGCTCGTCGGCGTGCCGCCGAGCGTGTACCGCGCGCAGGGCGCACCGTTCCAGCCCGGGATGCTGCCGTGCATCGCGAAGCGGCTCACCAGACCGGTCAGGAATCGAGAAGCGCCGCCGGGGGCCACCGCACTACCGTGAACCCCATGGGCATCACGATCCACTCCTCCTTCCTTCCGCACACCGACCCCGAGGCGTCGCTGGCGTTCTACCGCGACGTGCTGGGCTTCGAGGTGCGCCTCGACGTCGGCTACGAGGACATGCGCTGGATCACCGTCGGACCGCCCGACCAGCCCGACACGGCGATCGTGTTGCACCCCGTCGGCGTCGGCACCGACATCACCGACGATGAGCGGCAGACCCTACTCGAGCTCGTGGCGAAGGGCAGCTACTTCGGCGTGAACCTCGCCACCGACGACCTCGACGGCACGTTCGCCCGCATCGCGGATGCCGGGGCCGACGTCGTGCAGGAGCCCATCGACCAGGACTACGGCGTGCGCGACGCCGCGTTCCGCGACCCCGCGGGCAACCTCATCCGCATCCAGCAGATCGTGAACACGGAGGACTGACATGGCGGACACGAAGAGCGGGTTCAGCGCCGACGAGCGCGCCGCGATGAAGCAGCGCGCCGAGGAGCTGCGCGCGACCAAGGGCCTGAAGGGCGCCGCGAAGCTCGCCAAGGAGCTCGAGGCCTGCGTCGAGGCGATCGAGGCCCTCGCCGGCGTCGACGGCGATCTCGCCCGCGCCGTGCACCGCATCGTCGGCGACGTCGCGCCGCACCTCAACCCGAAGACGTTCTACGGCTTCCCGGCCTATGCCGCCGACGGCAAGGTCGTGCTGTTCGTCCAGCCCGCGTCGAAGTTCGACACCCGCTACCCGACGCTGAACTTCGACGAGCCCGCACACCTCGACGACGGGCCGATGTGGCCGGTCTCGTTCGCCGTGGTCGAGGTGACGGATGCCGTCGAGAAGCGCATCCGCGACCTCGTCGCCACGGCGGTCGCCTGAACCCGGCGGGGGCACGGCGGACGGGACGACCTAGACTGGAGGGGTTTGATCCCTTCCCGTCTGGATGAGCCCTACGTGACCGATGCAGCAGAGCGCGCCTTCGAGGTGCGCCACGTGCAGCTGGGCCGTGCCCTGCTGGCTGCCGTCGCCGCCATCATGGTCACCTTCTCCCCGGACCATTCGGCCGGCGTGGGACTGGCGATCTTCAGCGGCTGGGCGATCGCGACCGCGCTGATCCTGCTGATCGCGGCCTGGCTGGTCTACCCGCAGGGCCGTCGCGGCGCCCCGATCCTGCTCGGCGCGCTGACGCTCGTCGCGGGCATGATCACGGGTCTTCCCGGCATCCGCTCGGTGACGCTGTTCTTCGTCGTCGTGATCGTCTGGGCGCTCGCGACGGGCGCCGCCGAGCTCGCCGTCGGCATCCGCTCCCGCCGCGCCGAGGGACTCGCCCGCGACGAGGCGCGCGACCGCGTCCTCATCGGGGCGTTCACCCTCGCGCTCGGCGTCGGACTGCTGCTGGTGAACCCGGCCTACAGCCTGGATTACTTCATCTCCGACGCGAATCAGACGTTCACCCTCACGGGCATCACGATCGGCGTCGGCCTGTTCGGCGGCTACGCCGCGATCATCGCCGTGTTCCTGGGCATCGCGGGGCTCTCGCCGCGCCGCCCGGCCACGGTGGAGGAGTCCGCATGACAGACCAGCGCCCCACCCGCCGCGACCTGCTCAAGCCCGTGCAGCTGCTGGGCTTCGCGTTCGCAGCCGCGGCCTTCGGCGGCATCATCGCCCTCGTGTCGATGGGCTTCTTCCAGGACCTCACCGGCCCCGAGCGCGAGCACGTCGTGGTCGTCTCGCTCGTGGTCGCGGGCATCTCCTTCATCGCGACGCTCGTGATCATCGCGCTGCTGATGCTCGCCGTCGACCCGGCGCAGATCACGCAGGAAGTCGACCGCGGCGTGCTGATGGACGAGCCGGATGCCGCGGCATCCGGCCCCGGCGGCGACGACGCGGCGCCGGGCGCCCCGACCG
>JAEYAG010000195.1 GCA_023451265.1 Actinomycetes bacterium | reverse complement strand
TCGGTGATCTCCGGGTACGGCGGCGGACGCGGAACGAGAGTGCCCGAGAGGGCGTCGTGGCCGACAGGGGTGGGATGCCACGCTCGCGGCACCCCACCCCATCGTCAGCAACGGTGGCGGATCAGTTGTCGTAGCCGGCCTGGATGTCGCTCAGGACAGTGGCCTGGTCCTTGCCGTCGATCCAGTCGACCATGCCCTTCCAGAACGAGCCGGAGCCGACCGTGGCGGGCATGAGGTCGGAGGCGTCGAAGCGGACCGTGGTGTTCGGGTCCTGCAGGAGCTTCATCGCCTCGGTGAGGAACTCGCTGGACGCCTTGCTCGGGTCTGCCTTCAGGTTGGCCGAGATCGCGCCGCCCTCGCTGACGCGAGCGTCGGCGAACTCCGGCGAAGACATGAAGTCCAGCACCTTCTCGGTGGCCTCGCTGTCGCTGAAGCCCGCGACGAACTCGCCGCCGACCTCGATCGTCGCCGAGCCCTCCTCGTAGCCGGGCAGGACGAAGGCGTACACGTCGCCGTCAGGGCCGATCTCGGGCGTCTTGCCGTCGGCGGTCTGCACCGTGAGGAAGTTCGCCGTGAGGAACGACGCCTGGTGGGTCAGCGGGCACGAGCCGTCGGCGACCTTGGCCGCGACATCGCCGAACGCGGTGTCGTTGATGCTCTTGACATCACCGAAGCCGGCGTTGACGTACGACGGGTTCAGCAGGATGTCGCCCACCGCGGTGAACGCGTCGGCGATCTGCGGGTCGGTGAACTTCACGTCGCCCGCGACCCACTGGTCGTAGACGTCGGCGCCCGACTGGCGCAGGACGAGGTCCTCGATCCAGTCCGTCCCCGGCCAGCCCGAGGCGTCGCCGGATTCGAAGCCCGCGCACCACGGCGCTGACCCGGTCTTCTCCTGGATCGTCTTGGTGAGCGCGATCAGGTCGTCCCAGGTCTTCGGGACCTCGACGCCCCATTCCTTGAACTGCGCCGGCTGGTACCAGACGTAGCCCTTGATGTTGGCGAGCATCGGGGCGGCGTAGAACGTGTCGTCGAAGGTGCCGTACTTCTTCCAGTCCGGCGACCAGTTGGCGTCGACGTTGTCCTCGACCGACTGCGGGGCCGCCTTGACCTCACCCGTCTCGACGAGCGTCTTCAGCAGGCCCGGCTGCGGCACGATCGCGATGTCGGGCGCGTCGCCACCGGTCACCTTCGTGACGATGTTCCCCTCGAAGCCCTTGTCGCCGGTGTACTGCACCGTGACGCCGCTGTCCTTGCTCCAGTCGTCGAAGACCTTCTGCAGCGCGTCGGCCTCGGAGCCGGTGATACCGCCGGAGATACGGACGGTTCCGCCCGCCGCCCCGCTCTCGGTGCCGCCGTCGCCACCGCCCTCAGCGCAGCCGGCCAGGGCGAATGCCGCCACTCCGATGACGGCCAGAGGCGCAATCCAGCGCCGGCGTGACATCCCCATGTGATTCCTCCTCGTTGAGTGCTCGGATGATTCCTGATGCACACGGCTCCATAGGGAACCGTTTCCAGGCAAAGCTATTGGACGCGCTCCCACGACACAAGTCGCCGAAGGTCACAACCCGATAACGACCGGAATCACGTGCCGGAGAATGGGTCCATGATGTCTGCAACCGGTTCCATACTGGGAGAAACTTCTTCTTACGTTCGATCGGCTCGAGGGGGAGCGTCGATGGCAGGCATCGCGGAGGTCGCCGCCCATGCGGGCGTGTCGAAGGCGACCGCCAGCCGCGCCCTCAGCGGCGGGGGGTACGTCTCCCCCGCCACGAAGTCCCGCGTGCGCGCCGCCGCGGCGGAACTCGGCTATGTCCCGTCCGCCGGCGCGGTGGGTCTCGCCACGGGGCGCACCCAGAACGTCGGTGTCGTCATGCCCTACGTCAATCGGTGGTTCTTCGCCGAGGTGCTGGAGGGCATCCAGCAGGCGCTGCTGGAGCAGGGCCTGGACCTGACGCTGTATGACGCCAAGCCCGGCTCCGATGGGCGGGCGCGCATCTTCGACGACTTCCTCGCCCGCAAGCGATTCGACGGGCTCATCGCCGTGGGCCTGGAACCCGTGGACCACGAGCTGGAGCGCCTCACCCGCATCGACCGTCCCATCGTCAGCGTGGTCGGGTCGAGTGACCTCACGAGCGTCGTCGCCGTCGACGACGACTACGCCGCCCGCCGCGCCACCGAGCACCTCATCGGGCTGGGGCACCGCGAGATCGCGTTCGTGGGCGGCGCGCCGGAGAGCCACTGGGCGCACGTCGACCAGGAGCGCCTCGCCGGCTACCGGCATGCGATGCGAGAGGCGGGCCTGTCGCAGTTCGTCCGGCACGCCCACTCCGAGGTGACACTCCCCGGCGGCTACGCGGCCGCCGCCGACCTGCTCGGCGACGCGCGACGCCGACCCACGGCGATCGTCGGGGTATGTGATGAGGTCGCGATCGGCGCCATCATCGCGGCGCAGCGTCTCGGCATCCAGGTCCCCGCGACGCTCAGCGTCGTCGGCATCGACGATCACGAGTTCGCCGAGATGTTCGCCCTCACGACGCTGCAGCAGGTGCCCCGCGAGCAAGGCCGCGCCGCCGTCGATGTGCTCCTCGCCGAGATCACCGATCCCGAGCGTCCCCGGACGGAATTGCGGATGCCGGCGCGGATGGTGATCCGCAACTCCACCGCCGCGGTCAGGTCACACGATCACGACGACGCCTGACGCCGCATCCACCGACGCAGAAGGCCCCGGGCGAACCCGGGGCCTTGCGCAGTTCTTCGTCGAAGAGCTGATTACTTCAGGGTCACCGAAGCGCCGGCCTCCTCGAGGGCAGCCTTCGCCTTGTCGGCGGTCTCCTTGTTGGCGCCCTCCAGGACAGCCTTGGGGGCACCGTCGACGACGGCCTTGGCCTCGCCGAGGCCGAGCGAGGTGAGCTCGCGGACGACCTTGATGACCTGGATCTTCTTGTCGCCGGCGGCCTCGAGGATGACGTCGAACGAGTCCTTCTCCTCAGCCTCCTCGGCGGGGGCACCACCGGCGGGGGCGCCGGCAGCGGCGACCGCGACGGGGGCAGCGGCGGTGACGTCGAAGGTCTCCTCGAACGCCTTGACGAACTCGGACAGCTCGATGAGCGTGAGCTCCTTG
>JAEYAG010000167.1 GCA_023451265.1 Actinomycetes bacterium | reverse complement strand
GTGGCAGCCCCCGCACGATCGGCACGCCGGCGAGCACGACGAGCCCGGCGGCCACGATCGCCGCGCGGTACGCGAGGCCGGTGTCGGCGAGGAGCGCGAGCCCGCCGGCGGCCGCTCCCGCGGCGATCGCGATGTTCGTGACGGTGCGCAGGATCGCCCGCGCCGACACCCGTCTCGGGCCGTCGAAGGCCCGCGCGATGATGGCCATGCGCGCGGCGTTCGCGGCAGACTCCGCGACGCCGACGACCGCGCCGATCGCGAGCACCGCCCAGAAGTCGGCGGCGAACGCGTAGCCGATGAGCGCCACGCCGTCGACGGTCATGCCCGCCAGCAGGATTCCCCGCGCGCTGATGCGGTCGGCCAGGTGTCCGGTGATGGCGGATGCCGCGACGCCGAGGCCGGCCGAGACAGTGAGAACGACCGCGATCTCACCGGCGCTGAGGCCGACGATGCGGGTGAAGTACAGCACCGTCACGGCCAGGAAGACCCCGCGCCCGATGCGCCCGACAGCGGTCGAGGCGACGAGGATGCGCAGCACGGGGTCGCTCAGCGCCGCGGCGAGCCGCTCCCGCACCCCTCGCGCACCCGTCGCGGCGGGCGGGGCGTCGGTCGGTGTCGGAGCGGTGGTCACTCGTCGATCCTGTCGACGAGCGCGCGGCGCCGAAATCGATGTAGCGTAATCCTTCATGTTGCGGTACGAGCTGCGCGCGTCGGATGTGGGCGACGTGCGCTTCGGCCTGTCGCCGCTGTGCGAGCTCGGGCTGTCGCTGCGCGCGATCCACGATCCCTCCCGGTACCCGCTGCAGCTGCCCTGGCTGCGGCAGACGCAGGCCGCCCGCGCCGACCTCGACCACGCCGCGCTGCGCGCGCTGATCGATGACCGGCTGTGGACGCCGGACTTCCTCAACCCCCGGCCGGTGTCGCCGCTGACCCGGCTCGACGACGAGCTGGCTGCGCTCAGCCGCATCCGTACGACGACGTTCCACCGTGACCTCGAGGCCGTCCACGGATCGGTCCCGGCGGTCTTCGCGGGCGACCCGCGCGCGGCGGTGCGCCGGGTCGTCGCGGCACTGCGAGGGCTGTGGGATGCCGCGTTCGCGCCGTACTGGCCGCGCATGCGCGCGGTGCTCGAGGCCGACATCGCCTACCGCGGACGCCAGATCGCGCAGTCCGGGCTCGGCGCGATGCTGAACGGGATCTCGCCCACGGTGCGCTTCGACGGGCGGGTGATCTCGGTCGCGCTGCGCGATCCCGCCGACCGCACCCGCCGCACCGACGGGGAGGGCGTGACCCTTGTGCCGACCGTCTTCACGGCGCGCGCGTCCGCGCCGGTGGGCGACGCCGCGCCCCTCATCCTCTATCCCGCGCGCGGCCAGGGCGCGATGTGGGAGCCCCAGCAGGTGACCACGTCGGCGGCGCTCGTCGGCATCCTTGGGCGGGTCCGCGCGCAACTGCTGACCGTGCTCGACGAACCGGCCTCGTCGACGGAGCTCGGGGTCCGCTTCGGTGTGACCACGTCGGCCGCCGGCCAGCATCTGCGGGCGCTGCGCGCCGCGGGTCTCGTCTCGTCGAGCAGGTACGGCCGTTCGGTGCTGTACCTGCGGAGCGAGCTCGGCAACGCACTCGTGCCGCCGGCGCAGGGCGCCTGAGCCCGGCGTGGCGTCAGCGGCTCATGACGCGCCCGGCGCCCAGCGCCCGATCAGGTCGTGCAGCTGCCGCAGGAAGCCGGTGAGGAACTCCCGCGTGCCCGCGTTCGCGAACCCGCCGTCGCCGTCGAAGAACTCATCGCCGACGCGGATGTACGCCTCGGGCACACCGACCAGCGGTGCACCGAGCGCCGAGAGGATCGCCTTCAGGTGGTTCTGCGCGACGGCCGTGGAGATCATGCCCTTCGTCGCGCCGGTGACGGCGACGGGCTTGCCCGCCAGCGAGCTCTTGCCGGTGGGGCGGCTCGCCCAGTCGACGGCGTTCTTCAGCACCGCGGGGATCGACCGGTTGTACTCCGGCGTGATGATCAGCAGCCCGTCGGCGCTCTCCACCGCGCGCTTGAAGGCCCAGCCGTCGTCGGGGAAGGCCGTGTCGTACTGCGTGCCGTAGAACGGCAGGTGCGCGATCGGGATGTCGCGGAACTCCAGCCCGGCGTCGGGTCCCAGCGCGATCAGCGCGTCGGCGAACCTGCGGTTGAGCGAGGGTTCGGACACCGACCCCACGATCACCCCTACGGTGTAGACCTTCTCGTCTGCGTCGGTCATTGTGACTCCCTCGTGCGTTCGGTGTGGTGCGTGGGTTCGGTGCGGTGGGTGGTCGTTCGGTGTCATCCTGCCAAAGCGCACCGGCATCCCCAAGGGTCTTGACGTGCCGTCGACGCCGGGGCGGCGCGCAGGCTCCGTCGTGCGGGGGATGCCGCGGCATCCGCCCCCGCTTACGTTGGAAGCATGAGCGAGCACATCACCGGGCGCACCGTCACCGCGGCGCAGCGCCGCAACGATCTGTGGCTGGCCGCCGGGCTGCTCGTCGGCGCCGTGATCAGCGCATGGCTCGGGCAGGTGGCCGGCCTCTACGGCGACGAGACGCCGCCGTTCGCGTGGGCGCTCGTCTACGCCCCCGCCCTCACGCTGCCGCTGGCGCTGCGGCGCCGCTACCCGGAGGCCGTGCTGGTCACCGTCGCGCTGGCGTTCTTCATCGGCGTGACGGCACGCATCCCCGAGGTGTACGTCGGCAACGTCGCGCTGTTCATCGCGATGTACACCGTCGGCGCGTGGGTCGCCGACCGGCGCCGTGCGACGCTGGTGCGCCTGATCGTCATCGCCGCCATGTTCGTCTGGCTGCTCGTGACCATCTTCCAGGCGGCGACCGGTGGCGACGACGGCGGCCCCTCGAGGGCGGGGCTGTTCTCGCCGTTCGCGGCGTACATGCTGCTGCAGTTCCTCGTCAACGTCGCGTTCTTCGGCGGTGCGTACTTCTTCGGCGAGCGCGCGTGGGCGGGCGCCCGTTCGCGCGCCGCGCTCGAGGAGCGCACCGCCGACCTGGAGCGGGAGCGGGAGCTCACCGCGGCGCAGGCGGTGGCGCTGGATCGCGTGCGCATCGCCCGCGAGCTGCACGACGTCGTCGCCCACCACGTGTCGGCGATGGGGGTGCAGGCGGGCGCGGCGCGCACCGTGCTCGACCGCGACCCCGCCGCGGCACGCGCGGCGCTCGGCGCGGTGGAGAACTCCGCCCGCGAAGCGCTGACCGAGCTGCGCCAGCTGCTGGAGACCCTGCGCACACCCGACGCCGACACCCCGGCATCCTCCACCCTCAGCCTGTGCGCGATCCCCGACCTCGTCGCGCACGCCGTCGACAACGGCCTGCCGACGACGTTCGCGGTGGTCGGCGACCCCGTCGAGACACCCGAGCTGGTGCAGGTGAACCTGTATCGCATCGCGCAGGAGGCGCTCACGAACGCGCGCCGACACGGCGGGCCGGATGCCGTCGCCGACGTGCGGCTGCGCTACGACGACGACGGCGTCGAACTGGAGGTCACCAACTCGGGCCGCCCGATGATCGCGGGGAGAACGGGCCTCGGCATCGTCGGCATGCGCGAGCGGGCGGCCGCCTCGGGCGGCACGCTCGAGGCCGGGCCGCGTCCGCGGGGCGGCTTCTTGGTGCGGGTGCGCGTGCCGTCGCCCGGCGCCGCCGAAGGTTCGCGCGGAGCGGCAGCCGCGGGGGTGCGCGCATGAGCGTGCGGGTCTTGCTCGTCGACGATCACGCCGTCATGCGGGCGGGGTTCCGCATGATCCTGGATGCCGAGGACGACCTCGTCGTCGTGGGCGAAGCCGGCAACGGCGCGGAGGCGGTGGCGGCGGCATCCGCCCTGCGCCCCGACGTCATCTGCATGGACGTCCAGATGCCGGGGATGGATGGTCTCGAGGCGACACGCCGGATCGTCGCCGACCCCGATAGCACGGCCGCGGTGGTCGTGGTCACGACCTTCGACCGCGACGACTACCTCTTCCAGGCGCTGCAGGCCGGCGCGAGCGGCTTCCTGCTCAAGAACGCCGGTCCCGAAGAACTCGTCACCGCGGTGCGCGTCGCCGCCGCCGGCGACGGGCTGCTCGCCCCGGCGGTCACCAAGCGCGTGATCGAGCGGTTCGCGGCATCCGCGCACCCGGACGAACCCGCCCCGGCCGAGCCCTCGCCCGCCGCGGCGCTGCTCACCGAGCGCGAGGACGAGGTGCTGCGGCTGCTGGCCGACGCGCGCAGCAACGCCGAGATCGCCGCGGCGCTGTACATCGGCGAGGCGACCGTGAAGACGCACGTGTCGAACGTGCTGCAGAAGCTCGGCGCGCGCGACCGCGTTGCCGCCGTCGTCTACGCGCACCGCCACGGCCTGACCTGACGCGCCCCGCGCGTC
>JAEYAG010000154.1 GCA_023451265.1 Actinomycetes bacterium | reverse complement strand
CGCGCGGCGACGTGCCGCTGGAGGAGTATCCCGCCGGTTCAGCCGGCCCCGCGGACTGGGATCCGGACCGCTAACGAGGACGGTTCCAGCGATACTCGGTCTCGGGCCTGCCCCGCCCGCCGTAGCGGGGCACCCGCGTCACCCGGCCCTCGCCCGCCAGGTGCTCCAGGTACCGTCGCGCGGCGACCCGAGAGATCCCCGCCGCCTCGGCCGCCTCCGACGCCGACAGCGGCCCGTGGTCCCGGACGGTCGTCGTGACGAGGGCCAGGGTGTCCGCCGACAGCCCCTTGGGCAGGCGGATGCTGCCCGTCGGCCGCAGCGCTCCGAGCAGCGCGTCGATCTCGGCCTGGGTCGCCTCTCCCGCCGTCCCGCGTGACTGCTCGCGGTAACTCCGGTACTGTTCCAGCCGCTCGGCGAAGACCGAGAACGCGAACGGCTTGACGAGGTACTGGATGGCGCCGAGGGCGACGACCTGTCGCACGACGTCCGCGTCGCGGACGGCGGTGATCGCGATGACGTCGACGTCGGCGGAGCGCGCACGCAGGTAGCGCAGCACGTCGAGGCCCGTCCCGTCCGCCATCGTCATGTCCAGGAGCACGAGATCGATGTGCTGGTCGGGCTGCTCCACGATCGCCCGCACCGCGGCGCGCGCTCCACTGCACTCGCCGACGACCCGGAAGCCCTCGAGCCGCTCGACATAGGTGCGATGCAGCTCGAGGGTCAGCGCCTCGTCATCGACGAGCAGCACGTCGATCATGCCGGCACCGCCGGCAGCACGACGCGGAAGGTGGTCGGGGTCGTCGGGTCGATGGTGACGGAACCGCCCGCCCCGGTCACGATCTCGCGCACGAGCGCGAGGCCGACGCCGCGGCCCTCCCGTCCGGCGGGCTTCGTGGAGAACCCGCGTTCGAAGACGCGGTCCCGGAGTTCGCCCGCGATCCCGGGGCCGGAGTCCGAGACGGTCACCGACAGCTGCCGGTCCCCGAGCGGTGCGAGAGCGACGCGCACCCAGCGCGGCGGGGTCCCCTCGCCGGCGGCGTCGAGGGCGTTGTCGATGAGGTTGCCGAGGACGGCGACGGCGTCGGTCGGCGCGAGCACCGAACCCGGTGCGTCGGGCGCGATCTCCGCGATCCACTCGATGCCGCGCTCGGCGGCCTGCGAGGCCTTGCCGAGGAGCAGCGCGCCGACGGTCGGATCGCCGCCGGCGTGCGCGGACACCTGGTCGACGAGCGCCTGGCTCTGCCGGGAGGAGTCGGTGAGGATGCCGATGGCCTCCGCGGTGCGCCCGAGTTCGAGCAGTGCCACGGCCGTGTGCATGCGGTTGCCGTGCTCATGCGTCTGCGCGCGCAGCGCCTCGCCGAGCGTCCGCATCGACTCGGCCGCGGCGAGCGTGTCGTGGATGGCCCGCGGCGGCAGGTCGCCGGCCACGCGTCGCGTCACACGACGCGCGACGAGTGCGCCCATGACCCCGGCCGCGATGAGCGCCCCGCCGATGCCGAGGGCGATCAGCAGCCGAGGGAGGACCGACGCGGCGACGGTGTCGACGGTCACCCCGACCGACACCCAGCCGACGGTGCGCCCGCCGGACTCGACGGGCACGATCGTGCGGATCGAGGGTCCCAGCGTGCCCGTGAACTGCTCGGTCAGCCGAGTCGGCGTTGTGGGGATCGTGCCGATGTAGTGCTGGCCGATCTGGGCCGGGTCACGATGGGTGAGACGGATGCCGGCGGGGTCCATGATCGTGACGAAGTCGACCCGCGCATCGGCCATCACCGCTTCAGCCACCGGCTGCAGCTGCGCGCTGGCGGCCTCGTCGTCCGCGGCCTCATCGGCTGCGGCGAGGGCGCTCTGGACGTCGGGGGAGTGGGAGAGGGTCTCAGCCACGGCCTGCGTCACGCGTTCGGCTTCCGACGCGGCGGCACGCTGCCCCTCGAGGATCAGCAGCGCCGCGATCAGCACGGCGATCGCGGCGACGGCCGCTGCGAGCACCGCGAACACGCGAGACGCGGCACTGCGTGCCTCGCGTGCTGCTGGTCGTGCCGCCATCGGCTTCGCCTCTCGGTGATCGGGATCAATACGACCACAAATGGCCGCGGCCCCGCATCCGCCGCACCCTGAATCCATCGCCGTCGGCGTCGACGGCAACAGGACAACGAGTGTTCATGCAGGAGGCGGACATGGCCATCACGACATCATTCAAACTCCCCGGGTACAACTGGCGACGAGGCAAGAGCGCGTGGGACAAGCACACGTGGCTGTATGTCGCGGTCATCATCGCGGTGGTCCTCGGCGCGACGGTGGGACTCGTGTGGCCCGACTTCGCGACCGGCCTGGAACCGGTGGGCAAGGCGTTCGTGAACCTCATCAAGATGATGATCGCGCCGATCATCTTCTGCACGATCGTCGTGGGCGTCGGGTCCATCGCGAAGGCGGCGACGGTCGGCAAGATCGGCGGGCTCGCCCTGCTGTACTTCATGGCGATGTCCACGTTCGCCCTCGCGATCGGCCTCGTCGTCGGCAACGTCATCCACCCCGGTGAGGGGCTGAACATGGCGAACGCGACCTACGACACCTCGACGCTGCCCGAGGCGAAGACCACGACCGAGTTCCTCATGGGCATCATCCCCGTGACCTTCTTCTCGGCCTTCACCGGCGAGAGTGTGCTGCAGGTGCTGTTCATCGCGCTCCTCGTCGGCTTCGCGCTGCAGGGGCTCGGCAAGAAGGGCGAGCCGATCATGTTCGCCGTCAAGCAGCTGCAGGTGCTCGTCTTCCGCATCCTGGGGATGATCCTCTGGCTCGCCCCCATCGGCGCGTTCGGCGCGATCGCGGCCGTCGTCGGCAAGACCGGCTTCGCCGCGATCATCAGCCTCGGCATCCTCATGATCGCGTTCTACATCACGTGCGTCCTCTTCATCGTCGGCGTCCTCGGGACCCTTCTCTACGCGGTCACACGGGTCAACATCTTCCAGCTCATGAAGTACCTCGGCCGGGAGTACCTGCTGATCGTCGGCACGTCCTCGAGCGAGTCCGCGCTGCCGCGCCTCATCGCGAAGATGGAGCACGTGGGCGTCTCCAAGCCCGTCGTGGGCATCACCGTCCCGACGGGGTACTCGTTCAACCTCGACGGCACGGCCATCTATCTGACGATGGCCTCGCTGTTCATCGCGTCGGGCATGGGCGTGCCGATGTCGATCCCCGAGCAGATCGGTCTGCTCGTCTTCATGATCATCGCCTCGAAGGGCGCGGCGGGTGTCACCGGTGCGGGTCTTGCCACCCTCGCCGGCGGCCTGCAGGCCTTCCGTCCCGACCTCGTGAACGGCGTCGGCGTCATCGTCGGGATCGACCGGTTCATGTCGGAGGGTCGCGCACTCACGAACTTCACCGGCAACGCGGTGGCGACGCTCCTCATCGGCACCTGGACGGGCCAGTTCGATGCCGCGCAGGCCCGCGCCGTGCTCTCGGGCGAGCGCCCGTTCGAGGAGTCGATGCTCGCCGGTCACGACCACGACGGCATGTCCGCCGACACCGGCGCGGTCGGCACGCAGGGCCTGGAGCAGGCCGCGCTGGACGAAGCGGCGGCCAAGGAGGAGCGCGCCCGCCAGCGCGAACTCGTCGGCTGAGTGCTCCCGCGAACCCGTCGGGGCCCCCGTGCACCCCCCCGACCCCGGCCCCCCCCCCCCGCGGGCCCGGCACACC
>JAEYAG010000141.1 GCA_023451265.1 Actinomycetes bacterium | reverse complement strand
AGGGCTTCATCGCGTGGTGCGCGCACCGCGGCTACCACGGCCTGGCGATGCCGTCGTGGGAGCGCAAGTGGCGCGTGATCGGCGACTGGTGGCACAACTTCTGGCTGCACCGCGACAACGTGTCGCTCCAGACGGTGCAGAACCCGCGCTACGTCTTCGAGGAGTTCGCCGCGCGTCCGCGTCCGGCCGCCCCCGAGGCCGCTCCGGCGGCGCCTGCGGCTCCGGCAGCCCCCGCGATCGACCCGAAGTCGGTCGTCGGCGAGGCCGCCCCGGTCGCCGGCGAGAAGCCGGCGGACGACGCTCCGAAGACGGATGCCGAGGTCAAGGCTCCCACGAAGAAGAAGGCTCCCGCGAAAGCCAAGGCCTGACCCTTCCCTCCGTACGACCGCGAGCCCCCCGCCCCTCCCGGCCGGGGGCTCGCGTCATCCCACCCCCGGTCGTTGAGCGAGCGAGGTACGAGCGAGACGAAACGCGGCGACTACCCTGGAGCCAGGCCCCCATAGCCCAATGGCAGAGGCAGGCGACTTAAAATCGCTTCAGTCTGGGTTCGAGTCCCAGTGGGGGTACGACCGCGCCGTCGGTGTCGAGGTTCGAGCGGATGCGCGTCCGTGCCGTACGGTGATGAACATGTCTTCCTACGTCGAACGCCGCTCCAACCCGACCGCCTGGGCCGCGTTCTGGGTCGCCCTCGCCGGTCTCGTGCTCATGCCCATTCCGCTGTTCATCGGGCTGATCCTCGGCGGCGGGCTCTCGGTCATCGCGGCGATCCTCGCTGTCATCGCGCTCCTCAAGGGACTCGCGCGCAGCGGCAAGGGCATCGCTCCCGTCGTCTTCGCCGCGATCTTCATCGCTCTGACCTGGGGCGGCATCTCGGTCGGCGGCGGTGTCATCTGGTAGGCCGGTCGCCGATCATCACCACCCGAGGCGCCGGGCGATGGCGTCCGCCGCGGCGGTGGGGAACCCGTCCCAATCGGGCTCGAGGATCCGCCGAGTCAGCTCGAACATCCGATGCGCAGCCTGTTCGACGGGCGCGTCGAGCGCTGAGGCGATCTCCGCGGCCCATCCCGGGTAGTCCGCCTCGAAGCGGCGCGTCGGGTCGATCACATCGCGCGTCTCGGGCGCTCGACCGGAAAACCGACCGCGGATCGCCCGAAGGAGGTGGTTCGCCGCCCACGTACGGATGAACTGTCCACCGTTCAGGATCTCGCCCCGACGCACGCGGCCGACTCCGATCAAGAGCTTCACCAGGACGAGTCGCACGTCGTTGTCGGGATCGAATGCGTCGCGCGTCTCGGCCGCCGCCTGGCCAGCTGCGATGAGCTCGGCCGTCACTCCGTCCGCATCCACGACGACGCTCGCGTCGCCTGCCACGCTCTCCGCGAGCTCCGCCGGCTCCGCGATGGCGAACTCGAGCACATGGCCATCGTCGTACAGAGCGACGAAGCCGAGCCCGCCCTCGCGCGCGGTCAGCAGCACGCGCTCCTGGTCCGGCAGCCAGTCGAGCGACGCGCGGGCATCGTCGCCTCTGCCGGGCGCCGCGATCGCGAAGAAGTCGTGATCCGACCATTCGTCGCGGCGGCCCACGCCTGCAGCGGACGCGGAACCGAGAAGAACCAGCCCGATCAACGCATCCGTCGCGCGGACGCCGGCCGCCAGCCCGTCGCTGATCAGCTCGAACCGATCGGCCGCGCTCATCGCGCGAGCCTCTCGAGGGACGCCGTCGACAGGAGTCGTGGTCTGCGCATGGGGGCCTCCGCGGTGACGAATGTGAAATCGCGGTTGCACCAGGTCTGTGACAGAGCCGTTCAGTTGTGGCGGCCGCGATCCTCGCGGCTGGGCTTCACGATAGGGGGCGCACGACGCGGGGCGCAACATCTGCAGCAGCCCCCGCCGTCACCCGCGCGATCGCCAGCGCGACCTCGTCACGGTCGCGCGGCATGTCGTCGAGCGCGTAGTGGATCGTGAGGCCCTCGATGAGCGCGTCCAGAAGGCGGGCGGTCTGCCGTTCGAAGTGGCGCTCGAGCGCTGCGCGGCTGCGGGCCATCCACGCCGTCGTCAGCGCGCGGTACTGCGGTTCGCGCGCGGCCAGCGTGTACAGCTCGTGCGTCAGCACCTGGTCGCGCTGCGTACCGAACACGTCGTCGAGGATGATGGCGGCCACGGCATCCCGCGCCGACGCGAGATCGGTCGCCGCGGCCATGCGCCGCTCGAACCCGGCGCTCACCGTGGTCGCGAAGCGGGTGAACGCCTCGTGCAGCAGCTCGTCGATCCCCGCGAAGTGATAAGTCATCGACCCCAGCGGAACCCCGGCCGCCTGCGCGATGCGCCGGTGCGAGGCACCGGCGACGCCGACCTCGGCGATGACGTCGAGGCACGCGTCGATGATTCGGTCGCGCCGGTCGGGGTCGGTCCGGCGGGGACGCCGCGGGGGAGTGCCGTCGTCAGCGGGCGGCACCGCGGCATCCGCTCCCGGGGGCCGTCGCGTCATACGTCACCTTCCTTGATGTGTACGATCGTACATTGTGTACTCCCTCCTGCTCGCGATCATTTACATCGCCTTCGTCAGCCTCGGCCTGCCCGACTCGCTCCTCGGCGCCGGGTGGCCCGTCATGCAGCAGAGCCTGGACGTCCCGGTCGGCTTCGCCGGCATCGTCACCATGATCATCGCGAGCGGCACGGTCCTCTCCAGCCTCGCCTCCGAGCGCCTCACCCGCCGCTTCGGCGCGGGCCTGGTCACCGCCGTCAGCGTCGCGATGACCGCCGCCGCGCTCTTCGGCTTCTCCGCCTCGGGCGAGTTCTGGATGCTCTGCCTGTGGGCGATCCCATACGGACTCGGCGCCGGCGCGGTGGATGCCGCGCTCAACAACTACGTCGCCCTGCACTACGCGGCGCGACACATGAACTGGCTGCACAGCTTCTGGGGCGTCGGCGCCTCCATCAGCCCGTTCATCATGAGCTATGCCATCACCTCCGGCCTCGGCTGGTCGGGCGCGTACCTCATCGTCGGTGTGATCCAGGCCGTCCTCACCTTCGCCCTCCTCGTGAGCCTGCCGCTGTGGGGCAAGGTCAACACCGTCACGGTGCCGGCCGCCGACGCGGCGGCTGATGTCGACGCAGATCCGGATGCCGCGGAGACGCCGGCCGGCAAGGGCAGCGCCCACGTCTCACTCGCAACGGCCCTCCGCATCCCGGGAGTGGTCCTCATCCTCGCCGCCTTCTTCGCGTACTGCGCGCTGGAGAGCACCTCGATCCTCTGGGCGTCGACCTACCTCGTCGAAGAGCGCGCCGTGGACCCGGCCACCGCCGCGGCATTCGGCTCCCTCTTCCTCCTCGGCATCACCGCGGGCCGCTTCCTTGCCGGCTTCGTCGCCGATCGCGTGGGGGACCGGCAGCTCATCCGTGGCGGGTTCGTCGCCGTAGGCCTCGGCGCGCTGATGCTCGCCCTGCCCCTGGACACCACGATCGTCGCCCTCGCCGGCCTCGTCGTGGCGGGCCTCGGGTCGGCTCCGATCTACCCGGCGATCATCCATTCCACGCCGGTCAACTTCGGCCGCCGCAACTCGCAGGCGATCATCGGCATCCAGATGGCCGCCGCGTACGCCGGCTCGACCCTCGCCCCGCCGCTGTTCGGCGCGCTCTCGGCGTGGGCCGGCCTGTGGATCCTGCCGCTGTTCCTGCTCGTCCTCGTCGCGCTCGGTCTGGTGATGTCGGAGCGCCTCAACCAGATGGTCGCGCGCCGGGCCGCGTGACCATCCGGCGGGCGCTTACCGCGGGTCGCGCCGCGTGATCACGCGGTGACGGTCACGCTCCAGGTGACACCGAAACGGTCGGTGAGCATGCCGAACCCCGGACTCCACGCCGACGCCGCCAGCGGCTCGATCACGGCGGCGTCGACGGCGAGGGCGTGCCACAGCGGCTGCAGCTCGGCCAGGGTCGCGGCCGACAGCGACACGAACACCGCCTGATCGGTCAGCGTGGCGTTGTTCTCCCGGTGCGTGCGCCCGGCGCCGATGATCCCGCGGGTCGTCTCGCCGAGCGCGTCGTAGGCCATGATGCGGAAGCCGCTGTCGGCGGTCACAAGACCGAAGACGACCCGATCCGCGCCGGGCGCGTCGGCCGGCATCCCGAGCTCGGCGTACGTGGTGATGACGGCGTGACCGCCGAACACGGATCGGTAGAACTCCAGGGCGGCGCGGGCTTCGCCGCGGAAGTTGAGGTGGGTGGTGGTCTGAACGGTCATGGCGGCTCCTTCGGTCGCGCCGGTCCGGATGGCCGGCTGTGCCCACTCTCCCGGGGGTTCCGGTCTGTTTCTGTCCTCGATGCCGATTACCCTCGACGGCATGACCACGACGGCTCGACTGCTGCAGCTGCTGTCCCTGCTGCAGACGCCGCGCGAGTGGCCCGGCAGTGTGCTCGCCGAACGCCTCGACGTGAGCGAGCGCACCGTGCGCCGTGATGTGGAGCGGCTGCGGGACCTCGGCTACCGCATCGCGGGGCGGGTCGGTCCCGCCGGGGGCTACCGCCTGCAGGCCGGCAGCGACCTGCCGCCGCTGCTGTTCGACGCCGATCAGGCGCTCGCGGTGGCCATCACGCTGCAGACGGTGCGCGTGGGCGGCGCGCCCATCGACGAGGCCGCGCACCGCGCGCTCGGCACGATCCGGCAGGTGCTGCCCGCCCCGTTGCGCCACCGCCTCGACACCGTCGAGGTGACGACCGTGCCCCTCCCGGGCGACGGCGCCGAACCCGACGTGTCTCTGGATGCCGTCGCCACCGTCGCTGCGGCGATCAGCGCGCGCGAGACGCTCCGTTTCGATTACACGCCGATCGGCGC
The DNA here is from genome assembly GCA_023451265.1 of Actinomycetes bacterium. Classification (GTDB taxonomy): domain Bacteria; phylum Actinomycetota; class Actinomycetes; order Actinomycetales; family Microbacteriaceae; genus Microbacterium. The sequence goes on along the minus strand of JAEYAG010000141.1, from coordinate 5,489 downwards.
AGACGGCGACGCCGTCGATGCCGCCCGCCCGCCGCGGCGGGCCGAACCGCACCATCTCGTGGCCAGTCGCGGCCGCTGGTACGTGCTCGCGTGGGACGTCGATCGCGCCGACTGGCGGGTGTTCGCGGTCGACCGGCTGCGGCTGCGCACCCACAACGGCGCGCGATTCGCACCCCGCGCGGTGCCGGGAGGCGACCCCGCGGCGTTCGTCTCGGCACGCCTCCGCGGATCTCTGGCCGGCCAGTGGCCGTGCCGCGGCACGGTTCTCCTGCACCTGCCGGCCCGCGACGTGCTCCCCTTCGCCGGCGACGGCACCGTCGTCAAGGTCGGCGACGACACCTGCACGCTCGAGGCGGGGTCATGGTCGTGGGGCGCGCTCGCGGCATCCTTCGCACGCTTCGACGCCCCGATGGAGGTCGTCGGACCGGCCGAACTCGCCGCCGCCTGCACGACGCTCGCGCGACGGTTCGCGGATGCCGCGGCCGTCGCCGCCGCGGATGCCACCGCCGACGGCGACCGCCGACCACCGCCGCGCTGATCCCGCGTCCTGGCGTGCGTGACACTGCGGCTCAACTACGCTGAGAGCACCCGCGCGAAGGAGCCCGATCCATGAGCCTCGACCTGCTCGCCCCCACGCCCGCGAGCGCCGCCGCGCGCGCGGCTTCTGCCACGGCGGCCAAGCCGAGGCGCGACACGGCGACCTCCTGGCGCGAACGCACCGCCGCCATCGCGGGCCTCGACGGTCCAGTGGCGGCCATCGACATCGACGCCCTCCGCTACAACGCCCTCGACCTCGTCGTGCGCTCCAGCGGCGTCCCCATCCGCGTCGCCAGCAAGTCGATCCGCGTGCGGGAGGTGCTCGACGCTGCCCTCGCCCTGCCCGGCTACCGCGGCATCCTCGCGTTCACCCTCCCCGAGGCGCTGTGGCTCGCCGAGACGCACGACGACATCGTGCTCGGCTACCCGACGGTCGACCGCGCGGCCCTCGCTGCCCTCGCCGCCGACGCGCAGGCGGCGTCGCGCATCACGCTCATGGTCGACGACCTGGCCCAGCTCGATGTCGTCGACGCGGTCGCCGCCCCGGCATCCCGCGCCGAGATCCGGGTCGCGATCGACGCGGACGCCTCCTGGCGCGCCCCCGTGCTCGGTCACATCGGCGTGCGCCGGTCGCCCGTGCACGACGCCGCCGAGGTCGCCCGGCTCGCGCGCGGCATCGCCCACCGCCCCGGCTTCCGCCTCGTCGGGCTCATGATGTACGAAGCGCAGATCGCCGGACAGCCCGACGACACCGGTTCCGGCGACGCCGTCATCCGCTGGATGCAGCGGCGGTCGGGCCAGGAACTGCTCGACCGTCGCGGCGCGATCGTCGCGGCCCTCCGCGACATCGCGCCGCTCGAGTTCGTCAACGGCGGCGGCACCGGATCGCTCGAGTCCACGGCATCCGACCTCGCCGTCACCGAAACCACCGCCGGCAGCGGACTGCTCGCCGGCCACCTGTTCGACGGCTACCGCGCCTTCACACCCGCGCCCGCCGCCGCGTTCGCCCTCGACGTCGTCCGAAAGCCCACCCCCGACATCGCGACGGTGCTCGGCGGCGGCTGGATCGCCTCCGGCCCGCCCGTCGCGAGCCGTCAGCCCCTGCCCGTCTGGCCGCAGGGACTGCACACGCTCGGTCGCGAAGGCGCCGGCGAGGTGCAGACGCCGCTGCAGGGCGAGGCGGCACGCGGCCTGCGCGTGGGAGACAAGGTGTGGTTCCGGCACGCCAAGAGCGGCGAGCTCGCCGAACGCGTCGACCGCTACCATCTGACCTCCGGCGATCGCCTGGTCGGCGAGGCGCCGACCTACCGCGGCGAGGGGAAGGCGTTCCTGTGACGCGGCCCGGCGGCACCTGGCAGAACTGGGGACGCACCGAGAGGGTGCGGCCTCAGCTCGTGGAGTACCCGACGACCATCTCCGCCGTCCGCCGGTCGGTCCGCTCGGCCGCCGCCCGCGGACGGGCGATCAAGGCCGTCGGCGCGGGACACAGCTTCACCGGCATCGCCGTCGCGCCGGGCACGCTGCTCGATCTCAGCGACCTGTCCGGCCTCGTCGCGGTCGACCGGGAGCACGCGCGGGTGCGCCTGCTCGCGGGAACGCGTCTGCACCGCATCCCCGCGCTCCTCGCCCCTTACGGCCTCGCGATGATCAACCTCGGCGACATCGACCGGCAGTCCATCTCGGGCGCCATCTCCACCGGCACGCACGGCACGGGTCTCGGCTTCGGGGGACTGGCCACCCAGGTGGTCGGGGCCATGCTCGTCACCGCCGACGGCGAGCTGCTCACCGTCGACGAGCACGAGAACTGCGAGCTGCTCCCCGCCGCCGCCCTCGGCCTCGGCGCCCTCGGCATCCTCGTCGAGGTCACCATCCAGTGCGTTCCCGCCTTCGTCCTGCGGGCGGTCGAGCGTCCCGAGCCGCTGTCGGGCGTCGTCGGCGCGATCGACGAGCGTGTGCGGGATGCCGATCATTTCGAGTTCTACTGGTTTCCGCACACCGATGTCGCCCTCACGAAGACCAACACGCGGGTGCCGGCGGATGCCGAGACCCACCCGCTCAGCCCCGTCGCGAAGTTCGTGGACGACGCCCTGATCGGCAACGGCGTGCATCAGGCGGTGTGCAGCGCCGGTCGGGCGGTGCCGGCTCTCGTCCCCGGCATCAACCGCCTGTCGGCGAAGGTCTGGGGGGACCGGGAGTTCTCCGACCTCTCCCACCGCGTCTTCGCGACCAGCCGGGGCGTCCGCTTCCGCGAGATGGAGTACGCCGTGCCGCTGGAGCGCCTGCCCGACGCGTTCGCCGCCGTGCAGCGGGTGATCGACGACAACGGCTGGCGCATCGAGTTCCCCATCGAGGTGCGCGCCGCCGCCGGCGACGACCGGTGGCTGTCGACCGCGCACGGCCGCGACAGCGGTTACATCGCGGTCCACCGCTACTGGCGCGCCGACCCGACCGAGTATTTCGCCGCGGTCGAAGAGGTCATGCTCGCCCACGACGGCCGTCCGCACTGGGGCAAGATGCACACGCTCGACGCCGCCGCGCTGCGTGCGCGCTATCCGCGATTCGACGAGTTCACCGCGCTGCGCGACCGCCTCGACCCGGAGCGACGGTTCCGCAACCCCTACCTCGACCGCGTCCTCGGCGCCTGACAGTCGTGGGCGGCGCCGCGCCCGGCGGGGAGGAGCGGGCGAGGGTGGAAAACGGCTGAGAGTGCGGGCGCGCGAGGAAGCCCCCGGCATCCGCGCCGATAGGATGAGCCTCAGTCGATGGGAGTCGTATGGAATGGCTGATCCCGGTCCTGATCGTCGTCGCGCTGGTCGTGATCGTCGGGATCTATCTGTGGGCGACGTACAACTCGCTCGTCGCGCTGAACGTGCGCGTGGATGAGGCCTGGAGCGACATCACGGTGCAGCTCAAACGCCGCGCCGACCTGCTGCCGAACCTCATCGAGACGGTCAAGGGCTACGCGGCGCACGAGAAGGCGGTGTTCGAGAACGTCACCCGCGCCCGCGCCGAGACCCTCTCCGCCGGCAGCCCCGGCGAGGCGGGGATCGCCGAGGGGCACCTGCAGCAGGCCCTGCGCAGCCTCTTCGCGGTGGCCGAGGCCTACCCGCAGCTGCAGGCCAGCCAGAACTTCCTCCAGCTGCAGCAGGCCCTCGTCGACACCGAGGACAAGATCCAGGCCGCGCGGCGCTTCTACAACGGCGGGGTGAGGGAGCTGAACACGAAGATCAAGGTGTTCCCCAACAACCTCTTCGCCAAGGGACTCGGCTTCACCGAGCGCGAGTTCTTCGAGGTCGCCGACAGCGGCGCCATCTCGGAGCCGCCGCGCGTGCAGTTCTGATCCTCGCCCTCACCACACGGTGAGGGCGAGTTCGTCTGCGGTGATATCCACGCCACCGCGCACGCTCCACGCGGTGCTGCGGTAGGTGACGGTGCGCGCGGCGCCGTCCTGGCCGGTGCCGGTAACGGTCGCCTCGAGGATGCCGTCGTCCGCGGTGAACCCGCCGGGGGAGAGCGTCACCGCGGGGAACCGCTCGACGCGGAACGCCACGTCGGAGACGTCCCGGAACTCCGTGCCCCACGGGATCCGGATGCCGCAGTTGTCGGGAATCGCGTGACCCTCGGCGGTGCAGGTCTCCAGGTAGCCGTCGAGCTGCGTCTGCGCGGCCTCCGTCGCCTCCGGGCGGAGTTCGGCGGTCACGCGTGCGGTGGCGCCGTCGCCGGGGAGGACGACGGCCTCGGTCGTGCCGGCCAGCAGCGCCCGCGGCGCGGCCGCGACCGGGTACACGCCAGGGAGCAGAGCGGTGTCTTCGGTCACCGGGAGGACCGCATCGCCGACCTGGACCGCCGTCCCGATCGTCGTCGTGGCGCGGAGGGCACCGAGTCCGGAGGCGTCGACGGTCCAGCGGCCGCTCTCCGGCGTCAGCCGGACGCGCGCCTGGTGCTCGTCCCCGTCGAGTCGGAAGCGCACCGTCGCGGACGCGTCACCGTCTCCCTCACGCACAGCGGTGACCTCGGCGTCCGTGATGGTCGACGCCGCTCCGGCGAACGCGGTGAGGGCGGTGTCGGACACCGCGGTCCCCGTCGCCGCAACCGCCTCGGGATCGCCCGACTCCAGCGCCCGGAGATAGGCCAGCGCTGCGTCCTCCGCGGTCGGCGAGCGGAGCGCGGACAGCCCCCACCATACCGCCCCCGCGACAGCGACGGCCACGACGACACCGCCCAGGAGCCACCAGCGACGACGGCTCACGCGACGGCCTCCCGGACGTGGACGTGACGACGCACCGTGTCCGGGGCGGTGGAGGCGAGCGCGGTGTGGACGGCAGCGGTCGCATCGCCTCATCCGGAGACCGACACCTGTTCCAGACCCTGCCACCGCGCGGCGCGGAGGAGCTCCGCCGCGATCGCCTCGGCGTCGCCGGGACGCGCCTGCGGCTCCCACCACGCCGACTGCACCTGCAGCGTGGACGTGCCGCGGTCGGCCTTGAGGTCGACCCGCGCCACGATCCGGTCGCCGACGAGCACGGGCAGCGAGTAGTAGCCGTAGCGGCGCTTCGCCGCCGGCACGTAGATCTCGATGCGGTAGTCGAGCTCGAAAGCCCGCAGCGCGCGTTCCCGGAACCACACCACCGGATCGAACGGAGTCAGCAGGGCGGCGGTCTCGACCCGGCGCGGAAGAACTGCGTCGCGATGCCGCCAGGCGGGGAGGGGCCGGCCGCCCCGCTCCCAGCCGCGGACGGTCACGGGCTGCACTTCGCCGGCGTCGACGAGGTCGGCGATCGCCCCGGTCACCGCGGCACGGTCGCGGAGGCGGTAGTAGTCGGCCAGGTCGGCCGCCGTCCCGACGCCGCTGGACCGCGCGGCGCGTCGGACGAGCTCGCGGACGGCGTCCTCGCGCGGGATCTCGCGGGACCGGATGCGCTCGGGGATGACCTGCTCGGCGAGGGCGTAGG
>JAEYAG010000066.1 GCA_023451265.1 Actinomycetes bacterium | reverse complement strand
GCGCCGCGAACGCGTCGCCGACGTCGGCGACGACCTCGAGATCCGGTGCCGACGACACGATCGTGCGCAGGCCCGTCCGGATCATCTCCTGGTCGTCCACGATGAGCACACGGATCATGTCAGGCTCCCTTCGCCGGCACTTCCACGTGCACGCGGAACGTTTGCGCCGCGTGCGAGACCTCGATGCTGCCGCCCACGGACTGGGCGCGCTCGCGCATGCCCACGATCCCATACCCGTTCGGCCGCGGCGACGACGCTGTCGCCACGGTGGGATTGGTCGCGTCGATGACGAGGCGATCGCCGGCGCGGGTCACGGTGAGGTGCACGGGGCCCGAGCCGTACTTGCCGGCGTTCGTCAGCACCTCCTGCGCGATGCGATAGGCCGCAGCGGAGCCATCTTGCTCCAGCTCGGGCAGAACGTCGTCGATGGATGCCTCAACCTGCGCGCCGGCAGCGTTCAGCCGCGCGACGAGTGCGGCGATGTTCTCTACGCGGGCGAGCTCGGTGCGCACCTCGGTCGCGTCGTCCGACGTGCGCAGCAGATCGAGGATCTGCTGCGTCTCGTGCAGCGCGCGCTGGATGCCTTCACGGGCGGCCGTCAAGGCGCTCAGCGAGGCGGTGGACTCGGCTGGCATCGAGACTTCGGCGACGCTGATGTTCACGTTGACCACGGCGAGTTCGTGGCCGATGCCATCGTGCAGGTCGCGTGCGATGCGCAGGCGCTCGTCGCTGATCGCCTGACGCACTTCGCCCGCCTGGGCGGCCGCGAGGTCGATGGCGCGCTGGCGTGCGGCATCCCAGGTCTCGGTCTGGAGTCGGACGGCGCTGCCCGCGGCGGCGGCGGCGAGGCAGAAGGTTGCGGCGACGAGCGCAACGGGGGACTCCAGATTGCCGCCCTCGCGGATCGTCAGCGCGATGTAGAGCGACGTGGCGGCGACGGCGGAGGCGGGGGCGGCATGGCGCCCCTGCCGGGCGAAGAGGAACATCGTGAAGACCGTCACGGTCCAGATGCCGACGTATTCTTCGCCGAACAGGGCGCTCGCGATGCCGCCCGCCGTCGTCAGGGCAAGGCCCAGCCAGCGGGCGCGGAAGATGAACAGCACCCCGAGCGCCGAGAGGGCGAGGCCGAGGAATCCGATCGGCGGGGCCGAGCCGATGAGCATGACGCAGAGCTCGGTGGCGAGGGCGGCGATACTCGCGATCACCGCGATCGATGACAGCAGCGGTCCGCGTACGAACCAGGACTGCTTCGGCCAGCCCACGTCGGGCGTCGGGGTGGCAGGCTCGGCGGGGCTCATCGCTCCATCATCCTTCAGCAGTGGGCGCAACAGTGGCGATGCGCCTACTGCGTTTGGATGACACGGGATCGTCCCCGCGCACGACGCCCCGGCGGGGAGAACAGCGGAGGCTGGAGGCAACCTCAACCGGTCGATTCCAGGAGCAGAGATGTCGAACTCATTCATCGCGAAGCCCGCACAACCCTCCCGTGCGGGAGACCCGGCGTTCAGCCTGTTGCAGGTCGTGGCGGGATCGCTCGCCCTCGCGGGTGCGCGGGTGACGGCGTATGCCAGCACGATGGCGCTCGCGCCCCGGATGGATGCGGCGGCCAGCGCATGAACGTCATCGGGAATGGTGCGCTGCACCTGGGGTCCCTTCTCTTCGAGGCCGCCGCGCTGCTCCTCTCGGCGATTGTCATGACCGTGCTCGTGATCGTGTCGCAGATCGTGCGGATCGTGTGCGAGGCGGCCGACCGGCGCGGGCGGATGCCGAGCGGTGCGCGTCACGAAGTGTCGGCGCTGACGCGGTGAGGTGCTCCCTCGTGGAGGGGCGCCCGTGCGCGCCCGGCAAACGTGGGGCGCTATCGCACGGTTGGGCATCCGCGAACCGCGCGATTGCGCCACGCGAATGGGCCTGGTGGCGGTGCCCGTATGGGGTGACCAGGTCCATGCTAACACGTGTTACTATCGTGGTCAGTATCACGTGACACTTGGAGGGAACTCAATGACGAGCACTATCGGCGGGGCGCGAGGTCGGAACTGATGCGCACGCTTCTCAACCACGGATGGTCGTATCGACTGAAGGCGACACCGTTCTTCGAACTTGGCGGCGGCGGAGCAGATTGGAGCGACGTCGTACTGCCACACGACGCTGTCATCGGCACGGAGCGCGCCGCAAGCGTGCCACGCGGTGAAACGACCGGATACTTCGACGGGGGAGCGTTCGAATATCGTCACTCGCTGCCCGTCCCCGAGGACTACCGGGGCAAATTCGTCGCGCTCGAGTTCGACGGGGTGTACCGCCAGGCAGGCGTCTTCGTGGGAGGCGCTCTTGCCGGGCAGGATGCCTCGGGCTACCGCCGCTTCGTCGTCCGCATCGATCCCTACCTCACATTCGATGCTGACAACGAGATTCGCGTCGATGCTCGCGCGCATCTGGACTCGCGGTGGTACACCGGCGCCGGGATCTACCGTGATGTGCATCTGATCGTCAAAGAACCCGTGCATGCGGCGGTGGACGGCATCCGTGTCGTGACCGCCGATGCGGATGACGAGTGGGCAACGATCGATGTCTCCACCACGGTCGCGAGCGTGCTCTCGACGACGACGGCGACCGCCCGCGTTACCACGGTCCTGCGGGACCCGTCCGGTGCTGAGGTGGCGCGCGCGGCCGCGCCGGTGACACTGCTGGCGCAGGCATCCGAAGTCGTCCGGCAGCGACTGCTCGTCGCCGCGCCGGTGCGATGGAATGTCGATGCCCCCGCGCTGTACACGGCTCACACCGAGGTCGAGTACAACGGAGCCGTCGACGCCACCACGACAGCGTTCGGCATCCGTACTCTCGCGTTGGACCCGGTCCGGGGTCTACGGATCAACGGCCGCGAGGTCAAGTTGCGCGGCGCCTGCATCCACCATGACAACGGTCCGCTGGGCGCTGCGGCGTTCCGGGATGCGGAGGAGCGCAAGGTGCGCATCCTCAAGGAGGCCGGGTTCAACGCCGTGCGCAGCGCGCACAACCCGGCGAGCTCAGCGTTCCTGGATGCCTGTGATCGCCTCGGCATGCTCGTCATGGACGAAGCCTTCGACATGTGGACGCAGGCGAAGAGCACGTTCGACTACTCCTTCGAGTTCCCGGAGTGGTGGGAGCGCGACATTGAGGCGATGGTGGCGAAGAACCTCAACCACCCCTCGGTGATCTTCTACTCGATCGGCAACGAGATTCCCGAAACCGGTGACCGGTTCGGTGCGCTGTGGAGTCGGCGGCTTGCCGAGAAGGTTCGTGCGCTCGATCCCACTCGCCTTGTCACCAACGGCATCAACGGGTTCGTCTCCGTGCTCGACATGGTCATCGAAGGCAGACGCCGTCGGGCCGCCGAAGCGGCCTCCACCGGCGGAGGCGACGGCGGTGGTGTGAACACGATGATGGGCGCCATCGGCGCCATGATGAACCAGATCCAGACCGCGCCACAGACCTCCGCGCGCACCGAGGAATCGTTCGCCGTCCTCGATGTCGCCGGCATGAACTATAGCGCGGGCCGCTATGAGCTGGATCGTGAGCTCTATCCCGACCGTGTCATCGTGGGGACCGAAACCTGGCCTGGCGACATCGACGTCAACTGGGAACTCGTGAAGGAGAACGCCCACGTCTTGGGTGACTTCACGTGGACCGGCTTCGACTACCTAGGCGAGGTGGGCATCGGGGTCGTGCGGTACAAGGAGCCCGATGCTGACGCGCAGGGTTCCGGCTTCGCGACCGGGTTCCCGGGGCTGACCGCGTTCACGGGTGACATCGACATCACCGGCATCCGTCGCCCGGTCTCGTACTACCGTGAGGTCGTCTTCGGGCTGCGTACCGAGCCCTACATTGCGGTGCAGCGCCCCGAGAAGCACGGCGTCGAACTCGTCGGCGGCTCGCCGTGGGCGTGGTCGGACACCGTCTCGAGCTGGTCGTGGCACGGATCGGAAGGGCTGAGCACCTCGGTGGAGGTGTACGCGGATGCCGATGAGGTCGAGCTTCTGCTCGACGGAGTTCCGCTCGCTCGGGCGCTCGTCGGTGCCCAGCGGCGCTTCCGGGCAGACTTCGAGATCGAGTATCACCCCGGTGAACTGGCGGCGGTGGCGTACCGCTCGGGCGTCGAAATCGGTCGCTCCACCCTGACGACCGCGGAAAGCGACGTCACCATCGCGCTCCGCCTCGAACCGGTGGGATCCGGCGAACTCGCGTTCATCGACATCACTCTCGAAGACGGGCGCGGCGTAGTGCAGAACACCGCCGATCGGACAGTCCGGTTATCGCTCGAAGGCCCCGCGGTGCTGCAAGGATTCGGCAGTGGAGCGCCGATAACAACGGAGTCGTTCGTAGGCGACGCGCACACGACCTTCGATGGTCACGCGCTCGCCGTGCTGCGCCGGAGCGGCGCCGGTGAGATCGTCGTCACCGCGCAGGCCGACGGGCTTGTCGCCACGGTGCTGACGTTCGGCGACGAATAAAAGCGCAGGCGGGTGGCTGGTGTGCCGGCCACCCGTCAGGCGGTGCCGCCGCGCAGGAGGGCGAAGTGCCCGTGTGACGTCGGAGTGACCAGACCCTCTTCGCCGAGCCGAATGCGCAGTTCGATGGCCACTGCATCGACGAGGCCGCGCAGGTCCGTGTCGATGGTGGTGAGGCGAGGAGTCCACATCTGCCCGACCGGGGAGTTGTCGACGCCGACCACGGCAAGGCGCTTCGGTACATCGACGCGCAGTTCGCGAGCAGCAGCGAGGAGCGTCAACGCCACGTCATCGTTGTAGCAGGCCACGCCAGCGGGCGTGGGACCGGCGAGAATTCGCTCCACGGCGGCGATGCCGCTCTCCAGCGTCAAGTCAACGGCAATCGCATCGGGCGCAGGCAGCCCCTCGCGTAGGGCAACCTGCCGGAGTGCTTCGTGCCGGTTGGGTGCGTAGGGGTCGCGCTCGTAGTCGACGAGGGTTACGAACCACAGGGCGCGGGGGTGGTGATCCAACAGTGCCGAGCACTGTAGGGCAGTGATGCCGCCGTCCAGTTGCTCGCTGTCGGCTCGTCCGCGCGCGGGAACGATGATCGTGCCGCGCCGCTCCAGGAACTCTCGTTCCGACGCCATCAGGACACCAAAGTCCACCACCGCCAGGGGACGCAGCCGCGCGACCGCCTCGGAGGTTGCACGGGCATCCTCGCCGGCGAGGCGGATGACGACGTTCCCCCCGATCTGGCGGGTATTCCGCATGACCCGGTCGACCGCGTCCTGGAAGTGTGCGGCGAACCCGGCGTTCGCGACGAGGACGACGATCGTGTCGCTGCGGCCGCTGACCAAGGAGCGCCCAGCAACAGATGGCTGATATTCGAGCTCGCGGGCCGCGTCGAGAACGCGCTGTCGTGTCTGCTCGGGGAAGCGCGCGTCGTTGCCGTTGAGGATGTTGCTGACCGTCGAGCGCGAAACGCCCGCGAGGCGTGCGACATCGGCGCTTGTCGAGGGGCGTCCTCGGCCTTGCGTTGTGGTCATGCGTTCATCCTCCCATGTAGCGAACGCGGCCCTCGGTAATCGAACCGTTACCTCGTCCGCAATTCTGCGCTGGACTTAGTAACACGTGTGCCTTACGATCAGTATCACGCGTTAGTATCACGCGACACTAACGCGTGATACTGGCTGAGGGAAGAGCCCCGTCGGAACGCACAGCATTGACAAAGGAGTCCAGAATGACGTTTGCGAAGAGTATTCGACTTGCGGGGGTCGCCGTGGCGACCGTCGCAGCATTGGTCTTGGTGGGGTGCAGCGGCGGTGGGGGAGGCGGCCAGACGTCGGCGCCGGACGAGGATCGCACACTGCGTCTGTCTCTGCAGGCACCGCCGTCGAACTTCTCGATTGGCAGCTGGTCGGGTGGAGACGCGACCCTGTTCCTCTCGGTCTATGACACCCTCGTGCATCGTGAGTTGGATGGATCACTCGCCGGCGGCATCGCGGAGGAGTGGGAGTACAACGAGGACCTGACCGAGCTCACTCTCCACATCCGAGACGGCGTCGAGTTCACGAACGGGGAGACGCTCGACGCTCAGGCGGTTGTCGACTCGCTCGAAGTAGCACGTGAAGGTTCGTCGACCTCGGCCAACCTTGCGTCAGTTAGCGCAGTGGAGGCCGTGGACGACGCCACCGTGCTCATCACGCTGAGCCAGCCGGACGCGGCAATCATCCCCGCGTTCAGCAGCAGCGTCGGTGCAATCGGTGCCCCCGAGGTGCTGACTGCCGAGAGCTCCCAGCTGGAGCCCGTCGGCTCGGGCCCCTACACGCTCAACGCCGATGCCTCCACTGCCGGCTCGAAGTACGTGCTCGAGCGCAACGATGACTTCTATGCCATCGACAAGTACCCCTACAGCACCGTCGAGGTTCAGATCATCCCGGATCCCACTGCTGTGCAGAATGCCCTTCGCGCGGGTCAGCTGGACTACGCGGGCCTGAGTTCCGCGTCGCAGGCGGCGCAGTTCCCGGCCGCTGACTTCACCACGGGCAACAACCTCCCGGGTGCGCTCGGTGTGCTGTGGCTCGTCGACCGCGAAGGCGCCGTTGTTCCGGCCCTTGGTGACGAGCGCGTGCGGCAGGCAATCAACCTGGCCCTGGACCGCGAAGGAATGGCTGAAGGTCTGGGTGCAGGCTTCATGAACGCGACTGAGCAGATCTTCAGCCCCTCGGGCGGCGCATACAGTGACGCACTCAACGGCACGTACGACTTCGATGTGGCCGAGGCGAAGAGCCTCATGGCCGAGGCAGGCTATGCCGATGGCTTCGATGTGACGATGCCGTCTACAGTCGTGAGCACGCAGTTCGAGGCGACCCTCACGCAGTCCCTGGGTGACATTGGCATCCGGGTCACGTGGGAGTCCGTCCCGTTCCAGGACTTCTACGCCAAGGTCTTCGGTGGCAGCTACGGCATGTTCTTCATGTACAACGGCTTCGGAGGGTCCGACTCGCAGGACTACAACGCGAGCATGTCGGGAGTGTTCAACCCGTTCCACTCCACCACCCCGGAGCTTGAGACGCTGGCTGCCGAAGCGAACGTGTCGCAGGACGCAGACGCGTACGGGGCACTCAACGAGTACCTCGTCGACAACGCGTGGTTCGCGCCCCTGGTCTACGTCACCTCGCTCTACGCGGTGCCCAACACCGTCACCTATACGCCGCCGGTGGTCGGCAACCAGACTGTCCAGCCGTTCGCACCGGCTGACTGACATCCCGATCGCGGTGTGGGGGCATTAAACGCCCCCCCCCCCCCATATGAGG
>JAEYAG010000226.1 GCA_023451265.1 Actinomycetes bacterium | reverse complement strand
ACATCACGCACCGTGGCATCGACAAGGCCTACGGCATGCGCCAGCTCGCCGAGGTCACCGGCATCCCCCTCGACGACATGCTCTTCGTCGGCGACCGCCTCGACGAGCACGGCAACGACTACCCCGTCCTCGCCATGGGCGTCGCCTGCCAGGCCGTCGACGGCTGGGAAGACACCGCCGAGTTCCTCGACCAGCTCATCCCCACACTTCCGACCCGCTGAGCCCGCTCCGCCGCTGACCCCGCTGCGCGGCCGCAGCGCACCGAGGGTGCGCCGCGGCGCGGCGGGGCTTCGGGTAACGGGGAGGCGTCAGGCCTTCGCGCGGGACACGGCCGCGCGGCGTGCCGGAGCGGACGCGGCCGCCCCGACCCCGGCGACGGGCGTCAGGCGCTGCAGCTGCGTGACGTGGCGCGGCTCGAGTTCGGCGATCGACGAGACGCCCAGCAGCTGCATCGTGCGCTCGATCTCGGTGCGCAGGATCGCGATCGTCCGGTCGACGCCGCGGCGGCCGCCGGCCATGAGGCCGTAGAGGTATGCGCGGCCGATCAGCGTGAACTTCGCGCCGAGTGCCAGCGAGGCGACGATGTCGGCGCCGTTCATGATGCCGGTGTCGACCATGATCGTGGCGTCCTTGCCGACCTCGCGGACCACCTGCGGGAGCAGATGGAACGGGATCGGCGCGCGGTCGAGCTGACGCCCGCCGTGGTTGGACAGGACGATGCCGTCGACGCCGAGGTCGATGAGGCGCTTGGAGTCGGCGACGTTCTGCACGCCCTTGATGATGATCTTGCCGGGCCACAGGTCGCGGATGACATGCAGGTCCTCATAGCTGATCGTCGGGTCCATCGCGGCGTTGAGCAGCTCGCCGACGGTGCCGCCGGTCGTCGTGAGCGAGGCGAACTCGAGCTTGGGTGTCGTGAGGAAGTCGATCCACCACCACGGCCGCGGGATCGCGTTGACGATCGTGCCGAGCGTCAGCTGCGGCGGGATCGAGAACCCGTTGCGCTTGTCGCGCAGCCGGGCACCGGCGACGGGCGTGTCGACCGTGAACATGAGGGTGTCGAAGCCCGCGGCGGCGGCGCGCGTGACGAGACCGTACGAGATCTCCCGCTCGCGCATGACGTACAGCTGGAACCAGTTGCGCCCGTGCGGGTTCGCGGCGCGCACGTTCTCGATCGACGTCGTGCCGAGCGTCGACAGGGTGAAGGGGATGCCGGCGGCCGCGGCCGCGCCGGCGCCCGCTACCTCGCCCTCGGTCTGCATGAGACGTGTGAACCCGGTGGGGGCGATGCCGAACGGCAGCGCCGAGGGGCCGCCGAGGATCTCGACGGACGTGTCGACGCGCTCGGCGGGGCGCAGGATGTCGGGGTGGAACTCGATGTCCTCGAACGCCTGCCGTGCGCGGGCGAGGGAGAGCTCGCCCTCGGCCGCACCATCGGTGTAGTCGAACGCCGCTTTGGGGGTCCGGCGCTTCGCGATGGCACGGAGGTCGCCGATCGTGAGGGCCCCCTCGAGCCGGCGCTTGGTGCCGTCGAGTTCCGGCTTCTTGAACTGCATCAGCTCGAGCAGTTCGGGGATCTTGGGCAGCTGACGCTGGACCATGTCGTGTTCCTCTCGGGTGTCTGGATGTGTCAGTGCGCCGTGGGTGCCGGCAGCCCGGCATCCGCGTAATAGCCGGTGATGTGCGCCCGCACGAGGCCGCGAGCCGCGTCGGACTCGCCGCGCTCGATCGCCCGCAGGATCTCGGCGTGCTCGTGCCGCAGACGGGCGCCTGTGGCCGCCCAGTCGGGAACGCGCTCGGCGCCCGCGCGGATGTAGCTCTCGATCGTCTCGCGAAGGCCCGCCATCGTCGCCGAGACGACGACGTTGCCGGATGCCTCGACCAGCCGCACATGGAACTGCGAGTCGAGGGCGAGGAAGTCCTCGATCGACAGCTCCGGGGTATCCATCGCGACAAGCGTCGCACGCGCCTCGGCGAGGTCGGCGCCCTCGAGGTCGGCGAGGTGGGCGACCGCCCACTCCTCCAGCAGGAGACGCGTCTCGTAGACGTCGGGGATCGGGAACCCGTGGGCGGCGACCTGCAGGCGCAGCAGCTGCGCGAGCCCACCCTGCGGCGTCGCCGTCACGATCGCGCCCGAGGTCGGGCCCGAGCCCGTCGCCGTGCGGATGAGGCCCATCACCTCGAGGACGCGCAGCGCCTCGCGGACGCTCGACCGGCCGACGCCGAGGGTTGCGGCCAGTTCGCGCTCCGGGGGCAGCCGATCGCCGGGCCCCAGGGCGCCGGAGAGCAGATCGGCTTCGATCTTCTCGAGCACGACGCGCCAGGCGCGTGCGGGGGTGGTGTCGCTCATGCGTTCCCTTGCCGATGCGGTAATGGTCAGGCCACAGTAACGCACTGTGGTCGGACCAGCAATAAGTCCGAGTGAAACGATACAACACCCGCGGGCGCGCGGCGACATCCGGCGACGCCGCCGGACGTCCGACCGCGTCGGTCAGTGCAGCCGGCCGCCGGATTCGCGCAGATAGCACTCCGCGCACATCGACTCGTACGTGACCTTCTCGTGCGAGAGCTCGTCGATCGCGACCTGGTCGCCATCGAAGACAAACCTCCCCCCGACCAGCCGCGCGTTGAACAGCGCCTTGCGGCCGCACCGGCAGATCGTCTTCAACTCCTCGAGGCTGTGCGCGAGCTCCAGAAGGCGCGCCGACCCGGGAAACGCGCGGGTCTGGAAGTCGGTGCGGATGCCGTACGCCAGCACCGGGATGCCGTCGTCCACGACGATCCGCAGCAGATCGTCCACCTGGCGGGGATGCAGGAACTGCGCCTCATCGATGAGCAGGCACGCCACATTCCCGCCGATGCCGGCGGCGTGCTCGGCGACGAGGGCGCGCACGTCGGCATCCGGTGCGATGAGGAAATCGACCCTCCGCGCCACTCCCAACCGGCTGGAGATCTGGTCGGCGCCCTTCGTGTCGATCTCGGGCTTGGCGAGCAGCACATGCTGACCGCGCTCCTCGTAGTTGAAGGCCGCCTGCAGCAGCGCCGTCGACTTGCCGGAGTTCATCGCCCCGTAGCGGAAGTACAGCTTCGCCATCTGCGGAGGATCAGACGTCGATGTCGAGCACGCGCGCCGTCTCGGCGAGCGTCGCCCGGGCGGCGTCGGGCCGCCCGTTGAGCGTCTGGCCGTAGCTCGGGATGAGGCTCTTCAGCTCCGGCTCCCACGCGTCGATGCGGTCGGGGAAGCAGGTCTTCAGCAGCCCCAGCATGATGGATGCCGCCGTCGACGCACCGGGCGACGCACCCAGGAGTCCTGCGATCGAGCCGTCCGCAGAGGTCACGACCTCGGTGCCGAACTTCAGGATGCCGCCCTTGTCGGCATCCTTCTTCATCACCTGCGCACGCTGACCGGCCTGGATGAGCTCCCAGTCCTCGTCCTTGGCGGTCGGCATGAACACGCGCAGCGAGTCGACCTTCTTCTTGTGGTTCTTCGCCAGCTCGCTGACGAGGTACGTGATGAGGCTCGGGTTGTCGATGGCGACCTTGATCATGGGCCAGAGGTTTCCCGGACGCACCTGCGCGACGATGTCGGTGATGCGGCCGTTCTTCAGGAATTTCGGGCTGAACGTCGCGAAGGGGCCGAACAGCAGCGACGCCTCGCCGTCGACGACGCGCGTGTCGAGGTGCGGCACCGACATGGGGGGCGCGCCGACCGAGGCCTGCGAGTAGACCTTCGCTTTGTGCTGCGCGACGATGGCCGGGTTCGTGGTCTTCAGGAACTGCCCGCCGATCGGGAAGACGCCGTAGCCGGAGATCTCCGGAATGCCGGAGGACTGCAGCAGCTTGATCGCCCAGCCGCCGGCCCCCACGAACACGAACCGCGCGTCAATCGAGCCGGGCGTCTTGCCGAGGGCATTGCGGTAGGAGACCCGCCAGGTGCCGTCCGCGTTCTTGCGAAGCTTTCGCACCTCACGGTTGGTGACCACCTCGACGCCCTCACCGGCGAGGTGGTCGAACAGCTGACGCGTGATCGCGCCGAAGTCGACGTCGGTGCCGCCGGGAACCCGCGTCGCGGCGAACGGCTCGCCCTTCTTGCGCTTCTGCATGAGCAGGGGCGCCCACTGGTTGATGACGCGGGAGTCCTCGGAGTACTCGATCCCGGCGAACAGGGGCTGCTTCTTGAGCTCCTCGTAGCGCTTCCGGAGGAACGCGACATCCTTCTCGCCGCGGACGAAGGTCATGTGGGGGGTGGCGTTGATGAAGGTCTTGGGTGCGTCGAGGAGGCCTTGCTCGACGAGGCTCGACCACAGCTGCCGGCTCTGCTGGAACTGCTCGTTGATCGCGACGGCCTTGGTGGGATCGACCGACCCGTCTTTGCCCTCGGGCGTGTAGTTCAGCTCGCAGAGGGCGGCGTGACCGGTGCCGGCGTTGTTCCAGGCGTTGGAGGACTCCTGCGCGACCTCGCTCAGCCGCTCGAGCACCACGATCTTCCACTCCGGCTGCAGACGGTGCAGCAGGGTTCCCAGGGTGGCACTCATGATGCCACCGCCGATCAGGACGACGTCGACGGGTTCACTCACAATGTTCCAGTCTAGGCCGGGTTTCCGCGGGTCGCCGCCGCGCGGCATCCCCTCGCCCGTCAAGTCTCGCGGTTCTTACTCCCCCGTGATTTCGCGGGACGTGTCAGGCGGCGGTCGCGCCGAGGCGCGCGGCGACGAGCTCGGCGATCTGCACGGCGTTCAGCGCCGCACCCTTGCGGAGGTTGTCGTTGCTGATGAACAGCACGAGGCCCTTGCCCTCGGGGGCGGACTGGTCGGCGCGGACGCGGCCGACGTAGCTCGGGTCGTTGCCCGCGGCCTGCAGCGGCGTCGGAACCTCTTCGAGGACGACACCGGGGGCGGAGGCAAGGATCTCGCGCGCACGGTCGGGGGTGATGTCGTCGCGGAACTCGGCGTGGATCGATAGCGAGTGCCCCGTGAAGACGGGCACGCGCACGCACGTGCCGGCGACGCGGAGGCCCGGCAGTTCGAGGATCTTGCGGCTCTCGTTACGGAGCTTCTTCTCCTCGTCGGTCTCGTTGTCACCGTCGTCGACGAGGTTGCCGGCCAGCGGGATGACGTCGAACGCGATCGGCGCGACGTACTTCTCCGGCTGCGGGAAGTCCACGGCGGAGCCGTCGTGCACGAGGTCGAGCGTGTGACCCTGCGCGAGCACGCCTTCAACCTGGCCGAGGAGCTCCTGCGCACCGGCCAGTCCCGAGCCGGACACGGCCTGGTACGTGCTGACGATGAGGCGCTCGAGCCCCGCGGCCTCGTGCAGCGGCTTCAGCACCGGCATCGCCGCCATCGTCGTGCAGTTCGGGTTCGCGATGATGCCCTTGGGCGGGTTGACAGCGGCGTGCGGGTTGACCTCGCTGACCACGAGCGGCACGTCGGGGTCCATGCGCCAGGCGCTGGAGTTGTCGATGACGACGGCTCCCGCCTCGGCGAACCGCGGCGCGTGCGCGCGCGATCCCGTCGCACCGGCGCTGAACAATGCGACATCGATGCCCGCGGCATCCGCCGTCGCGACGTCTTCGACGATGATCGTCTCGCCGCCGAACTCGACGGCCGTGCCGGCCGAACGGGCCGTCGCGAACAGGCGCAGCTCGCGGATCGGGAAGCTCCGCTCGGCGAGGATCTCCAGCATGACCGCGCCCACCTGGCCGGTGGCGCCGACGACGGCGACGGAGAGTCCTGAGTCAGAGATGCGGGTCATGAGGGATCCTTGCCGGTGAAAGGGGTTGAGTGATTCTATCGTCGGCCGAGAACAGGCGAACGGCCGAGGAGAGGCGGATGCCTGCCGGATCCGCCTCCGCTGGGCAGATCGCCTCCGCTGGGCGACCGGGTGCGGCGCCGACGAGCAGCGCGCGGTGAGCGGATGCCGCGGTCAGCGGCCGGTGCCGGCGTAGACGACAGCCTCGGTGTCGCCGTCGAGACCGTAGGCGGTGTGCACGACACGCGCCGCCTCGGCGAGCTCGTCGCCGCGGACGACGACCGAGATGCGGATCTCCGACGTCGAGATCATCTCGATGTTCACGCCCGCCGTCGACAACGCCTCGAACAGCGTCGCCGAGACGCCGGAGTGTGTGCGCATGCCGGCGCCGACGACCGACAGCTTGCCGATCTGGTCGTCGTGCACGAGGCTCTCGAAGCCGACCCGCGTCTGCTCGCCGGCCAGGGCACGCAGGGCGGTCGCGGCATCCGACTTCGGCAGCGTGAACGAGATGTCGGTGCGGCCGGTCGCGGCCGCCGACACGTTCTGCACGATCATGTCGACGTTGGCGCCGCTCTTGGCGACGACGGTGAAGATCTCGGCGGCCTTGCCCGGCACGTCGGGCACCCCGATGACGGTGATCTTGGCCTGGCTGAGGTCGGTGGCGACACCGGCGACGATGGGCTCTTCCATGGTGGACTCCTCTGAGCGGGGCAGGGCGATGCCGGCCGGGACCGTCATGCCGGGGGCGAGGACGAAGGTGCCCTGGCCCGAGCTGAACGTCGAGCGGGCGTTGATCATGACGCCGTGGCGGCGGGCGTACTCGACGGCGCGGATGTAGAGCACCTTGGCGCCGTTGGCGGCGAGCTCGAGCATCTCCTCGGCGGAGACGACATCGAGCTTGCGGGCTTTCGGGACGACGCGCGGGTCGGCGGTGAAGATGCCGTCGACGTCGCTGTAGATCTCGCACACGTCGGCATCCAGCGCCGCGGCGAGGGCGACCGCGGTCGTGTCGGAGCCGCCCCGGCCGAGCGTCGTGATGTCGCGGGTGTCGCGGTTGAAGCCCTGGAATCCGGCGACGATGACGATTGCGCCCTCGTCCAGAGCCTCGCGCAGGCGCACCGGGGTGACGTCGACGATGCGCGCGGCGCCGTGGGTGGCGTCGGTGATCATGCCGGCCTGGCTGCCGGTGAACGAGCGCGCCTCGAAGCCCATCGAGTGGATCGCCATCGCCAGCAGCGCCATCGAGATGCGCTCCCCCGAGCTCAGCAGCATGTCGAGCTCGCGCGGCGCCGAGATCGGCGCGACCTGGTGCGCGAGGTCGAGCAGCTCGTCGGTGGTGTCGCCCATCGCGCTCACGGCGACGACGACGTCGTGCCCGGCACGGCGGGTGTCGACGATGCGCTTGGCGACGCGTTTGATGCTCTCGGCGTCGGCGACGGAGGACCCGCCGTACTTCTGGACGATCAGCGCCACGTGTGGAACTCCCGGGGACGTGCGGCGCCGCGGCCGCGCGAGGCGGAGCGGGATGCCGGTGGAACACGCTGGGCGCACGGATGCCGCGCCCACCGCACCATTGTAGGGATGCCGGCATGCCCGCCCCGCCATGTGACGGCGGGCACCCATCCGGGCGGCGAGGCCGGGGCGTGGTGACGCGAGGACCGGTGGCGCTAGCATCCGACCATGACGGTGGATCTCGCGGACGCGATCGAGCACTGGCACGACTTCCACGTGGCCATGGTGGGGGCCACGGCCGCGCTGGCGGGCCTCGTGATCGTCGCCGCGAGCGTGAACATCGCCGACATCGTCAAGGCGACCTCGCTCACCTCGCGCCTGGCCGCGGCGATCGCCGGCCTTGTGCTCGCGATCACCGCCTCGGCCGTCGGCCTCATCCCCGGCATCGGTCCGACGGCGTACGGCATCACGGTGCTCGTCACGGCCGCACTCTTCACGGTCTTCCCTGCGCAGGCGGCGCGGCGCATCGTCGAGAACCGCGATCCTGCCAACCGGGTGCGTCCGCTGAAGGCCGGGCTGGGGTTCGTGGCCCCCGTCGCCTACCTCGTCGGCGCCGTCTTGCTGATCGCGGGCTCCCCCGCGGGACTTGTGGTCTTCGCGGCGGGCTCTATCCTGGCGATCATGGCGGCGCTGCTCATCTCGTGGGTCGTCCTCGTGGAGGTGCTGCGCTGACGGCGTTCAGGCAGCGGTGATCGGCGGCAGTTCGCCGTCGGCGGGCCGCCGGGGGCTGAGGCGTCCACCGGTGGCGGCGAGCCAGCATCCGACGATCACGAGCGGGAAGCCGACGAGCAGCCCTGCCGACAGCGTCTCGCCGAGGACGACGACGCCGAGCAGGATCGCGACGATCGGGTTGACGTAGGTGAACAGCGGCGCCCGCACGGGCCCGACCTCTCCGATCAGCGCGAAGAACCCGAGGAAGGCGAGCGCCGTGCACAGGATGCCGAGGGCCACCAGCGACAGGCCGCTGCGGAGCGTGGGGACCTCGTGCTGGGTGAGCAGCGCGAACGGCAGGTAGGCGATGCCGACGGCGAGAAGCGAGAGGGTGATGGTCCCCAGTGAGGGCACGTGCGCGAGCTTGGTCGCGATGATGAACGGCGCCACGGCGTAGAGGAGCGCGACCAGCAGCACCTGGCCGATGGCTCCGAGCGCTTGCGCGGGCTCCGCGACGGCCAGGCCCGGGCCGGCGACGATGACCACGACGCCGGCGAAGCCGACGAGCAGACCCACGGCGCGCGCGGGCGAGAGCACCGAACGGTCGCCGCGGGCGAGGGCGATGCCGGCGGCGAACAGCGGCACGGTGGCCACGAGCAGTCCGGTCAGGCCGGAGGGAAGCGTCTGCTCGGCGTGGCCGAGGAGGAGGAAGGGCCCCGCCATCTCGACCGCGCCGAACGCGAGCACCCACGGCCACACCCGCAGCGCCGGTCGCAGGGCTCCCCGGTGCAGCGCGATCGGCAGCAGCACCGCGGCGCCGAGCAGCGTGCGCCCCGCGACGATCGCGGCGGGCGAGATGGAGTCGACGGCCTCTTTGATGAACAGGTACGGGATGCCCCACAGCACGGCCATGAGCGCGTAGAGCCCCCACGCGCGGCCGGAGACGGCCGGTGACATCACACGCTGCGCCGGCCCTCGAAGGCCCGGCCGAGGGTCACCTCGTCGGCGTACTCCAGGTCGCCGCCCACCGGCAGGCCCGAGGCGAGACGGGTAACGCGGATCTCCATCGTGTGCAGCAGGCGGCTGAGATAGGTCGCGGTGGCCTCGCCCTCGAGGTTGGGGTTGGTGGCGAGGATCACCTCCTGCACCGTGCCGTCGGCGAGCCGCTGCATGAGCTGCGTGATGCGCAGGTCGTCGGGACCGATGCCCGCGATGGGGCTGATCGCGCCGCCGAGCACGTGGTAGAGCCCGCGGAACTCACGCGTGCGCTCGATCGCGGAGACGTCTTTGGCGTCCTCGACGACGCAGATGAGGCTCTGATCGCGGCGCGGATCGCGGCAGATCGCGCAGCGCTCCTGCTCGCTGACGTTGCCGCAGATCTCGCAGAATCGCACCCGCTCGCGCAGCTCGCCGAGGAGGTGCGACAGGCGGGACACGTCGAACGTGGGCGTCTGCAGGATGTGGAACGCGATGCGCTGCGCCGACTTCGGCCCGATGCCGGGAAGGCGGCCGAACTCGTCGATGAGGTCTTGGACGATGCCGTCGTACATGGGTTCTGCTCGCCTCACCGCTCCTGGAACCGCGTCGGCGGGCTGTAGGGCTCTTCACGCACGAACGTCGCACCCAGCATCTGACGCACGACGGCCTCGCCGACCCGCTCGATGCCGCGCGAAGGCCGCGCACCGTTCGTCGCCCGGCCGGGGGCGTTCTGAGCGCCGCGGGGCTCGACCGCGACCGGCGCGCGCGGCGGGACCGGCGCCTCCGCGTCGACCGGGGGCGGCAGCTCGTCGTCGTCGGCATCGACCGCCGGCTCGTCACGGATCACGTCGCCGTCGCGTTCCAGCGTCAGCACGGGCGTGACGGCGGATGCCGCCTCTTCCGGCTCGTCGTCCACGGCGAGCCCGGCGGTCACCGGTGCCGCTGCGGGCTGGGGCGCCGTCGCGCTCGCGCGGGGACCGTCGGGGGTTCCCGCCTGGGGCGCCGATGCGGCACCGGGATCGGGCGAGGACGGGATGCGGGCGACCGCCCACTCCGTCACCGGGTCGGCGGCGGACTCGCGCACCGCGGGTCGCGCGGCCGGCGCCGCGGTGCGAGCCGCGGGGGCGGACGGGCCGGACGACGTGGAGGGAGTGGAGGGGGTGGCGCCGGCATCCGACCCGCCGGATCCGTGGCCACCGGGCGGGGCCTCCGGCGGGACCGTGCCGTCGGAGTCGTGCCGCGCGACGTACTTGACGCGGATGCCGAGAACGTCGCGGATCGCGCCGCGGAGGTCTTCGCTCGGGCCCTTGCCGCCGGTGAGCTTCTTGAACGCCGCGACGTCGCCCTGGCTCTGGAAGCTCAGGGTGAGCACGTCGTCGGCGAGGGCGACGGGCGTCGCGACGGTGGCGATCATCCACGACGCGCGGCTGAGCGGCTCGAGACGCTGCAGGATCTCGGGCCAGGCATCCCGGACGTGCGCCAGGGTGATCGGCCCCTCCGGCACGACGGGCGGGGGCGGCGGAACAGGCGATGCGGCGGGTGAGGGCGCTGCGGCAGGCTGCGGCGCGGCGT
>JAEYAG010000234.1 GCA_023451265.1 Actinomycetes bacterium | reverse complement strand
GGCGGTGTGGGGGGGGCGGGGGCGCCGGCCCAGCCCCGGGGCCCGCACCGGGCCTCATCCGATGCCGAGCTTGATCTGCTCCGCCTGTTCGGTGGCGGTGCGCGCCGCATCCTCTACGGAGCCGCCCGAGGCAATCACATCGGACAGGACCGTCGGCAACACGCGCTGCGCAGTGAAGGCTCCGGCGAAGGTGCCTTGTCCCTGCAAGACGCCCCACCGCTGCAACCGGGACAGCGTCTCGTTGACGGTGTCGAGCACCTCGGGGCCGTAGAGGGATGCCAAGGTGGCACGCGAGTCGACACCGGTCTCCAGGTCAGCCCATGCGTCGGCAAATGCTGTGGGGTCGTCGGTGGTGCCCGCGCGCGTGGGGATCTTCCCCTCGGGGGCGATGCCGATCCAGTCCAGATACCCGTCGCTCATCAGCCAGGTCGCAAGATCTTTCGTGGCCGAGTGCGCGTCACGCATGATCGTGAACGACACAACTTCGCCGTACCCGGCCGGGCTTGAGCCGTCTGGGCCTTCGATGGACCCGACAACACCCGTGTTCTCGGCGAGCCACTGCGGGTTCGCGGTGCACTCCGCGCAGGTCGGCAGTGCGTTGTTTCGGAGGCCCGCCAACTCGTCCAGCAAGAAGGAGGACCAGACCACCATGGCGGCCTGACCTGCGAAGTACGTGGCGCGTGTCGTGGTCGTATCCTGCTCACCGACCGTCGAATAGTCGCGCATGAGCGAGGTATAGACGTCGAAGGCTCCGAGGCACTCGTCGCTCTGCAGTTGAATATCGCCGCTGTCGTCGATGAGCTCGCAGCCGTTAGCTTGCGAGAGGAACTCGATCGTCTGAGACGTAAATAGCTCGCTTGCCGATGTCGCGGCAACGATACCTGCCATGCCGGGCGCATTGAGTGCCTTCGCGGCTGCCGTGATCGACGCGTAATCGGTCGGAGCATCAAGGCCGGCCGCGTCAAACAGGTCCGTGCGGTAGTACACGAGCAGCGGGAACGCGTCACTCGGCACAGACAGCTGCTTTCCATCGACCTCCGTGAGCTTCAGGATCTGCGGGTCGAATGTGTCACGGCCGAGCGTGTCGAGGACTTCGGCGGTGGCGTCGGCGTCGATGATGTCGTCGCTCGCGAACTGAAGGACGTTTGCCAGCGGCAGTGCCCCGATCAGGTCGGGAAGCGTCCCGCCGGCCGCCGCTGCGGTCAGCGCAGTCGACAGCGGGTCTTCTTCGACGGGCACGAGTTCAACGTCGACGCCGGAGTCCTTCGTGTACTCCGCGAGCATTGCCTCCTGCTTGACGATGCGATCGGCGTTGCCTTCGAGCGTCCACATCACCAGCGGCCGCGTGTCCGCGGTCGGTGTGGATTCAGGTTCCGAACCGGAACAGGCCGAGAGGGTAAGCGCTGCAACCGCGATGAGTGCGGTGGCGGCAAGGGGGCGAACGTGCATTCACTGTCTCCTTTGACTGGGGCATCCTGTGCGAGAAATGGCGGATCGACCTTACGGGCCGTTGCCACCTCCCGGCGAACGCGGCCAGTTTACACGTAGCAACAGACTCGTCAACCGCTATCTTTCAGGCCTGAATTTCCGCTGGCATTCGCAGTTGCTTCGAAGCAACTTCTCGCCTACACTCGCCTCGGACAGGGATGTCCCCTGCTGACAACGATGTGAGGATTCAACAGACATGACCTTCTCCCTGGGAATCGTCGGGGCCGGACAGTTCTCCGGCAGCTTCGCGAGCCTGTTCAAGTTGCACCCCGGAGTGTCTTCCGTCGTTGTAACGGACTTGCTGCCCGAGCGCGCCGAGGCTCTGAGTGCCCAGTTCGGCCTGGACGGAACCGCCCCGAGCTTCGAAGCACTGCTGGACAGCGATGTGGACGCGGTCGGCATCTTCACGCAACGCTGGACCCACGGCCCGCTCGTCGTTCGGGCGTTGCGCGCCGGAAAGCACGTGTACTCTGCGGTCCCGATGGCGATCTCGCGAGAAGAGATCGCCGAGATCATCGAGGCGGTCCGCGAGACAGGGCTGACCTACATGATGGGTGAGACGAGCTACTACAACCCCGCGACCGTGTATGCACGCCGCAAGGTGGAGGAGGGAGCCTTCGGACGCCTCGTGTATGCGGAAGGCGATTACATGCATGACATGGATCTCGGCTTCTATAAGGCCTACCAGCACTCCGGCGGTGAGAACTGGCAGTCCACAGCGAGCTACCCACCCATGCTCTATCCGACCCACGCGATCGGCGGAGTCCTCGGTGCTTGGCCGACTCACGCGGTGAGCGTGAGCTGCGTGGGAATCCGCGACACGGCTGGCGATGGTGTTTTCGACCGCAGCATCAGCGCATTCGATAACGACTTCTCCAATCAGAGTGCTCTGTTCGAGCTTGCTGACGGTGGAGCAATGCGCACCAACGAGATGCGTCGCGTCGGCTACCCCTCGAAAATCCGCGAGTCGCGCTTCCGCTTCTTCGGAACCGACGCGAGCTTCGAACAACTCGCGCGCCAATCGGTCTGGCAGAACAAATACGACTTCGAGGACATCACCGAGCAACTGCAAACACAGCGCACCCTTTCAACAACCGACAAGGCACTCGAGCACATCGACCCCGACCTGCGCGACGCATTCGTGTCGGGCCACGCACCGGTGCACGACCGTTCGCTGCTGCCGGCCGAGTACGAAGGCCTGCCAAACGGGCATGAGGGCAGCCACCACTTCCTTGCCCACGAGTTCGTGAGCGCCGTCAACGAACGGCGCCTGCCGACCGTCAACGCGTGGGTGGCGGCACGGTTCACGCTGCCCGGGATCGTCGCGAACGAGTCGGCGCGGCAGGGCGGGATTCGTCTGGCTATCGATGACTTCGGCGACGCGCCCGATCACGGCTGACTCATCGCGTCCTTCCGGCCTGCGGGCACCGCACCGCGCCCATGCGACAATTGCGTCGGATGGGCGCGGTGTCGAGCTCGAGTGCATCGATGGGAGGGCGATGAGCCAACGCAAACGGGTCACCCGCGAGGATGTCGCACGCCTCGCCGGCGTAAGTGTGCCCGTCGTCACCTACACCCTGAATGGGGGCCCGAAGAACGTCTCGCCCGCGACGCGCGCGCGAGTAATGGATGCCGTGGAACGTCTCGGCTATCGGCCGAATGCCGCCGCGCGTGCGCTCCGTCGCGGGCGCAGCGAGCTACTGGGCTTCATCGTGCCGAGTGTGGCCAATCCGCTGTTTGCAGCGTTCGCTCGGACCGTCGAGATCGCAGCGGCTGCGCGCGACGTGACGGTGATCGTGCTGAGTGCCAGCCCCGGCGAGGTCCACGTTGCGATTGAGCGTCTTGCGGCTCATCAGGTCGACGGCATCCTCATCGCGACTCCCATGCACACGGCCGATATCGCCGCACTCGAGCATTCCGGCCTCACTGCCGTGTTGTTGGGTCAGCAGTCTGCCATCGATGGCATTCCGACGTTCGGTGTCGACTTGTATGGCGGCGCTCGGGCGGCGGTCGAGCACCTTGTTGATCGTGGGCACTCGGCGATCGCGTACTTTGGGCCTGCCGATCCGGAGTCACGGCGCCTGCAGGGCTGGCGCGACGCATTGTCGGCCCACGGGCATGCAACGTGCCCGGTGATCGACGCTGACTTCAGCCGCGAGGCGGGCTACGCCGCAGTCTTGACCCTGTTGCGCGAGCACCCGCATACAACGGCTGTATTCGCGAGCTCGGACCAGATCGCCATCGGCGCGGTACTGGCGCTACACGAGAACGGGATCGCCCTGCCGGAGGACATGGCAATCGTCTCATTCGATGACTCTCCAGACGCCGAGTACTCCTGGCCCCCACTGACTGCAGTGCGCCAGCCAATCGAGACGATGGCGGCTGCAGCCGTCGAGCGACTGCTGGGTGCGGAGGGTCCCGAGCACGTGCGCTTCCCCGTGCAACTCATCGCTCGGGCCAGCACCGGAGGCTAGCGCCGGCAACCCGGGCCCAGCGCGCCAACCCGTGCCTCATCGCTCGCGGCTGACCGCCCGTGGCTGATCCAAAGGTCGATTGGGATGACAACGCAGGCCGCGTGCCGACGAGTCGGAGGTCGCGATCGTCGGAGAAGATGACTGTGGCCTGGCCACATGAGCGAGAGCGCCGGCGCAAGTGAGGTCTACTACTTCCTGGCGCTCGTGGACCGTGTTGCCGGTGACGATGCCTCGATTCGTCGTCGCGTCGAGGCGCTCTCCCCCGAAGAGCGCGCCGCAGTCGCGCGCCAGGTCGTGGAGTACGCGAACGGAATGGACAACGACGAGAGGGGTAGGTACCTCGTCAAGGAGGCGCTGCGGCGGGCACTTCCTCGATGACGGCTCCAAGGCATCCACCCGCCGATCGGGTTGTGTACCTACGAGCTCCCGCACGGCATGATCGCTGCCCAAGACCCTGCCGGGACCGCATGAACACGGGTGAACGCGCCGTAGCGCACCTGATCACAGCGCCACAGGCCGGGTTCAAATCCCTCCGTCTCCGCCATGAAATCCCCGGTCAAGCCGGGTATTCTTTTGCGCGCGCTTCTTTGTACAGGCCGGGAGACTGCTGCCCGTGATCGAGGCGAATCCTCTGGCCTGAGCACGCAGTCAGCCGTTCGTCTCTTCGAACTCACGGCGCAGGTATCGCGGCGCCTGCACGCGCCACGCCTCGGTGACGAGTTCGGTGAGATGGTCCGCCTCGATCAGCGCCATGCGGAACGCCACCTTGGGCTCACCCCACCGGGTCGTGGTCCGCAGGAAAACCGCGGGCGCCATGTCGATGAGTGCGAGCGCGTCCAGCTGCTCGCCCACCTTCACCCCCACGACGAGCTCGGACGAGATGATCTCGCGCATGTCCTCGGGGATGCTGGGCCACGGGTGGCACTCCCACGCGTAAAGCTTGCTGCGGACGAACCACGCGGCGCCGCCGGTCATCGCCCGCTCTTGGCTGCCGGGCAATCCGGCCGCGATCGCGCGCACATCATCGAGGCTGGCCACGAGCGAAGACTATGCCGCGCCGCCGACACCAGCCGCCGCGGAGAGGATCAGCCCTGACCGGGTGCGCCCCACGTGCCGCCTCCGGGCGGCGTCGGGCACGTGGCGGATGCCGTGAGCGCGGCGATCTCGGCGCGCACCGCGACACCGTCCTCCGTCTTCGCGATCGTGTACACGACACCCTCCTGGGCATCCCACTCAGGGATGAACCCCACGGTGGCGCCGTCGATCGAGCTGTCCCCGGGAATCGCAGCACCCGCCGTGGAAAGCAGATCCGCGGTCGGATTCTCCCGCAGCCAGTTGGCGGTCCCGGCGACCGTCGCCCCGGGGATGCTCCAGAACGCCTCCCGTTCCTCGATCGGCCCGCACGGCCACCCGGTGTAGGAGGTGAACTCGGCAACCGACGCGTCGGCGGGGGTGGCACCGGGCGGGAGCGCCGCGGCATCCAGCCACGCCTGCGCCTGCGCCCGTGCGGCCGCATCGCCGGCATCGGCGGCAGGCTGGGCGCCGACGCTGCCGGTCGCCTCCGCCGCACCCTCGCGATCCCCGCGGGCGGTCTCGGTCGCGCAGCCGGTCACCGAGAGGCTGAGGAGCACCGCGCCGGCCACCAGTCCTGAACGCCATCGCATGGTCTCACGGTAGCCGGAGCTCACAGCGATCCGACCGCTCCGCCGCCGTGTCGCAGTGCTGCCGCGCCGCCGACACGAGCCGGGTCGGGACTACGGGCGCACGCGCAGGCGGCGTCCGTCGAAGCCGACCACATCGCCGACCTGCAGCTGGCGACCACGGCGCCGGTCGACCTCGCCGTTGACCGTCACGAGACCGTTGATGATGGCCTCCTTCACGTCGCCGCCCGAATCGAGCACGCCCGCGAACTTCAGGAACTGTCCCAGCCGGATGCCCTCGCTGCCGATCGGAACGTCGTCGATCGGCGCGGAGTTCGTCATGCCGGAAATCGTAGCCCAGCGGGCGAGCGCCCAGCAGACGAGCGCCCCGCCGGTGGCGCGGGGTCAGCCCTGCCGGCGAGCCGGAACACCAGCGATGCGTGGGGGTGCATCCAGACCGACACCCGTCCGCCGCCGAGCGAGGTGTCGGGTCGCCACGTGAACAGGAACGACTCGCCACGGCGCAGTTTGCTGCTGATGACGAGCTGCAGGTGCGCGAGCGCGCGGTCGTCGATCTCCAGCTTCTCGACCCCGTCATAGCTCAAGCGTCCCACCGTGCACCTCCGCCTCCCACCAGGATGAGCGCGATGTCCGGTCGGTGCCAAAGCGGTGAACCCGGAATGGACGCTGAGCGTCACGGCCGTCCGCTCAGCGCTGCAGCAGCGCCCCGAAGGTCCGCAGCGTCTCGGTGAGGGTGACCGAGGGCTCGAGCAGCCACTGGATCTGCAGGCCGTCGGATGCCGCGATCAGCAGCGCGGCGAGGTGGTCGGGATCCACGTCGTCGCGGATGCTGCCCTCCTCCTGCTGGCGCCGGAAGGAGGCCGACAGCTCCGCCCTGAGTCGGTCGAACCGCGTCGAGAAGTACTCCCTGCCGACCTCGCTGCCCGCCTCCAGCGACGCCGCCAGCAGGGTCGTGTACAGCTGCACGAGACCCGGGACTTCGACGTTGGCGATGGCCGCGTCGATCATCGTGTCGATACCGGGCGGCCCCGACGGTGTCGTCGTCGCGCCGCGCGTCGCCTCCGCGTGCGCGTACACCGCGACGAGCAGCTGCTCCCGCGAGTCGAAGTAGTGCAGCAGCGCGGCGTGCGAGACGCCGATCGCCTCCGCGATCTTCCGCAGCGACGTGCCGTCGGCGCCGCGCGCACGGAACACCTCGATGGCGCGGTCGAGGATCTCCTGCCGCCGGGCGACGCCCTTCGGCTGCGACCCGCGGCGCCCGATCACGGGGCCCTGACCTGTGTCCACGGCATCCAACCTAGCCCACATTGAGAAGAAAAACCTCCACCTGGAGGTTTTGTGGTAACGTCGCCTCAATCGCCGCGCCGAGACGGTGCCGGCATCCGACAACGACGTTCGAAGGATCGACATGGCCCCGCCTGATTCCCCTCGCCTGCCCGACGCATCCGTGCAGCTGTACTCGCTCGCCAAGGAGTTCTCCGCCGACATGGGCGGCTCCCTCGACAAGCTCGCCGCAATCGGCCTGCGCAACGTGGAGGCGTTCGACTTCGTCTCCCGCCCCGCCGAGATCCGCGCCGCGCTCGACGCGAGCGGCCTCGCCTCGCCGACCGGCCACGCGCCGCTGCTGTCCGACACCCTGTGGACCCCCGACGGGGAGATCCCGACGCCCGCACCCGAGGTCGTCTTCGCCGCCGCGGCCGAGATCGGCATGACGACGGTCATCGACCCGTTCGTCGCGCCCGAGCGCTGGCTCACCGAGGACGGCGTCGCCGACATCGCCGAGCGCCTCAACCGTGCCGCCGATACCGCCGCCGAGTTCGGCCTGTCGGTCGGCTACCACAATCACGCGCAGGAGTTCGTGGCCTCCTTCGACGGCACCAGCGCCTACCAGCGCTTCGTCGAGCTCACCGATGAGCGCGTGCAGATCGAGCTCGACCTGTTCTGGGCGCTCACCGGCGGCCAGGACGTCGCGGCGCTCGTCGCGTCGCTGGGGGAGCGGCTGGTCGCGGTGCACGTGAAGGACGGCGTCGTGCCGGCATCCAACCCCTGGGCGCCCGGTGCGGGGTCCTTCGGCTCCGACAGCCTCGACCAGCGTCACGCCGGCACCGGCGATGTGCCGCTCGCCGCAGCGCTGCGCGCGGGCACCGGCATCCGCTACGCCGTCATCGAGTACGACAAGGCGCCCGGCGACGTGTTCGAGGACATCGCCGCGAGCTTCGCGTTCCTGCGGGACGGCGGGTTCGTCGCATGAGCGGGCGTCTCGGAGTCGGCGTCATCGGCGCCGGCGTCATCAGCCAGACCTACCTCGAGAACCTGACGTCGTTCCCCGACGTCGACGTGGTGGCCGTCGGCGACCTGCTGCCCGAGCGCGCCCGGGCCAAGGCGGAGGAGCACGGCGTCGGCGCCTGGGGCACCGGCGAGGACGTGCTGGCCCACCCGGGCGTCGATCTCGTCGTGAACCTCACCATCCCGCAGGTGCACGTGGAGGTGTCCCGGGCCGCCGTCGCCGCGGGCAAGCACGTGTGGACCGAGAAGCCGCTGGGCCTTGACCGCGAGACCACGCGCGAACTGCTCGCCGAGGCGGATGCCGCGGGCGTGCGCATCGGCTCGGCTCCCGACACCATCCTGGGGCCCGGCTTCCAGACCGCCAAGCGCGCCATCGCGGCCGGGGTCATCGGCACGCCGCTGTTCGTGCAGACGTCGTTCCAGACGCAGGGGCCCGACCTCTGGCATCCGGAGCCGGCGTTCCTGTTCGCGCAGGGCGCGGGACCCCTGATGGACATGGGGCCGTACTACTTCGCCGCGCTGGTGAGCCTGCTCGGGCCCATCGCCGGCGTCGCGGCGCGCGGCTCGCGGTGGCGGACCGAGCGCCAGATCCACACCGGCCCGCGCGCGGGGGAGAGCTTCCCCGTCGAGGTCCCCTCCACGGTGCAGGTCCTCTCGACGTTCGCCGGCGGCCAGCACGGCACCCACCTGCTGAGCTTCGACTCCGCGCTCGAGCGGCACGGCGTCGTCGAGATCCACGGCAGCGAAGGCTCGATCGTGCTCCCCGACCCCAACCGCTTCGACGGCCGCATCGCATACGTCAAGCCACTGGGGGTCATCCGCGACGGCATGAGCTTCGAGCAGGAGTGGATCGACATCCCGCAGGAGGGCACGGTCGTCGGGCGCGGCCTCGGTGTGCTCGACATGGCGCGCGCGATCGCGGAGGGCCGCCCGCACGTCGCAACCGGCGAACTGGGCTTCCATGTGCTCGACGTCATGCTGTCGGCGCAGGAATCGGCGTCCACCGGCCAGTACCTCGAGATCGGCAGCACCGTGGCGGACGTGCCGCTGCTGCCCGAAGGGTTCGATCCCTTCGCCCAGACGCTCGGCTGAATCGCGGGGGCGAGGGGCGGATGCCGGGGCGTGAGGCCCCGGCATCCGCC
>JAEYAG010000118.1 GCA_023451265.1 Actinomycetes bacterium | reverse complement strand
CCGCCGCGGCAGGCCGGGGGGGGCGCCGCGGCAGCCGTCGCCTCGTCGACCTGCTCGCCGGGCCGCCGCTGCAGCAGCTCGGTGACCCACCAGACCAGCAGCGCCACCACCAGCACGAGGACGACATCGCCGACGCTGAGCGGTCGGAGGGCCAGCAGCCACGCGATGCCGAGTGCCGCGATCACCACGTGAACGAGGGCCGGCGGTACAGCCACGCGCCGAACGCTCCGGTGGCGGCGCCGCGGTGCGCGAGACCTCGCCTCAGCCCGGAGTTGATCGATCCCACCCCGCCACGCAGTGAGCGGGCGGCGCGAGAGCCCCCGCGCGTCCAGGCGAGGGCGGCGACCACGGCGCCGACCACGGCGAGCACCGCGGCGGTATGCGCCATCTGCGCGGACAGCTGCGCGTACACGACGCCGAGCCCGGCCGGCGACAGATCGATGCTGCCGGCGACCGTCGCCATGGCGGCCGACCCGATGGCGACGCCGACGGCAAGCGAGCCCGCCCCGACGAACAGGGCGATGCCGCTCCCGAGGAACGCGGTCGAGCGACGCCGTGCGACGAGGATGCCGACGGCGAACAGCGCGAGGGTCGCCAGGGGCAGCCAGTACCCGACGGCGCCCGCCACGGCATACCCGGTCCGCACCAGCACGAGGTTCTCGCCGGATCCGAGGATGACGACGCGATCCACGGCGGGGATCAACCCGGCGACGCCGACCCCGCGGTCGGAGAGGTTCTGCGTGACCTGGGCGACGATCGCGCCGAGCTGGATCCCGACTCCGTCTTCGGTGCGCACCACGAGACCGCCGCCGTCGGATGTCGCGGCGGCGGTGAGGGCGCGGTGGCTCGCGCGCGTCGCGGTCGTCCAGACGTCGGCGAATGCGTCGGAGGTCACGACGCGGGTCACCGCGCCGTCGACGATGTTCTCCAGGCCCTCTGCGGCAGGCTGCTTCAGCAGCTGCAGGGCGGAGACGGCGGCGGGCGGCAGATCGAGGCCGGCGACGCCGTCGATGACGTCGGAGGTCAGCGCGGCGAAGTCCACCTTCGCCGTGATGGCGGACATCGTCTCGTCGACGATCATCGACTGCACGGCCGGATCGGCGGCCAGCGGCGAGAGCGTCGCGACGAACGCATCCTCGTCCACGAGTTGCACACGCGCCCACGCCGCGACGATCGACACCGGCACGAGCACGGCGGCGATGACGATGCACACGGCCGAGACGACGGCGCGCCAGCGACCGCCGGGCGATGCCGCCTCCGGGGGCTCCGCCGCGACGACGGATGCCGCGCGCAGCCGCGCTTTCTCGGCTTCGAGATCGGCCAGGCGCGCGGCGAGATCGGCATCGTCGCTCATGGCGTCATTGTGGCGCACGTCGGCGCTCGGCGGGGCGGCGTGCCCCGCGCCTCAACCCGGACGGGTGACTCAGACGGCGCGGAGCACGGCGACGACCTTGCCGAGCACGACGGCGTCGTCGCCGAGGATCGGCTCGAACGCGCTGTTGCGGGGGAGGAGCCACGTGTGACCGTCCCGCTGGCGGAAGGTCTTCACGGTCGCCTCGCCGTCGAGCATGGCCGCGACGATGTCGCCGTTGTCGGCGTTCGGCTGCGACCGCACGACGACCCAGTCGCCGTCGCAGATGGCGGCGTCGATCATCGACTCGCCGCTGACCTTCAGCATGAACAGATCGCCCTTGCCCACGAGCTGACGGGGGAGCGGAAAGATCTCCTCGACCTGCTGGTCGGCGGTGATCGGGACACCGGCGGCGATGCGTCCGACCAGCGGCACCAGGGCCGCGTCGCCGAGGGCCGGTGAGAGGTCGGCGGGGTTCTCGGCCGCCGAGCCCGGCAGATCGATCAGGACCTCCATCGCGCGCGTCTTGCCGGCGTCGCGGCGCAGGTAGCCGCTCAGCTCGAGCTGCGTCAACTGGTGGGTGACGCTGGAGAGCGACTTCAGCCCGACGGCGTCGCCGATCTCCCGCATGCTGGGCGGGTAGCCGTGCCGAGCGATCGAGGCCTGGATCACCTCGAGGATCTTCAGCTGCTTGTCGCTCAGGCTCTTGCGTCGGCGGGTCTGGGGCTTGTCGGCCATGTCGCGCGCTCCTTCGATCGCGGCCTCCGGAAGGCGTCGCCTTCGAATGTCGGAGGTTGGTGATGGGGTCATCTTGTCGAAACCGTATCCGGTTCCGGAGGTCTCCGCTCGCAGCGCCCCGCGTGTCGCGTTCGATCCATCTCCGATCCCGGGAGTGCTTGACAATCGCACAATATCGAAGATAGCTTCGGTACAGAGATTCGCATCCGGTGCTCCCGGCCGAGAACCGGATGCGAATCTCTGACATCCGCAGGCATCCGTCCTTGAGGAGGAACCCATGACCACGATCGACATCCTCGGCGCCTCGCCCCGCCGCGCCGTGCTCGGCGCCGCACCCGCGACGCGGCTGCGGCTGACGCGTCGCGGTCGCCGGGTCCTGGCTTTCCTCGCATCGGTGCCCGCGGTCGTGGCGCTGAGCATCGCGATCATCTCGGGTGGCGGCGCGCTCGCCACCTCCGACGCGGGCACGGGCGCCGCGTTCGAGAAGGTCATCGTCATGCCCGGCGACACCCTGTGGTCGATCGCCGAGAGCGTCGCGCCGCAGGCCGACCCGCGCGATGTCGTCGACGCGATCATGCGCCTGAACGCGCTGCCGTCGGCGAGCCTCGACGCCGGCGAGACCATCGCGATCCCGCTGGAGTACAGCGCCGCGCGCTGACCGTCCCCCTACGATGGTCAGGGTGAGCGCCCCTCTCGAAGACCTCCCCTCCTCGCTGGAGAACCTCCTCCGTCCCGACCTGCGCGGTCTCACGCCGTACGGCGCCCCGCAGGCGCCGCTGCCGGTGGCGTTGAACGTCAACGAGAACACCCACCCGGTGCCGGAGGACGTCGCCGACGACATCCTCGACGGCATCGCGCGCGCGCTGCGCGAGGTCAACCGCTACCCGGACCGCGAGTTCACCGCGCTGCGCGAAGGCTTCGCCGACTACCTCGGCCACGGCCTCACCCGCGACCAGATCTGGGCCGCCAACGGCTCCAACGAGGTGCTCCAGCACGTCCTGCAGGCGTTCGCCGGTCCCGGCCGCACGGCATTCGGGTTCGCGCCGACCTATTCGATGTATCCGCTGCTCACCCGCGCGACCGGAGCGTCGTACGTTTCGGGCACGCGGGGGGTGGACTACACGCTCGCCCCCGAGGACGCCGCCGCCCAGATCGCGCAGGCGCGGCCGGATGTCGTGTTCCTGTGCGCGCCCAACAATCCGACCGGCACACCGCTCGGGCTCGACGTCATCGAAGCGGTGTACGAGGCGACCGACGGCATCGTGATCGTCGACGAGGCGTACCAGGAGTTCGCGCCCCGTGACTCCCGCTCCGCACTGACGCTGCTGCCCGGCCGCGAGCGCCTCGTCGTCTCGCGCACGATGAGCAAGGCGTTCGCGTTCGCCGACGCGCGCGTGGGTTACCTCGCCGCCGACCCCGCCGTGATCGACGCCCTGCGCCTCGTCCGGCTGCCCTATCACCTCAGCGCGCTCACTCAGGCGGCCGCCGTCGCAGCCCTCCGTCACGCGCCGGCCATGCTCGCGATGGTCGACGACATCGTCGCGCAGCGCGACCGCATCTCCGCGACGCTCGACGCCCTGGGCTACACGCCCTACGAGAGCTGGACGAACTTCGTGCTCTTCTCCGGCGTGGCCGACCCCGCGGCGACCTGGCAGGCGCTGTACGACCGCGGCGTGCTCATCCGCGACGTCGGCATCGCGCACAGCCTGCGGGTCACGGCCGGCACCGAAGCGGAGTCGACGGCGTTCCTCGACGCGCTCGCCTCGATCGGCGACGCCGGCCGCGCGTAGCCCGGGCCGCGGCATCCGCCCGGCGTCGGGCGCGGGCACGGCGCCGATAGACTCGCGGCATGAGCACTCCTGCGTCCCGGACGGCGGCGATCCGCCGCGCGACGAGCGAATCGACGGTCGAACTCGAGCTCGACCTCGACGGCACCGGTCAGAGCCACATCGACACCACGGTGCCGTTCTTCGATCACCTGCTGACGGCGTTCGCGAAGCACTCGCTGACCGATCTCACGGTGCGCGCCTCCGGCGACACCGACATCGACGCCCACCACACCGTCGAGGACGTCGCGATCGTGCTGGGCCAGGCGATCCGGCAGGCGCTCGGCGACAAGAGCGGCATCTCCCGGTACGGCGACGCACTCGTGCCGCTGGACGAGGCGCTGGCGCAGGCCGTCGTCGACATCAGCGGGCGCCCCTATCTCGTCCACACCGGTGAGCCCGTCGGCTACGAGCACCACCTCATCGGCGGCCACTTCACCGGCTCGCTCGTGCGTCACACGTTCGAGGCGCTGGCCTTCAACGGCGGCCTCACCGTCCACGTCACGGTGCTCGGCGGTCGCGATCCGCACCACATCGCCGAGGCCGAATACAAGGCGTTCGCGCGGGCGTTCCGGCAGGCGAAGGCGCTCGACCCGCTGGTGCAGGGCGTTCCCAGCACGAAGGGCGCGCTGTGACCGACGCCGCGACGCGGCCCCTCGTCGCGGTGCTCGACTACGGCTCGGGCAACGTCCACTCCGCCGTCAAGGCGCTCGCGGCCGCCGGTGCCGACGCGCGGCTCACGGCGGATCGCGGATTGATCCAGGATGCCGCGGGTCTCGTCGTCCCCGGCGTGGGCGCCTTCCGCGCCGTCATGGAGGCGCTGCGCGCCAGCCGCGGCGACGAGGCGATCGAACGCCGGCTGGCGGGCGGGCTGCCGGTGCTCGGCATCTGCGTCGGCATGCAGGTGCTGTTCGAGCACGGGGTCGAGCGCGGTGAGGAGACCGAGGGGCTCGGCGAGTGGCCGGGCGCGGTCACCGAACTCGACGCCCCCGTGCTGCCGCACATGGGCTGGAACACCGTCCGGGCGGGGGAGGGCTCGGTGCTGTTCGACGGCATCGCCGACGAGCGCTTCTACTTCGTGCACTCCTACGGCGCCCAGCACTGGTCACTCGAGGTCATGCGGCCGTTCCGCGAGCCGGTGCTGACCTGGTGCGATTACGGCACGCCGTTCCTGGCGGCCGTCGAGAACGGACCGCTGTCGGCGACGCAGTTCCATCCCGAGAAGAGCGGGGCCGCCGGCATCCGCCTGCTCGGCAACTGGATCTCGGCGTTGCCGCAAGCGCGGTAGTCTCTCTCCTTGTGCCCGTGCCCGCGGCCACGAGGACAGCGACACCCCACACCCTGGAGCCATGAACGATTTCGCGTCGACCCCCGAACTGATCCTGCTGCCCGCCGTCGACGTCGCCGACGGGAAGGCGGTGCGGCTGACCCAGGGCGAGGCGGGCACCGAGACGAGCTACGGCGACCCCGTCGAGGCCGCGCTGACCTGGGCCCGTGACGGCGCGCAGTGGGTGCACCTCGTCGACCTCGACGCCGCGTTCGGTCGCGGCAGCAACGCGGCGGTACTGCGCAAGGTCATCAAGCAGCTCAAGGGCGTGCAGGTCGAGCTGTCCGGCGGCATCCGCGACGACGCGACGCTGGAGGCGGCGCTGGAATCCGGTGCCGCGCGCATCAACCTCGGCACCGCGGCGCTGGAGAACCCGGAATGGGCCGCCGACGTCATCGGCCGCTACGGCGACGCGATCGCCGTCGGGCTCGACGTGCGCGGGACGACCCTGGCCGCCCGTGGCTGGACGCGCGACGGCGGTGACCTGTGGCAGGTGCTGGAGCGCCTGGAGGATGCCGGATGCAGCCGCTACGTCGTCACCGACGTCACTAAGGACGGCACGCTGAAGGGCCCGAACCTCGACCTGCTGCGCGAGGTGACCTCGCGCACAGTCAAGCCCGTCGTCGCCTCCGGCGGCATCTCCAACCTCGACGACATCGCGGCGCTGCGCGAGCTCGTGCCGCTCGGGGTGGAGGGTGCCATCGTCGGCAAGGCCCTGTATGCCGGCGCGTTCACGCTGGCTGAGGCGCTGGATGTCGCCGCAGGCTGAGAACCCCGCCGACTCGGCCGGCGTCCCCTGGGAGGGGCGCTCGTTCGAACCGAATCCCCACTCCGGAGACGACGGTTCGGCCGACCCGGCGCTGCTGGCCGCGCTGACCGCGTTCCACGCCGGCGAGGGCGATGCCGTCGCCGTGGTCGAGGCCTACCGTACGGCGCGCCTGCTGATACCGCTCGTCGCGGAGACCGGCGCCGCCGGCCACGGCGCCGAGCCGGAGCTCGGGCCGTACGGCCTGCCGGTCGACAAGACGCAGGAGCTGTCGATCGTGACGGTGGCCGCCCCCGACGGGCGCAAGGTGCTGCCGGTGTTCACCTCGGTGACCGCGATGGCGGCGTGGGACCCGAAGGCGAGGCCCGTGCCCGCCGACGGCGTGCGCACGGCGCTGTCGGCCGCGGCGGATGACACCGACCTGATCGTCATCGACCCGGCATCCGCCACCGAGTTCGTGCTGCGTCGCCCGGCGGTCTGGGCGATCGGGCAGGGACACCCCTGGGAGCCCGCTCACGCCTCGCCGGAGGTCTTCGCGGGGCTGCAGGAGTCGATCGGCGGCGAACTCGGCGTGCTCGACCTGTCCGTCGCCGCCGGCGATCCGCACGCGCGCCTGCGCGGGGCGGAGCTCATCGTGCGGCTGCACCTGATCGACGGGCTCGATCAGGTCGAGCTCGACGCGATCCTGCAGCGGCTCGCTGCGCGGTGGGCGGCCGATGACCGCATCGCCGTGCTCGTCGACTCGCTCACGGTCAAGCTCGTCCGCGCCTGACCCCAGCCGCGTCTCGCCTGGGTCAGGTGACCGGGCCGGTCCACTTCTCGCCGGGGCCCTTGCCGATCTCGTCGGGGATGACGGACGCCTCGCGGAACGCCAGCTGCAGCGAGCGCAGACCGTCGCGAAGCGACCGCGCGTGCATGTCGCTGATCTCGGGCGCGCCGGCGGTGATGAGCCCGGCGAGGGCGTTGATGAGCTTGCGCGCCTCATCCAGATCGAGCTGGGTGTCGGGGTCGTCGGCGAGTCCCGTCTTCACGGCGGCGGCGCTCATGAGGTGCACGGCGGCGGTCGTGATCACCTCGACAGCGGGGACGTCGGCGATGTCGCGGCTGGCCGCCGCGGCGGCGCGCTCCTGCTCCTCCCAGCGGGCCAGGCGCTCGGCGTCGTGCGGGTCGGGGGCGTCGATCGTGTCCACGTGCTGCTCTCTGCTAGACTGAGCGGGCGCCGGAGTGTTCTGCTCCGGATCGAAAGAGGATCACATCCCACCCGCGCTTGCCGCTCCAGGCTACCGGGTCACGCACTCCGCCCCGCTCGTCGGGGTAGCCACGCCGGTCTGCGGCGGGGATCAGGGTGCAGACGAAGCCGACGTGCGCGTCGTGCGGGGTGGACGTGAGACTCTTCCGCCCGAGACACCTCCCGTGTCCCGGTGGCACCCACCCGTACGACTAAGGAGTTCCGCATCAGCGATCCCCGCACCAACGACCGCATCCGCGTCCCCGAGGTCCGCCTCGTCGGGCCGAACGGTGAGCAGGTCGGTGTCGTCCGCATCGAGGCCGCACTGCGCCTCGCTCAGGAAGCAGATCTCGACCTGGTCGAGGTCGCCCCCAACTCGAAGCCTCCCGTGGTCAAGATCATGGACTACGGCAAGTTCAAGTACGAGGCTGCCCAGAAGGCCAAGGAAGCGCGACGCAATCAGGCCAACACGGTCCTCAAGGAGGTCCGTTTCCGCCTGAAGATCGAGGCGCACGACTACACGACGAAGCTCAAGCGCGCCGAGGGCTTCCTGCAGGCAGGCGACAAGGTCAAGGCCATGATCCTCTTCCGCGGCCGTGAGCAGTCCCGGCCCGAGCAGGGTGTGCGCCTGCTCCGCAAGTTCGCGGAGGATGTCGCCGAGTTCGGCACCGTGGAGTCCAACCCCACGATCGACGGCCGCAACATGGTGATGGTGATCGCACCGCACAAGAACAAGTCCGAGGTCAAGACCGAGCAGAACGCGCAGCGTGCTGCCAACAAGGAGGCGGCGCGCCAGGCGAAGACCGTCACCGCGGACGCCCCCGCAGCCGACGACGCCGCTGCCGAATAGCAGCGTCACCGGCACCACAGACTCCCGCCCCGCGGGAACCACAACGAAGGATAGAGACATGCCGAAGCAGAAGACCCACTCGGGTGCCAAGAAGCGCTTCAAGGTCACCGGTAGCGGAAAGATCAAGAAGCAGCAGGCGAACCTCCGCCACAACTTCGAGGGCAAGCCGACCAAGCGCACCCGCCGCCTGTCGGCCGACAAGATCCTGGCTCCCGGCGACGCCAAGGTCGCCAAGAAGCTCCTCGGCATCTGAGCGCCGACGCAACGTTAGGAAGTAGAAGAAATGGCTAGAGTCAAGCGGGCTGTCAACGCCCACAAGAAGCGTCGCGTCATCCTCGAGCGCGCCTCCGGTTACCGCGGACAGCGTTCGCGCCTGTACCGCAAGGCGAAGGAGCAGGTCACCCACTCGCTCGTCTACGCGTACCGCGACCGTCGCAAGCGCAAGGGCGACTTCCGCCGCCTGTGGATCCAGCGCATCAACGCCGCCAGCCGCGCGAACGGCCTGACGTACAACCGCTTCATCCAGGGTCTCGGCCTTGCGGGTGTGCAGGTCGACCGTCGCATGCTCGCCGAGCTCGCCGTGAACGAGCCCAAGACGTTCGCGTCGCTCGTCGAGACGGCCAAGAACGCTCTGCCCGCGGACGTCAACGCGCCCAAGGCGTAAGCACCGCAGCAGCACACGGCAAAGGGTGTCCTCCATTCGGGGGACACCCTTTCTCCGTAGGATGAGAGCGTGCTCGAGAACCCGCGTTCCCCCCGCGTGCGCGCCGTCGCCAAGCTGACCAAGCGCAGCGCCCGGCAGGAGACGGGGCTCTTCCTTCTCGAGGGGCCGCAGGCCGCTCGCGAGGCCCTCGCCTACCGTCCGGACACGCTCGTCGAGGTGTTCGCGACGCCACCGGCGATGGAGCGGCACCAGGACATCCGTGACGCGGCGTCGGATGCCGGGGTCGAGATCGTCCTCACCACCGAAGCGGTCCTGGACGCCATGGCCGACACCGTCACCCCGCAGGGCATCGTCGCGGTGGCCCGGCAGTCGCCCAGCGCGCTGCGCGACGTGTTCGCGGCAGCCCCGACCCTCATCGCGATCTGCGAGGAGGTGCGCGATCCCGGCAACCTCGGCACCATCATCCGGGCGGCCGACGCGGCCGGCGCCGACGCGGTCATCCTCACCGGCCGCACCGTCGACCCGTACAACCCCAAGGTCGTGCGCGCGACGACGGGCTCGCTGTTCCACGTGCCGGTCGCGGTCGGCGCCGACCTCGCGGAGGTGGTGGAGCGTGCCCGCGCCGTCGGCCTGCGGGTCGTGGCCGCCGACGTCGGGGGAGCGGACTTCCTCGCCAGCCGTGATCTGCTGAGCGAGCCGACGGCGTGGCTGTTCGGCAATGAGGCGCGGGGCCTCGAGGACGACGCCCTCGCGCAGGCCGACCTGGCACTGCGTCTGCCGATCTACGGTCGCGCTGAGTCGCTCAACCTGGCGACGGCGGCGAGCGTGTGCCTGTACGAGACGGCGTTCGCGCAGCGCG
Organism: Actinomycetes bacterium; assembly: GCA_023451265.1. GTDB lineage: Bacteria > Actinomycetota > Actinomycetes > Actinomycetales > Microbacteriaceae > Microbacterium. Next base: position 741 of record JAEYAG010000118.1, on the reverse strand, counting down.
CGGCCTCCTGAGCGGATTGTTTCCGGCCGGTCACGATGCGGTCAAGATCCTGTGGAGAACTTGAGCATATGCCGGGGGTGGCACCTAGGGTGAACGCATGGCGAACCCTGCAGCGGACCCCGCTCCCGCGACGTCCAACATCTCCGTGCGCCGAGGTGACCCGCTCGTCGTGGTCTCCGACGTGCAGAAGCACTACGGCGACTTCCAGGCGCTGAAAGACATCGACCTGACCGTCAATCGCGGCGAGGTCGTGGTGGTGATCGGACCATCCGGTTCCGGCAAGTCGACGCTGTGTCGCACGATCAACCGGCTCGAGACCATCACGAGCGGCACGATCACGATCGACGGCAAGGAACTGCCGAAGGAGGGCAAGGCGCTCGCCGCCCTCCGCGCGGACGTCGGCATGGTCTTCCAGTCGTTCAACCTCTTCTCGCACCTGACGATCCTCGAGAACGTCACGCTCGGCCCGATCAAGGTCAAGAAGATGAAGAGGGCGGATGCCGAGGCCGAGGCCAAGGTGCTCCTCGACCGCGTCGGCGTGGGGCACCAGGCCGCCAAGCTCCCGGCGCAGCTGTCGGGCGGTCAGCAGCAGCGCGTCGCGATCGCCCGCGCGCTCGCGATGAAGCCGAAGGTCATGCTCTTCGACGAGCCGACGAGCGCCCTGGACCCCGAGATGATCAACGAGGTCCTCGACGTCATGGTCGGCCTCGCGCAGGACGGCATGACGATGATCGTCGTCAC
>JAEYAG010000102.1 GCA_023451265.1 Actinomycetes bacterium | reverse complement strand
GGGTGCCTCCTGAGCGGGCTTGGGCTGCTCCTGCGCCGGTTGAGCCGGCTTGGGCTGCTCCTGCGGCTGCGCCGGTGCGGCACCGGCCGCGCCGATCATGGCCAGCTGCGCCCCGACCGCGACCGTCTCGTCCTCCGGAACCGTGATCTCCAGGAGGGTCCCGGCGACGGGGGAGGGGATCTCGGTGTCGACCTTGTCGGTGGAGACCTCGAGCAGCGGCTCGTCCGCCTCGACCTGGTCGCCGACGGACTTGAGCCAGCGGGTGACCGTGCCCTCGGTGACGCTCTCGCCGAGCTCCGGGAGCACGACATCCTTCGCGTCGCCGGACGCAGCGGGCGCCGGCGCGGCCTCCTGGGCCGGGGCAGCCTCCTGAGCGGGAGCGGCCTCCGGAGCCGGGGCAGCGTCCTCAGCAGGTGCGGCGGGGGCCTCGGCGGGCGCGCCCTGCTCGGCGGCGGGGGCCTCGTCGCCCGAGGGCTGGCCCGATCCGTCGCCGATCTTGGCGAGAACGGCGCCGACCTCGACGGTCTCGTCCTCGGCGACGAGGATCTCCTCGATGACGCCGCTGACGGGGGAGGGGATCTCCGTGTCGACCTTGTCGGTCGAGATCTCGAGCAGGCCCTCATCGGCCTGGATCGTGTCACCGACCTTCTTGAGCCAGCGGGTGACCGTTCCCTCGGTGACGCTCTCGCCGAGCGCGGGGAGGACCACGGATGTGCTCATGACTGTGTCTCCTTCAGAAGTTCGATGTCCTGATCTAGCTTAGTGACCCTCCGGACCGCCGGTGGCGGCACGCGGAGCGCGCGGCTCACAGCGCGTGCAGCGGCTTGCCCGCCAGCGCCAGGAACGCCTCGCCGAGCGCCTCGCTCTGCGTCGGGTGGGCGTGCAGCAGCGGCGCGATGTCCTCCGGGTGCGCTTCCCAGGCGACCGCCAACTGCCCCTCGGTGATCAACTCGCCGACCCGATCGCCCACGAGATGGACGCCGAGCACCGGCCCGTCCGCGACGCGGACGACCTTCACGATGCCGGAAGTGCCGATGATCTCGCTGCGACCGTTGCCGGCGAGGTTGTACTCGTAAGCAATGACGGCGTCGCCGTGCTCTGCGCGGGCCGCCTGCTCGGTCACGCCGACCGAGGCGACCTCGGGGTGGGAGTACGTGATGCGCGGGATCGTGTGCTCGGCCACGGCGACCGGACTCAGTCCCGCGATCTCCTCTGCCACGAAGATGCCCTGCTGGAATCCGCGATGCGCGAGCTGCAGACCCGGGACGATGTCACCGGCGGCCCAGACATGCGGCACGGTCGTCCGCAGCCGAGCGTCCACGGTGACGAAGCCGCGATCGAGGGCGATGCCCGCCTCCTCGAACCCCATTCCCGCCGTGGCCGGGCCCCGACCGACGGCGACCAGCAGGTAGTCCGCCGACAGCTGCCCGCCGTCTTCCAGAGTGACCGTGACACCGGCATCCGTCTGCGACACGGAGGCGAACCGCGCGCCGAGACGCGCCGTGATGCCGCGCTTGCGGAACGCGCGCTCGAGCGCCTTGCTGACGGCCAGATCCTCAACGGGCACGAGGTGGTCGAGGGCTTCGACGATCGTGACCTCGGCGCCGAGCGAGCGCCAGGCGCTGGCGAACTCGACGCCGATGACGCCGCCGCCCAGCACGATGACGGATGCCGGGATCTCGCGCAGCGCGAGGGCCTGCTCGCTTCCGATGACGCGCCCGCCGAGGTCGAGCCCCGGCAGGGTGCGGGTGTACGAGCCGGTCGCGAGCAGCACGTCGGCGCCGCGGTAGAGGTCGTCACCGACGGCGACGGCGGGACCGGCCCCGTCCACGACGAGGCGCCCCTCGCCGGCGACGACGGTGATGCCGCGCGCCCGGACGAGACCTTCGAGTCCCGTGAACTTCTTCGCGACGATCCGCTCGCGGAAGGCGGCGACCGCCTCCGCGTCGATCCCGTCGAGCGTCGCGCCGATGCCGACCGAGGCCGCCCCCCGCACCTGATCGGCGACCTCCGCGGCGTGCAGGAGCGCCTTGGTCGGGATGCAGCCGCGGTGCAGGCACGTGCCGCCCAGCCGGTCCTTCTCGACGAGCACGACGGAGCGCCCGAGCTCCGCGGCACGCAGGGCCGCGGCGTAGCCGGCGGAGCCGCCGCCGAGGATCACGAGGTCGCTGGCGTGGTCGGTCATCGCGCGTCTCCTTCGACGAATGCGAGCAGCGACCGGACGGTCGCCGCGGTGGGTCCCTTGTCGTTCGCGCCGGCGGCCGCCTTGGCGGTACCGCTGCCGGCGATGTCGAGGTGCACCCAGGGGATGCGGGGGGCGTCGGCGTCGTCGGAGACGCGGCCGACGAACCGCTGCAGGAACAGGCCCGCGAACAGGGCGCCGCCGGTCGGGTCGCCGATCTTGGCGTTCTGCAGGTCGGCGATGGGCGACTCCAGCTCCTCCGCCATGTGCGCGGGCAGCGGCAGCGGCCAGGCGAGCTCGCCGGCCTCATCCGCGGCGGCGAGGTACTCGGCGACGGCATCCTCGTCACCCATCACTCCGGTGTGCCGCGAACCGAGCGCGACCGAGATCGCACCGGTGAGCGTGGCGACGTCGATGATGACGTCGGGCTGGGTGCGGCTCGCGGCGACCAGTCCGTCGGCGAGCACCAGCCGGCCCTCCGCGTCGGTGTTGAGCACCTCGACGCTCGTGCCGTCCAGCATCCGCAGCACGTCGCCGGGGCGGATCGCGCGCCCGGAGGGCATGTTGTCCGCGAGACACATCCAGCCGGTCACCCGGACGGGCAGCGCGCGCTCGGCGGCGGCGCGGACGACGGCGAGCACGGTCGCCGCGCCGCACATGTCGTACTTCATTCCGACCATGCTGGCCGCGGGTTTGAGCGAGAGGCCGCCGGTGTCGAACGTGATGCCCTTGCCGACGAGCGCGACGTGACGCTGGGCGCCGTCGGGGGCGTAGTCGAGGCGGACGAGACGCGGCGGCCGGTCGGAACCCTGTCCCACGCCGAGGATGCCGCCGTATCCGCCCTCGGCGAGCTCGCGCTCGTCGAGCACCGTCACGGTGACCGGCAGTTCGGCGACCGCCGCGGTGGCCGCGTCGGCGACGTCCTGGGGTCCCAGCCATTCGGCGGGCGTGTGGACGAGGTCTTTGACGAGCGCCGTGGCCGCCCCGATCGTGCGGGCACGATCCAGTTCGTCGGCCGCGTCCTTGGCGTGCAGAATGACGCGGGAGGCGCGCGCCGGTCCGGGCACGGTCTTGTAGCCGTCGAAGCGGTAGCCGCCGATGACGGCCCCCTCGGCGAGGGCGCGCGCGGCACCGGCGGTGCCGGCGACGGCCGGGGCGCCGACGGCGACGACGTCGAACCCAGTGGTGGTCCGCACGGCGGCGCCCACGGCGTCGCGGAGCGTCGCGGCATCCGGGTCACTGCCCGTCCCCACCACGATGAGCGG
>JAEYAG010000090.1 GCA_023451265.1 Actinomycetes bacterium | reverse complement strand
TGCGGGCGAGCTCCCGCGCGCGATCGATGTCCTGCATGAAGGCGCCCGAGCCGAACTTGACGTCGAGAACGAGCGCGTCGGTGCCCTCGGCGATCTTCTTCGACATGATGCTCGACGCGATCAGCGGGATCGCCTCGACCGTGCCGGTGACGTCGCGCAGGGCGTACAGCCGCTTGTCCGCCGGGGCGAGCCCCGAGCCGGCCGCGCAGATGACCGCGCCGACGCCCTCGAGCTGCGCGAACATCTCCTCGTTCGACAGCGCGGCGCGCCACCCCGGGATGGACTCGAGCTTGTCGAGCGTGCCGCCGGTGTGCCCGAGGCCGCGACCCGACAGCTGCGGCACGGCGACGCCGAACGAGGCGACGAGCGGGGCGAGCGGCAGGGTGATCTTGTCGCCGACACCCCCGGTGGAGTGCTTGTCGACGGTGCGCTTGCCGAGCGACGAGAAGCTCATCCGCTCGCCGGAGGCGATCATCGCGTCGGTCATGACGCGGATCTCGTCGCGGGTCATGCCGTTGAGCAGCACCGCCATCGCGAAGGCCGCCATCTGCGAGTCGGCGACGTACTCGCGGGTGTAGGCGTCGATCATCCAGCGCAGCGCCTCTTCGGGCACCTCGCCCTTGTCGCGTTTGATGCGGATGACGTCGCCCGCGTCGAACGCTTCGCCGGAAGTCATCGCGCCGCCTCCAGATCGCGCGGGCCGAAGGCATCCGGCAGGACCTCGTCGATCGTGCGGATGCCGGACACCGTCTCCAGCAGCATCCCCGGCAAGGCGAACTCGTACAGCAGCTGACGGCAGCGCCCGCACGGCATGATCGTCTGGCCGTCGTTGTTGACGCACACGAAGGCGACGAGCTCGCCCCCGCCGGACATGTGCAGGTCGCCGACGAGCGCGCATTCCGCGCACAGGCCGACGCCGTACGAGGCGTTCTCGACGTGGCAGCCCGACACGATCCGGCCGGCGCTGACGAGCGCGGCAGCGCCGACCCGGTAGCGCGAGTACGGCGCGTACGCACGCTGCATGGCGTCGGTCGCGACGGCGCGCAGCTCGTCCCAGTCGATGTCGGTCATCTGGCGTTCACTCCTTGATATACGGCTTGCCGGATGCCGCGGGCCCGCGGATCTGGCCGGCGAAGCCGGCCACGGCGAGGATCGTCACGACGTACGGCAGCATGAGCATGAACTCGCTCGGCACCGGCGTCTTCAGCACCGTCAGCAGGTTCTGCAGGTTGGTGGCGAATCCGAACAGCAGGGCGGCGAGGGTCGCGCGGATCGGGTCCCAGCGACCGAAGATAACGGCGGCGAGGGCGATGAAGCCGAGGCCGGCCGTCATGTCCTTGCCGAACTGCGGCACCGACACGAGCGTGAAGTAGGCGCCGCCGATGCCGGCGATCGCACCGGCGAGCGTGACGTTCCAGAACCGCGACGTGTTGACCTTGATGCCGACGGTGTCGGCGGCCTGCGGGTGCTCGCCGACGGCGCGCAGGCGCAGTCCCCAGCGGGTGCGGTACAGCCCCCAGGCGACGAGCGCGACGGCGATGAACATGAGGTAGACGATGAAGGTCTGGTTGAACAGCACCGGCCCGATGATGGGGATCTCGCTGAGGAGCGGGATCTGGATGCGGCCGAAGCGTTCCGGCTGGTTCAGCTGCTGTTCGTTGGGGACGAGCAGCGCGCCGTAGAGGAAGCCGGTGAGGCCCGTCACGAGGACGTTCAGCACGACACCGACGATGACCTGGTCGACGAGGTACTTGATCGCAAACGCGGCGAGCACGAAGGCCACCAGCACGCCGCCGACCATGGCGCCGATGAGCCCGACGAACGGGTTGCCGGTGATGCTCGACAGCAGCGCCGCCGAGAAAGCGCCGAGCAGCAGCTGACCCTCGATGGCGACGTTGACGACGCCGACCCGCTCGCCGATGACGCCGCCGAGCGCACCGAAGACGAGCGGCACCGACAGCGACACCGCACCGAACAGCAGGCTCGACACCGGCACGAGGCCGTCGGCGGCGGCCCACACCAGAAACGCGAACACGCCCAGGATGCCGAAGGCGATCGTGAGCCACAGCGGCTGGCGGCGGTACGACCACGCGAGCCAGAACGCCCACACCGTGAGCAGCGCGAGAACCGCCAGCAGCACCCAGCAGGTCACCGCGGTGGGCAGCGCCACGTTGGGCAGCGCGAAGGATTGCGAGGGATCGCCGAGCCGGAACGTCGACGTGCCATCGCGCGGGACGAACAGCACGATCGCCCCCAGCAGCACCGTGAGCACGGCCAGGACGATGGGCGCCTTGAAGTGACGCTCCCGGACGACCGCGAGCTGAATCGTGCCGTCGCTGCGCTCGAACTGCGTCGCGTCGGGGAGCGAGGTGCTCATGCGGTCACCGCCTTCTTCGCCGCCTTGGCGCGCGCCTTGGCGGCCTTCTCGGCGTCGGTCTTGGGGAGGAAGAAGACCGCGCGCAGCAGCGGCGGCGCGGCGATGAACAGCACGATCAGCGACTGTACGACCAACACGATGTCGACCGGGATCCCCTGAGCCAGCATCGAGAACGAGCCCGCTTTGAGCGCCCCGAACAGGATGCCGGCGGCGAAGGTGCCCCAGGCGCGGCTGCGGCCGAGGAGGGCCACGGTGATCGCGTCGAAGCCGATGCCGGCGTCGATCGTCGCGCCGAAGCCGGTCGTGACGTTGCCCTGGATCTGGTTCATGGCCGCAAGGCCCGCCAGACCCCCCGCGAACAGCATCGCGTAGAGGTAGATGCGCTCGACGCTGATGCCGGCGGCGCGCGCCGCGTGCGGGTTCTCTCCCACGGCCCGCAGGCGCAGACCGAGGCTCGAGCGCTCGATGACCCACCAGACCACGACGGTCGCGACGACGACGACGACGAAGCCCCAGTCCAGCGCTGGGAAGCGCGGGCCGAGGAGGTCGGGGAACTGCGCACTGGCCGGGGTGGGCGCGGTCTGCGGCTGGTTGTTGCCGGGCATCTGCAGCAGGCCGGGCGTCCGCCGCATCCACAGCAGCAGGTAGTACGCGACATAGTTGAGCATGATCGTCAGGATCACCTCGTGCGCGCCGGTCTTGGCCTTCAGGAGCCCCACGAGCCCGCCCCACAGCGCGCCACCGGCGATGCCGATCACGAGGGTGAGCGGCAGGTGGATCCACATCGGCAGGTCGAGGTTGAAGGCGAACAGCCCGGCGAACATCGCCGCGATGAGCATCTGTCCGCGGGCGCCGATGTTGAACAGGCCGGTGCGGAAGGCCAGCGCGACGCCGAGTCCGGCGGCGATGAGCGGCGCCGCGAATCCGAGCGAGTTCGTCAGCGGCCGGATCTGGGCGGCGAAGTCGTTGCCCCGCGGGTTGAACACCGCGCCGCGGAACAATGCCTCGTAGCCGCCGATGACCGCGTTCCAGATCGCGACGAGCGTGTCGCCGGGACGCGCGAAGAAGTAGCCGGCCGCGGCCTGCACCTCCTTGTTGGTCGATGCGATCAGCACTCCGCCGACGATCATCGCCAGAACGATGGCGAGCACGGTTGTCATCGCGCTGCCGCGCATCAGCTCGCGCAGGAAGATCCCGGAGCGGGTCGGCGCGGGGTCCTCCCCCGTGAGCGGCCCGCTCGCGCGCGGCAGCTGCTCGTCGTCCGCGGGCGTGTGCGCCGCGTCGGGGGCGCCGGGTGTGATTCCGCTCATGCCGCGGCCTCCGAATCGCTTGCTCCGGCCATCATGAGACCGAGGACGTCGCGCGCCGTGTCGCCGGGCACGATTCCGACGACCGTGCCGCGGTACATCACCGCGATGCGGTCGGCGAGGGCGGTGACCTCGTCGAGCTCGGTGGACACGACGATGATCGGGATGCCGGCATCCCGCGTCTCGATGATGCGCTTGTGGATGAACTCGATCGACCCGACGTCGACGCCGCGCGTCGGCTGGGCCACGACGAGCAGCCGCAGGTCGCGGCTCATCTCGCGGGCGATGACGACCTTCTGCTGGTTGCCGCCGGAGAGCGTCCCCGCGGCCGTCTCGGGCCCCTGGGTGCGGATGTCGTACTCGCGGATGCGGTCGCGCGCGAACTCGTCGAGCGCACCGCGGCGGATGGTCCCCCACTGCGCGAACTCGGGGTCCGACGACCGGTCGAGGATGAGGTTCTCGGCGACGGAGAACCCGCCGACGAGGCCGTCCTCCTTGCGGTCCTCCGGCACGAACCCGACGCCTTCGTCGAGTATGGCGCGGACGCTCTTGCCGACCAGTTCGGTGCCGTCGAGGGCGATCGATCCCTCCACCCGCGAGGCGAGGCCGACGATGGCCTCGACGAGCTCGGTCTGGCCGTTGCCCTGCACGCCGGCCACGGCGAGCACTTCGCCGGGGCGCACCTCGAAGTCGACGCCGTCCACGACGATCGCGCCGGTGGCCGTGAGCACGCGCAGGCCCTGCACGCGAAGGCCGCCCTCGCGCACCTGCGGCGGGTCCTTGTGGACGGTGAGCTCGACGGCGCGGCCGACCATGAGCGAGGCCAGCTCGGCGTTCGTCGCGGTGGGCGAGGCCTCGCCGACGACCTTGCCGAGACGGATGACGGTGATGCGGTCGGCGACCTCGCGCACTTCGCGCAGCTTGTGGGTGATGAAGACGATGGAGGTGCCCTCGTCACGCAGCTGGCGCATGATCGCCATGAGCTCGTCGGTCTCCTGCGGGGTGAGCACCGCGGTGGGCTCGTCGAACACGAGCACCTTCGCGTCGCGGGAGAGCGCCTTGATGATCTCGACCCGCTGCTGCACGCCGACGGGGAGGTCCCCGACGACGGCGTCGGGGTCGATCTCGAATCCGAACCGGTCGGCGACGTTGCGCACGTGCTGACGCGCCTTGGCGAGGTCGAGGCGGCCGAAGCCCTTGGTCTCTTCGTGGCCGAGCATGACGTTCTCGGCGACAGTGAACACGGGGATCAGCATGAAGTGCTGGTGCACCATGCCGATGCCGGCAGCCATCGCGTCGCCGGGGCCGCGGAAGTGCTGGGGCGCATCGTTCAGCAGGATCTCGCCCTCGTCGGCGCGATACAGGCCGTACAGCACGTTCATGAGCGTGGATTTGCCCGCACCGTTCTCCCCGAGAAGAGCGTGGATCTCCCCCGGTTCGACCACGAGATCGATGTGGTCGTTGGCGACGAGGCTGCCGAATCTCTTCGTGATCCCGCGGAGCTCGAGCTTCATATCAGCACCCTATCCGGATGGTTTTCAGGTGGGCACCCCCGCACGGCAGAGCCGCACGGGGGGTCGGCAGGACGGCACTCGGGGCGAGCAGCGCGCGGCTGCCCGCCCCGAGTGCGGATCGGAGAGGATCAGGAGGTGGCCGGCGAGTTCGCCGACTCCACCGTGATCTCGCCCGAGATGATCTGCTCCTGCAGTGTGGCCAGCTCGTCCGTGAGACCCGCCGGCAGCTTCGACTCGAAGTCGTGGAAGCTCGAGAGCTTGACACCCTCGTTCTTCAGCGTGCCCACGTACGGGGTCGGGTCGAACTCGCCCTTGGAGGCGGCCATGGTCGCGTCGTAGACGGCGACGTCGATCGCCTTCATGATCGAGACCAGCGTGATGTCGGTGACCGAGGGGTCGGCGACGGCGAGGTCGCTGTCCACGCCGAGGATCAGCGTGTCCTTGCCGCTGTCGGCGATGGCCGCGGCCGCGCTCTTGTAGATCGGGCCGCCGACGGGCAGCAGCACGTCGACACCCTGGTCGAGCACGCCCTGCGCGGTCTGCTTGGCGGTGTCATTGGCGTCGAAGCCGCCGGTGAACGAGCCCTCCTGCGTCGCGACGTCCCAGCCGAAGACCTGGACGTCGGCGCCCTTGTCCTCGTTGTACTTCTCGACACCGAGCTGGTAACCGTCCATGAACACGGCGACCGACGGGATCTGCATGCCGCCGAAGGTGCCGACCTTGCTCACGCCCGCCTGGGCCGACCACGCCGCCGCGGCGTAGCCGCCGAGGTACGCGGCTTCGGCGGTGTTGAAGACGAGCGGCTTGATGTTCGGCGCGTCGGTCTTGCCGTCGAAGTCGGTGTCGGCGTAGTCGTCGATGATCGCGAAGTTCAGGTCGGGGTTGGCGTTGGCCGCCTCGACCGTCGCGGCGCTGAGCTTGAAGCCGACCGAGATGATCAGCGAGCAGCCCTCGGCGACGGCCTGCTCCATGTTCGGCGCGTAGTCGTTGTCGTTCGTCGACTCGAACTCGAGCGGGGTGACGCCCAGCTCGCTCGCGGCCTTGTCCATGCCGTTCTTGGCGGACTCGTTGAACGACTTATCGTTCCAGCCGCCCGCGTCGGAGATCAGGCAGGGCAGGAAGTCGGCAGCGCCGGCGTCACCCGAACCGGTCGGGTTCGCTTCGGGGGCCGAGCCGCAGCCGGCCAGGGCGATGAGGAGCCCGGCCGCGGCAGTGATGCCGGCGAGCTTCTTGGTGGTCGAGATGGTCAATGCAGCCTCCACATTGATGGGCCCGCGGATCTCGCGGGCGCACGCATTGAAGTTACCTACTGTGACGCGGGACTTGCACGCGTCTGGCAGGCGTGGGTGCGAATGGTTACAAAGACGCAATGATCCCGATACACCCCCGCCGCGCGGGGACACGCGATCGCCCTACAGCACGTCGCCGCGGCCGGTGAGCTTGAGGGCGTCGACGACGCCCTTCACACGCTGCGCGTTCTCGCTCGTGGTCACCAGGAGGGCGTCGGGGGTGTCGACGACGACGATGTCCTTCACGCCGATGAGGCTGATGACCCGCTTCGTGTGGCTGACGACGATGCCGCTGGCGGCGTCGGAGAGGATGCGGGCGTTCTCGCCGAGGATCGCGAGATCGTTCTTGCGTCCGCCGGAGTTGAGCTTGGCGAGACTCGCGAAATCCCCCACGTCGTCCCAGTCGAAGTGCCCCGGCACGACGGCGAGCCGCCCCTTCTCGGCGGCGGGCTCGGCGACGACGTAGTCGATCGCGATCTTCGGCAGCTTCGGCCACACCCGATCCACGACCGGCCCCCGCCGGTCGCGGTCGTCCCACGCCTCGGCGAGCTCGAGGAGCCCCGCGTGCAGCTCGGGGTTGTTCGCCTCGATCTCGGCCAGCAGCACATCGGCGCGCGAGATGAACATGCCCGCGTTCCACAGGTAGTCGCGGTCGGCGACGTACCGCTTGGCGGTCTCCAGATCGGGCTTTTCCACGAAGCTGTCCACGAGCGACGCGTCGCGCGCGCCGTCGACGATCAGCTCGCCGCCGCGCTTGATGTAGCCGAAGCCGACCGCGGGCTCGCTCGGCGAGATGCCGACAGTGCAGATGTACCCCTCACGGGCGACCTCGACGGCATCCCGCACCGCGAACTCGAACACGCGGGTCCCGCGGATCACGTGGTCCGCCGCGAACGACCCGATGATGACGTCGGGCTCCCGGCGGAGCAGGATCGCCGCGGCCAGGCCGATCGCGGCCGCGGAGTCGCGCGGCTCGGATTCCAGGAACACGTTCTGATCCGGGATGCCGGGAAGCTGCTCCTCCACGGCGGCGCGATGCGCGCGGCCGGTCACGACCGCGATCCGGTCCTCGCCCGACAGCGGTGCGAGCCGGTCCCAGGTGTCCCGCAGCAGCGAATGGCCCGACCCCGTCAGGTCGTGCAGGAACTTGGGCGCGTCGGCCCGCGACAGGGGCCACAGCCTGCTGCCGACACCTCCGGCGGGGATCACGGCGTAGAAGTCGTCGATGGGTCGGGCCATGGCTTCGAGGGTATCGCCTCGGCCGACCCCCTCCGAAAGAATGCCTTTTCGTGCGGTTCTCTCGATATCGAGAGAACTTAGGCTCCCCTTCCTCGCCGGGGCGGAAGGGCGCGACTTAGGATAAGAGTGCGCCCGTGTGCGACGAGAGGGCTCTGGCCCCGCAGCCGATCAGGCCCCGCCGCAGCGTAGCGTCCGATCACACCAAGGGAGGACGACCGTGTCTGCACCAGCACGCGTCACACCGTCGGTAGCCCAGACCACGTCGAAGACCCCACGCGGCACTCTGTACCGCGGCAACGAGGGCATGTGGTCATGGGTGCTGCACCGCATCACCGGCATCGCCATCTTCTTCTTCCTGCTCGTGCACGTGCTCGACACCGCGCTCATCCGCGTCTCCCCCGAGGCGTACGACGCCGTCATCGGCACGTACAAGAACCCGATCATGGGCATCGGCGAGGTCTTCCTCGTCGCGGCCGTCGCCTACCACGCCTACAACGGCCTGCGCATCATCGCGGTCGACCTGTGGCCGTGGGCGACGCGTCACCAGCGCCAGCTGTGGTGGGGCGTCATCGGCATCTGGGCCGTGACCCTCGCCGGGTTCGCGCCGCGCCACCTCATGAACGTCTTCGCCAACGTGGGAGGGGGCCACTGATGTCCGCCACCACGACTCCGGACCTCGCCGCCCCGCGGTCGCCGCAGATCCGCAAGAAGGGCGTCAACTTCGAGAAGGTCGGCTGGGTGTACATGCGTGTCTCGGGCGTGCTGCTCGTCGTGCTGATCTTCGGTCACCTCTTCACCAACCTCATGGTCGGCGACGGCATCCATGCGTTGGACTGGGGCTTCGTCGCCGGCAAGCTCGCGAACCCGTTCTGGCAGTGGTGGGACATCCTCATGCTGTGGCTCGCGCTCATCCACGGCGCCAACGGCATGCGCACGATCGTCAACGACTACGTGACCGGCGAGAAGGTGCGCAAGACCTTGGTGTGGGCCGTGTTCGTCGCGGCGGGCCTGCTCATCGTCCTCGGCACGCTCGTCGTGTTCGCGTTCGATCCGTGCAACGGCGTCACCAGCGACAGCGTGTTCTGGGAAGCGTGCCAGGCGCTCTGAGCGCGGCACCACCCGAGACGACGAGACGAAACGAAGAGGCATTCCTGACGTGAGCACCCAGCATCCTGAAGCCGTCCTGCGTGACGGCGTGTACTACCACGAGTTCGACATCGTCATCGTCGGCGCCGGCGGCGCCGGCATGCGCGCGGCGATCGAGGCCGGCCCCGGTGCTCGCACTGCGGTCATCACCAAGCTCTACCCGACGCGCTCGCACACCGGCGCGGCCCAGGGCGGCATGGCGGCGGCGCTCGCGAACGTCGAAGAGGACTCGTGGGAGTGGCACACCTTCGACACCGTCAAGGGCGGCGACTACCTCGTCGACCAGGATGCCGCGGAGATCCTCGCCAAGGAGGCCATCGACGCCGTCATCGACCTCGAGAACATGGGGCTGCCGTTCAACCGCACCCCCGAGGGCAAGATCGACCAGCGCCGCTTCGGCGGGCACACCGCCGACCACGGCAAGACCCCGGTGCGCCGCGCCTGCTACGCCGCGGACCGCACCGGCCACATGATCCTGCAGACGCTGTTCCAGAACTGCGTCAAGCTCGGCATCAACTTCTTCAACGAGTACTACGCGCTCGACCTCATCACGGTGAAGGATGCCGACGGCAACACCCAGATCGCCGGTGTCGTCGCCTACGAGCTCGCGACGGGCGACCTGCACGTCTTCCACTCCAAGGCCGTCATCTTCGCCACCGGCGGTTTCGGCAAGATCTACAAGACGACCTCCAACGCCCACACCCTCACCGGCGACGGCGTGGGGATCATCTGGCGCAAGGGTCTGCCGCTGGAGGACATCGAGTTCTTCCAGTTCCACCCGACCGGGCTCGCCGGCCTCGGCATCCTGCTCACCGAGGGTGCCCGCGGCGAGGGCGCGATCCTCCGCAACGCCTCCGGCGAACGGTTCATGGAGCGCTACGCCCCCACGATCAAGGACCTCGCGCCGCGCGACATCGTCGCGCGCTGCATGGTCAAGGAGGTGCTCGAGGGACGCGGCGCCGGACCCCACAAGGACTACGTGTACCTCGACTGCACGCACCTGGGTGCGGAGGTGCTGGAGACCAAGCTCCCCGACATCACCGAGTTCGCCCGCACCTACCTCGGCGTCGACCCCGTCACCGAGCCCGTGCCGGTCATGCCGACGGCGCACTACGCGATGGGCGGCATCCCGACCAACAACAACGGCGAGGTGCTGCAGGACAACGACACCGTCGTGCCGGGTCTGTACGCGGCCGGCGAGTGCGCGTGCGTGTCGGTGCACGGCGCCAACCGCCTCGGCACCAACTCGCTGCTGGACATCAACGTCTTCGGCAAGCGCAGCGGCCGCAACGCCGTCGAGTACGTCAAGACCGCCGAGTTCGTGCCGCTTCCCGACGACCCCGCGAAGGGGGTCCGCGAGATGATCGAGGGCCTGCGCAACAACCCGGGCTCGGAGCGCATCGCGGTGCTGCGCAAGACGCTGCAGGAGGAGATGGACGCCAACGCCCAGGTCTTCCGCACCGAGGAGACCCTGACCAACGTCATGGGCACGATCCACGACCTGCGCCAGCGCTACAAGAACATCCACGTCGACGACAAGGGCAAGCGCTACAACACCGACCTGCTCGAGGCCGTCGAGCTCGGGTTCCTGCTCGACCTCGCCGAGATCGTCGCCTACGCCGCCCGCAACCGCAAGGAGAGCCGCGGCGGTCACATGCGCGAGGACTACCCCGACCGCGACGACGCGCAGTACATGCAGCACACGATGGCCTACCTCACCGGCGACCCGCACTCGCCCGACCCCGAGGACCACATCCGCCTGGACTGGAAGCCGGTCGTCTTCACGAAGAACGAGGCGGGCGAGTTGAACTACCCGCCGATGGAGAGGAAGTACTGATGACCCTCGTCACCGAAGCGCCCGCGGTCGCGGAGGAAACCGGCATCCAGTCGTACCTCGTCACCTTCATCATCCGTCGCTTCGACCCGGAGACCGACGCCGAGCCGCGCTGGGTCGACTACGACGTCGAGCTGTACCCCACCGACCGTGTGCTCGACGCGCTGCACAAGATCAAGTGGGAGGTCGACGGCTCGCTGAGCTTCCGCCGCTCGTGCGCCCACGGCATCTGCGGCTCCGACGCCATGCGCATCAACGGGCGCAACCGGCTCGCCTGCAAGACCCTCATCAAGGACCTCGACATCTCGAAGCCCATCTACGTGGAGGCCATCAAGGGCCTGCCGCTGGAGAAGGACCTCATCGTCGACATGGAGCCGTTCTTCGCCTCCTACCGCGAGGTGCAGCCGTTCCTCATCGCGAGCTCGAAGCCCGAGCCCGGCAAGGAGCGCATCCAGTCGATCGCCGATCGCGCGATCTTCGACGACACCACCAAGTGCATCCTCTGCGCGGCGTGCACGTCCTCGTGCCCGGTGTTCTGGACCGATGGCCAGTACTTCGGCCCCGCCGCGATCGTCAACGCGCACCGCTTCATCTTCGACTCGCGCGACGACGCGGGCGACGTGCGCCTGGACATCCTCAACGACAAGGAGGGCGTGTGGCGCTGCCGCACGACCTTCAACTGCACCGAGGCGTGCCCGCGCGGCATCGAGGTCACGAAGGCGATCGCCGAGGTCAAGCAGGCGGTGCTGCGCGGCGGCGTCTGAGTCTCCGGCCCGGCCGGAGCGACGGCGGCACCCCGCTCGATAGGGTGTGAGCCGTGAGCAACGACCGGTGGCGCGACGAACTGCGGGAGCGGTTCGACGAGCCGATCGAGCGCGCCACCGAGATCACCCGCCGGACGCTCGCGTGGTTCCCGATCCGGGTGTGGCGGCACTTCCTGCAGCACAACGGATTCCTGCTGGCAGCGGCCATCAGCTACCAGTCGCTGTTCGCGATCTTCGCCGTGCTGTACACGGCCTTCGCGATCGTCGGCGTGTGGCTGGGCGGCTCGCAGTCGGCGATCGACGCGCTCATCGCGATCGTGAACTCCTACATCCCGGGCATCATCGGCGAGAGCGAGGGCCAGGGCCTCGTCACCCGCGACGACGTCGCCGCGATTGCCCAGCAGTCCTCCAGCGCGCTGGTGATCACCGGTGCGGTCGCGTTCGTCGTGGCTCTGTGGACGGCGATCGGGTTCGTGACCTTCACGCGCCGCGCCGTCCGCGACATCTTCGGGCTGCCGTTCGATGCTCGCAACTACGTGCTGCTGAAGGCCCGCGACTTCCTCGCTGCCGCCCTGTTCGGGCTCGCGCTGGTGCTCGGCGCCGCCCTCTCGTGGATCGCCGGCGGCGCGGTCGAGTGGCTGTTCGACCTGCTCGGGCTCGCCGGCGCGTCGGGATGGGTGTGGATCGTCAGCCGCATCGCCTCGATCGTCGTCGCCTTCGCGCTCAACGCCGCCGCCCTCGCCGCGCTGATCCGCTTCCTCACCGGCACCTCGCTGCACTGGCGGCTGATCCTGCCCGGCGCCGCGCTCGGCGGCGTGGCCCTGATGGTGCTGCAGTTCGGTGCCGGTCTGCTGCTGTACTACACCCCGTCGAATCCGCTGCTGGCGACGTTCTCGGTCTTCATCGGCTTCTTGCTGTGGTTCCGGCTCGTCGGCATCGTCATCCTCGTCGCCGCGTCGTGGGTCGCCACGGGCGCGATGGATGCCGATGTGCCGATCGTTCCGCAGACCGAAGACGAGCGGCGGCGCGCGGAGTACCAGGCGCTGCTGCTGGCCGCGCAGGTGCGGTTGCGCGACGCACGCCTCGCGCGCGGCTCGGCGCCGTGGTGGCGGAGGTGGGCGGCCGAGCGCGAGGTGCGCCGGGCGGAGGACGAGCTCTCCCGCGTCGAGGCGGCCGCTCCCCCGCCCCCGCCGCGGCGCGGGCTGCTCGACTGAGGCGTACGGTCGCCGTCGGGGTGCCGTGTCGGCGGGGATCGTTAGGGTTGTCGGGTGCCTCTTGGAACCACCCGTCGCCTTCGCATCGCCTCCGTCAACGTCAACGGGATCCGCGCCGCCGCCCGCAAGGGGATGCTGCCTTGGCTCGAGTCCGCTGACGTCGACATCCTGACGCTGCAGGAGGTGCGCGGCGAGGCCGCTCATCTCGCCGACGCGCTGCCGGGCTGGCACGTCGTGAACGACGAGGCGCTCGCCAAGGGCCGCGCCGGCGTCGCGATCGCGGCGCGCGAGCCGCTGGATGTGTGGCGGATCGAGCTCGGCGACGACACGCTCGACTCGCGCGGGCGCTGGGTCGAGGCCGACATCGACGTCGACGGCACGCTCGTGACGGTCGTGAGCGCCTACGTGTTCACCGGCGAGGCGGACACCGAGAAGCAGATCGCCAAGTACGCGTTCCTCGACGCGATGGAGGCGCGGATGCCGCAGCTCGGACCGCTGGCGGTGATCACGGGCGACCTCAACGTCGGGCACCGGGAGCTCGACATCCGCAACTGGCGCGGCAACGTGAAGAAGGCCGGCTTCCTGCCGCGCGAGCGGGCGTACTTCGACCGATTTACCGGACCGGCAGGCGCAGAGGTCAGCTGCGTCGACGGCACCGGCGGCACGGGGCTCGGCTGGGTCGACGTCGGGCGGCGCTGGGCGGGCGAGGTCGACGGACCGTACTCGTGGTGGTCCAACCGCGGCAAGGCGTTCGACACCGACACCGGCTGGCGCATCGACTACCACCTCGCGACGCCCGCGATGGCCGAGCGCGTCGTCGATTACCGGGTCGTCCGGGCGCCCTCGTGGGACACCCGCTGGAGCGACCACGCGCCCGTCGTCGCCGACTACGCGTTCTGACCCCCGGTCTCTGACCGCGGCACCCGGTCCCCCGGTCGTTGAGCGAGCGCAGCGAGACGAAACGCCCGGCATCCGGTCAATAGACTGGAGGGATGACCAGGCCCCGCCTCTACTCCGGAATGCAGCCCTCCGCCGACTCCCTCCAGATCGGCAACTACATCGGGGCTCTGCTGCAGTGGCGTGACCTGCAGGAGGCGTACGAGGCCTTCTTCTCCGTCGTCGACCTGCACGCGCTGACGCAGCCGAACGACCCGGCGGAGCTGCGCGAGAAGACCCGCCGCACCGCGGCGCAGTACATCGCCGCGGGCATCGAGCCGGCGAAGTCCACGCTGTACGTGCAGTCGCACGTGCGTGCGCACGCCGAGCTGGCCTGGGTGCTGTCGACGATCACCGGTTTCGGCGAGGCCGGGCGGATGACCCAGTTCAAGGACAAGTCCGCCCGCTACGGCGCCGACGCGACCAACGTCGGACTGTTCACCTACCCGGTGCTGATGGCCCCCGACATCTTGCTGTACCAGACCGACATCGTGCCGGTCGGCGACGACCAGAAGCAGCACGTCGAGCTGACCCGCGACCTCGCGGAGCGGTTCAACTCGCGCTACGGCACGGCGTTCAAGGTGCCCATGCCGGTCATCCAGCAGGAGACCGCGCGGATCTACGACCTGCAGAACCCGACGGCGAAGATGAGCAAGTCCGCCGAGTCGGATGCCGGTGTGCTGTGGCTGCTGGATGACCCGGCCGTCTCGGCGAAGAAGATCATGCGTGCGGTCACCGACAGCGAGGGCGCCGTGCGCTACGACCGGGAGAACAAGCCCGGGGTGTCGAACCTGCTCGTGATCTACGCGGCCCTGACGGGCCGGCAGATCCCCGCGATCGAGGACGAGTACGCCGGCCGCGGCTACGGCGACTTCAAGAAGGGCCTCGCCGAGGTCGTGGTGAACGAGTTCGGCCCGGTGCGTCAGCGCGCGCTCGATCTGCTCGACGACCCGGCCGAGCTCGACCGGGTGCTCGCCACCAACGCCGACCGGGCCGCAGAGGTTGCCGACGCGACGCTCGCCGATGTCTACGACAAGGTCGGCCTCCTCCGCCGCGGCTGACCCCGGCGCCTAACTCAGGCAGAACTCCCTCGCGCACCGCGAACCGGCCCAGAAACCGGGGTTCTGCCTGAATTGCGCGCCACGACCGGACGAGCCCGACGCACACGTCCGCCGGGCCACGGCGCATATCTCAGGCTGAATGGCCGCACAGCGCCCGATCTGCCACGAAGACCGCGACTCTGCCTGAATTGCGCGCCGCGCGCCGCTGACCCGGCCGCCCGCGCGGTCAGCTCAGCGCCGGCGACGGGCGGTGATCAGTCCGCGCACGGCCTCTGAGACGGGTGCCCGGTCGTACAGCAGGTCCTCCGCGAGCGGGCGGAGAGTCGTCAGCCCGAGCCGCGCGGCGGCGAGGTCCCGACGTCTGTCGCGCCGTTGCTTGTCCCAGCCCTCGTGGTGGGCCTTGCTGTCGCATTCGATGATGAGCCAGCCCTCGACGAGGAAGTCGACCCGCCCCACGCCCGGGATCTCGACCTGCGTCTCGTACCGCAGGCCAAGCTGACGAAGAATCAGCCGCATGAACGTCTCGGTCCCCGACTCAGCGCTGGGATCGACGAGCCGCAGGATTGTGGCGTACCGGGGCGGAAGTGCCGCGAAGACGTCGCGCACCTCAATCCACGAAAGTATGCCGAGGTGCAGGACGCTGTCCACGGTCGCCACGGCCGACCGCGCATCCTGACACCGCACGGCTTGGGCCAGTGCATCCGCCACGCCGACGACGCCGAGGCTGTCCGCGTCGTCACACAGCGGCCACCAGTGCAGAACCGTCTCCGACCGGTCCGCGACATCAAGCGCACGTCTGCCGTCGTCGGGAGCACGCAAGCGCGACATCGACCGGTCAAGGTGCACGTGGAGCCTGCTTGAGTCGAAGACGAACACGCCGAGGAGAGCGAGACGCGACACACAAGCGAGGCGCCCACCGACCCGGACCGCCCGATCGATGCCAGCGTGCGGCACGAGCATGTACCGATCGCGACGCAGTCGGAGCAGTCCGCCGGCACGGACAGCCCGGGTGATGTGCTTCGGACGCATCCCCGCCGCGAGCAGATCGGCACGGCTGAGTACCTCGCCGATCGCCCCGGTGCCGATATCCATGCCGTCACCATCCCAGGACGAGTGACGGGATGGATGCCAGATGGGTCGATCTGTGGACACAGGGACGAAATGGCGGGCTGGGGAGGAGAAGTGCCGGCGCGGGCGCAGTCCAGTCGTGGCGCACAACTCAGGCAGAACTATGGCCTCGGGGCCGGTTCGCGCTCCGCACCGGCCTTTTGCCTGAGTTATGCGCCGGGAC
>JAEYAG010000076.1 GCA_023451265.1 Actinomycetes bacterium | reverse complement strand
ACCCCGCCAGCCGGGAGATCTCGACCGTCGGCGGCAATATCGCCACCGGGGCCGGGGGTCTGCTGTGCGCGAAGTACGGCGTCGTCCGCGACGCGGTGCTCGGCGTCGATCTCGTGCTCGCCGACGGGCGGCTGCTGCGCCTCGGGCATCGCAGCGTCAAGGGCGTCACCGGCCTCGACCTCACTTCGCTCGTCATCGGCTCGGAGGGGACGCTCGGCGTCGTCGTCGCGGCCACCCTCAAGCTGCGTCGCCTCGTCCCCGGCCACACGCGCACGCTGACGGCGACGTTCCCCGACGTGCGTTCGGCTGCCGCGGGTGCGGCCGCTGTCACCGCGTCGGGCGTCCAGCCGGCGATCATGGAGCTGATGGATGCCGCGTCGCTCGCCGCCGTCCACACACTGCTAGGCCTGGAGCCGGCGACGCCGGGCCTCGCGCAGCTGACGGTGCAGACCGACGGCGCCGCGGCGGATGCTGAGGCGGAGGCGATCGCCGCGACGCTCGCCGCCGCGGGCGGGGCGGTGCGTCTGGCCCGTGACGATGCCGAGGCGGAGTTGCTGTGGCGCATCCGCCGCTCGATGCACCCGGCGATGGAGACCCTCGGCACGACCCTCATCGAAGACGTGTCGGTCCCCCGCAGCGCCCTGCCCGCGATGTTCGACGAGATCGCGCGGGTCGAGCGCGAGCACGGCGTGCGCATTCCGACCGTGTGTCACGCCGGCGACGGCAACCTGCATCCGAACTTCGTGTTCTCCGGCACCGAGGTCCCGCCCGAGGTCTGGGCCGCCGCCGATGACCTCTTCCGCTCCGCGCTGCGGCTCGGCGGCACCCTCACCGGGGAGCACGGCGTCGGCGTGCTCAAGCGCCGCTGGCTGCGCGACGAACTCGGCGACGACCAGTGGGAACTGCAGCGTCAGATCACGGCCGTCTTCGACCCCGCCGGCATCCTGAACCCGGGCAAGGTCTTCGACCGCTGAGCCGCCCGGCGCGCCGAAAGCAGGCGAAACCTGCCCCACCGGCGCCGCATCGCGCCGCCCCCGTCGATTCAGCCTGCTTTCGCGACGGGCGGATGCACCTGCGTCGCGCCCGGCCCTACCGGGCGAGTGGCTTACAGGCCCTGCCAGGCGGGCTTGTTCGCGAACGCGTAGCGGTAGTAGTCGGCGTGGGCCAACTGCGAGGCGGCGGCCTCGTCGACGACGACCGTGGTGTGCGGATGCAGCTGAATCGCCGATCCCGGCAGCGACGACGTCACGGGGCCTTCGACGGCGCCCGCGACGGCGGCCGCCTTGCCCTCGCCGAACGCCAGCAGGAACAGGTGCTTCGCCTCGAGGATCGTGCCGAGGCCCTGCGTGATGCAGTGCATCGGCACCTCGTCGACGGAGTCGAAGAAGCGCGCGTTGTCCTGCCGGGTCTGCTCGATGAGCGTCTTCACGCGGGTGCGCGACGCGAACGAGGACCCCGGCTCGTTGAAGCCGATGTGCCCGGACGTGCCGATCCCGAGGATCTGCAGGTCGATGCCCCCGGCATCCGCGATGGCACGCTCGTAGTCCTCGCCGGCGTGCGAGATCGTCTCGAGCGCGCCGTTGGGGGTGTGGATGAGGTCGGGATCGAGCCCCAGCGGTTCCACGACCTCCTTCGTGATGACCGACCGGTAGCTCTCCGGGTGGTGCGGGTCGATGCCGACGTACTCGTCGAGTGCGAACCCGCGCACCCGCGACACGTCGACCCCGGCCAGGCGGGGGCGCAGCGCCTCGTACACCGGCAGCGGCGTCGACCCGGTCGCCAGCCCCAGCACGGCATCGGGGCGTGCGGTGATGAGCTTCACGATCTCCTCGGCGACGAGCTCCCCCGCCGCCGCAGCGGACGGGACGATCACGATCTCAGCCATGGACGACAGCCTCCTGCTCGTTCGTTTCGGCCCCGACGATCGCGGCGCCCAGCGCCGCCGCGGGAGATCCCGGCGGCAGCAGATCGACGCGCTCGGGCAGGCGCAGCGAGCGCAGGAACGGCGATGCGGCTGCGCTGGCCTCGAGCTCGGTCACCACGGGGCCCAGCATACGGTCGCCGAGGGCCGCGACGCCTCCCCCCAGCAGGACGGAATCGACGTCGCCGGCGAGCACGATGACCCGCACCGCCGCGGCGACGCCGTAGGCCAGGCCGTCGCGCAGTGTCACGGCGAGGGCGTCCCCGGCATCCGCCGCATCGAACACGTCGCGCACCGGCAGGGCACCGGGCCGTCCCCAGCGCTCCGCGATCGCGCCGCCGCCGCTGAACGCCTCGATGCAGCCGCGCTGACCGCACCGGCAGACCGGGCCGTTCGGGTCGACGGAGATGTGCCCGACCTCGCCCGCCGTGCCGTGCGCGCCGCGCCACAGGCGCCCCGCCCGCACGAAGCCCGCGGCGATGCCGGTGCCGAGGTTCAGGTACGCGACCGTGCCATCGTCGCCGTGCAGCGCGTAGGCCCCGACGGCGGCGGCCTTGACGTCGTTCTCCGCCCGCACCGGCACCCCGAGCCGCGCCCCGACCACGAACCCCAGGTCGAGCTCCTCGACGCCGAGGTTGACGGCGTGTGTCACGGTGGACGAGCCCGGCGCGACCTGGCCGGGCATCCCGATTCCGATGGAGGTGAAGTCGGATGCCGCGATCCCGACGGTCGCCGCCAGTTCGTCGGTCAGGGACAGGATGGTCGACACGACGGCATCCGGGCCCCATCCGGTGGGGCGGCGCAGCCGGGCGACGATCTCGTCGCCACCCGCCGCGGGCGCCACGACCACCGCGTCGGTCTTGGTGCCACCGACGTCGAATCCGAGACGCATCAGCCCTTCACCGCTCCCGAGACGAGACCATCGGTCATGCGGCCCTGGACGATCAGGAAGAAGATGATCACCGGGATCGCCATCAGCGTCGACCCGGCCATGACGACGGCCCAGTCGGTCGCCTTGGTGGCCTGCACGAAGCTGCGCAGCCAGATCGGCAGCGTCTGCGACTCCGGCCGGGTCATGATGACGAGCGCGAACACGAACTCGTTCCAGGCCTGGATGAAGGCGAAGATCCCCGTAGAGACGAGACCCGGCGCCAGCAGCGGGAACGTGACCCGCCAGAACGCCTGGTTGCGGCTGCAGCCGTCGATCATGGCGGCCTCCTCCAGGTCGGCCGGCACGCCTCCGACGAAACCGCGCAGGGTCCAGATCGTGAACGGCAGCACCATCGCGATGTACACCGCCGACAGACCGATCACGGTGTTCAGCAGGTGCCAGCCGTCGAGCACGCGGAACGTGGAGATGATCATCGCCTCGGCGGGGATCATCTGGATCACGAGGATCGCGATGATGAACGTCTTGCGGGAGCGGAACCGGTAGCGCGACACCGCGATCGATGCGAGGAAGCCGAACAGCAGGGCCGTGACGACCGTGATGATCGTCACCGACAGCGAGATGCTGAGCGCGGGCACGAACCCGCCGTCCTCCCACGCCGTCACGAAGCTGCGCAGCGTGAACTCGTCGGGCCAGAAGTGGGGGGTGTCGCTCTTGACGGCGGAGCCGGGCAGGAAGGCGGTGTTCACCATCCAGTAGACCGGGAACACCGAGCAGACGAACACGACCACCGCGGCGATGTTCAGGACGATCCTGCCGGTCCTCCTGCGCGTACGGGCGCTCATGACTCGTCCTCCTTGAGCATCGTTCGGATGTAGTAGGCCGAGATCGCCAGCAGCACGACGATGATGATCATCGCGATCGCGCCGCCGGAGCCGAGGTCGCCGGTGGCCATCGAGACGCTGTAGATGTACACGCCGATCGTGTTGGTGTCGGCGCGCACGCCGCCGATCGTCTGCAGGGCGTAGATCTGCGCGAAGACGCGGAGGTCCCAGATGACCTGCAGGATCAGCAGCACCATGAGGATCGAGCGGACGTAGGGCAGCACGATGAAGCGGAAGCGCTGCCAGGCGCTGGACCCGTCGAGGGATGCCGCCTCGAGCACTTCACCGGGAACCTGCGTCAGACCGGCGTAGGTGGAGAACGCGACGAACGGAATGGCGCCCCACGTGATGATGATGGCGGCGACGCCGAAGAAGCTGAGGGGGTCGGAGAGCCAGCTGTGGCCGATCCAGTTCTGGCCGGTGATCTGGGTGAGCAGGTAGTTGACGAGGCCGTAGGAGGTGTCGAAGATCCAGCCCCACACGATCGTGGCGGTCAGGGCCGGCATGGCCCACGCCAGCAGGAGGCCGACGGACACCACTGTGCGCATGACCTTGCCGAGCGCGCGCATCATGAGGGCGATGCCGACGCCGAGGACCATGGTCGCCACGACGCTCACGACGCAGAGACCGATGCTGCGGCCGAGCACGACCCAGAACTCGGGGTCGGTGAGCACGCGGACGTAGTTGTCGATGCCGATGAACTCGGCCGGGGCGCCGAAGATCTGCTCGCGGCCGTACTTCTGGAACGACATGATGACCAGCTGGAGCAGCGGCCAGCCGATGAAGACGAGGAGCATGACCAGCGCCGGCAGCAGCAGAGCCAGCGGAGCGCCGTTGAACGGGCGACGGCGGGGGTCGGGGGCGACGGGTTCGGGGCTCGTCAGTCCGGGCGAGGGGGAGATGGTGGCGGAGGACACCGCGGATCTCCTTCCGTGGGTAGATCGGGGGTGGTTCCCCCGGCAGGCGCGGTGCCGGGGGAACCGTGGCCGAGGATCGGCCGGGACAGGCGTCAGCCGTTGAGGATCGACTCGATCTGCTCATCCAGCGTCGTCGCCAGCGACTTCACGTCGCCGCCATTGGCCACCTGGACGAAGAAGTCCTGCAGCAGGCCCTTCGCCTCGACGTCGGCCCACTTCGGCGATGCCGGCGTCAGCTTCGCGTTCGCCGCGGCATCCGCGATGGTCTTGGCCAGCTCGGGCGTGGCGGCCGCGACCTGGCTGCCCAGCGACGTCTTCGCCGGCACGAGGCCGTTCTCGGCGAGGATCGTCTGGTACTCGTCGCTCAGCATGATCTCCAGCGCGCTCTTGGCGAGCTCGGGGTTGGCCGACTTCGCGGCGATGCCGATGTTGGAGCCGCCGGCGAAGACCTGGGCGGCGCCGCCGTCCTTGGCCGGAAGCGCGTAGTAGCCGAGGGTGTTGGTCAGGGCCGTGTCGGCCTTGTCCTCATCGGCGACGATCGACCAGTACGCCCAGCTGGGCGCCGAAAGGGTCGCGGCCTTCTCGGTGCGGAAGGGCACCCACGCCTCGGTCTCGTCGCCGTCCTTCGGGGCGAGCGAAGCCTTGGTCATGAGCTCCTGCACCTGCTCGATGCCCTTGATCGAGGCGTCGCTGGACAGCTGCGCGTCCCACTTACCGTCCTTCTGCACCGCGACCTCGCCGCCGTTCTCCCAGATGAACGGGAGCGCGTTGTACCAGTCCTTGCCGGGGAAGTAGACGCCCGAGACACCCGGGAGCGCCTCGGCGAGCGTCACGCCGTTGGAGACGTACTCGTCGAGGGTGGTGGGCACCTCGACGCCCGCGGTGGCGTACTGGGCGGTGTTGTAGAACACCACGCGCGCGCCGGAGTAGTAGGGGGCGGCGTAGAGCTTGCCGTCCCACGAACCCGCCTCCACGAAGCCGGGCAGCAGGTCGTCGCCGCCGAGCTTGTCCTGGATGTCGGAGAGGTCGAGGAGGGCCCCGCTGGAGGTGAACGCAGCGGCCTGCGTGTTGCCCATCTCGACGATGTCGGGGCTGTCGCTGGAGGACAGGCTCGTGGTGAGCTTGTCGACGAGGCCGGTCCACTGCTGCTCTTCGATGACGAGGGTCGAGCCGGGGTTGTCGGCTTCGAACGTCTTCTTCAGGTAGTCGCGGGCGTCCTGCGGCGTGTCGGTGCCGACGAGCCAGACCCGCAGCTCCGCTGCTGCGGGGGTGCCGCTGGACTCGACGCCGGTGCCTCCGGCACATCCGGCGAGAACGACAGCCGAAGCGCCGAGGAGCGCGAGGGCTCCGAGCTTCTTGTTCATGGTGTCTTCCTTTGTCTCTCTTGGTGGTTCCCGGGGCCGGGTGACCCATCCGGGGGGCTGAGGGGTGTCAGGACACCCCGAGCTGTCCTGACAGGACCATGACGGCCGCGCCGCGGAGGACGATGTCCTCGCCTTGCGTCGTCATTCGCACCTGCACGCCATCGTGGAACTGGGCGAGCGTGCGGGCACGCAGCGTCTCGACGGTCGCCTGCGCGAGGGTTCCGTCGAGAAGATCAGGGATGCCGGAGAGCACGATCTCCGACAGGTCGAGGGCGCCGACGACCGGCGCGAGGGCGATGCCGAGGCGATCGCCGGCGTCGCGGAGGATGGCGTCGCGGTCGGCGCCGGACTCGGCCAGGCGCGCCTCGAGGGCGGGCACGGACAGCCACGCCTCCAGGCAGCCGATCTTGCCGCAGACGCAGACCGGTCCCCCGTCGGTGCCGACGGTGACGTGGCCGATCTCTCCGGCCGCGAAGCGGCTGCCGCGCAGGGGCTGACCGCCCGCGAGCAGGCCCGAGCCGACGCCGCGGCCGACGCGCACCACGAGGACGTCGTCGGCGGCGCCGCCGAAGGTGTACTCGGCCAGCACCGCCGCATTGGCGTCGTTGGCGACGAGGACCGGCAGATCCAGCCGGGCGCGCAGCGCCCCCTCGAGGTCGACATCGGTCCAACCGAAGTTCGGCGCCGTGAGCACGACGCCGTGATCGTCGACGACACCCGGCGTTCCGACGCCGATGCCGAGGACCGGCGCGTGGGCGTCGGCGACCAGGCGGGATGCCAGTTCCACGACCGCTTCGAGGATGTCGGCGGTGTCGGCGGGCACCGGCGCGTCGTGGCGGGCGACGATCTCGCCGTCGAGGGTGAGCACGGCGCCGAGGAAGCGGTCGGTGCCCGAGAGGTCGAGCCCGACGATGCGGTGGCCTTCCCGGTCGAGATCGACGAGGATGGCGGGCTTGCCGGGTCCGGTCACCTCGCGCAGGCCGCGCTCGGCGACGTAGCCGTCGTCGATGAGCTCTGCGACGAGGTCGGAGATGGTCACGCGCGTCAGGCCGGTCTCGCGCGACAGGTCCGCGCGCGACATGGCACCCTGGTGGAAGAGGGTCTGCAGCACGAGCGATCGGTTGTGCGCCCGCGCGTGCTCGGGCAGCACCTTGGCGGCGTGGCGCATCCCGCGTCCGCTGCGCTGCAGATCTGCTTTCGACATGTTTGTTAGCACACCTTACGAACAAACGAACCGCAAGCCTGTGGTCTCATTTGGTAGGAGCGTTTACAAAATCGTTACATTCACGAAATCGGCACGGACGAGCGCGGCGGCCGCCCTTCTCGTCGCCACGCTGGGCCTCGGCGCGTGCAGCGGCGGGGCGCCGTCATCGTCGCCCTCCCCCACCTCGTCCGACACCCAGACCGTCGCCGAGGCGTGCGCGGCCGTGCGCACCAGCGTCGACGACGCCGTCGCACAGCTGCAGGCCATCGACCCCGGCGACCCGAACGCGGCGGTGACCGCGCTGTCGGGCGTCGCCGACCGGCTCAGTGCCGCCGCCGGAACGGTCGGCAATGCCGATGTCGCCGCGCTCCTGCCGGAGCTGCAGGAGGGTTTCGCCGCGGCATCCGAGACCCTCACCGCCATCGCCGGCGGCGACCTCTCGCAGCTGCCGAAACTGCAGCAGATCACCACCGACATCCAGGACGGCTTCACCCGCTTCGCCGAGCTCTGTACCACACCGTGACGACGATCGGCGCCGATCCCGTACCATTGAGGGGCGCGGGAGCGCAGAACACGGGGGTGTCGCGGTGACCGATCTCGCCACGAAGAACGAAGCCGACGGTGGGGCGGAGCCCTCGGCGTTCGCCGACACCACCGCAACGACGGCCGCAACGGCCGTGCTCGATCACCCGGAGGCACCCGTTGCGCCCGGCGCGCTGACGCCCGGCGCGTCCGGCGACGGCGCCGCGCCCGTGCAGTGGGCGCCCGTCGAGCCCGCGCCCAAGAAGAAGCGCCTCTGGCTGTGGATCGGGGCACCGGTCGCCGCCGTGGCCGCCGGTGCGGTCGCGGCCTCGCTCGTGCTCATCGCGCCCGGGACCGCCGTCGCCGGCGTTCCGGTGGGCTTCATGACCCCGGGAGCGGCGACCGACGCGATCGACCAGCGCCTGGCAGCCACCTCCCTCGTCCTCGGCGACGGCGGGCCGACGATCACCGGCGCCGACCTCGGCGCCACGGTCGACGCGGCCGCGCTGGCATCCGCAGCGTTCGACGAGCGGCCGATGTGGAACGTGACCCAGTGGTTCGGCGACGCCGTCGACGCGCCGATCACCCTCGACGCTGATGCCGCCACCGCCGCGCTGCGCGCCGCGGCGCCCGGCAGCTACACCGACCCGACGCCGGCCGCCGTCTCGTTCGACGGCACCGCGTTCGTCGTGACAGCCGCCGTCGACGGCACGGGCGTCGACGTCGACGCCGTCACCACCGCCCTCCACGACGCCTTCGTCGCCGGCGAGACCTCGGCCACGATCGACCTCACCTCGAGCCCGGTCGCCTCCCCGGCGACGACCGAGAAGGCGCAGGCCGCCGCCGACCAGGCGAACGCGATGCTCGCGAACATCGGCTTCTACGTCGGCGACGAGCGGACGGTGCCGGTGGATGCCGCGACCGCCGCGAGCTGGCTGACGATCGCCCCGGCTGCCGATGGCGACTTCACGATCACCGCCGATGCCGCGAAAATCCAGCCCGTCGTCGACACGCTCGGCCCTCTCGTGAACCGCGACCCCGTCAACGGCACGGTGATCACGAACTCCGACGGGACCGTGCTGGAGACCACCGTTCCCGGCGCCGACGGCCGCGTGCTGGGCGACACCAGCGGGGTGGCGAACGACTTCGCGAACCAGCTCGCCTCGGGCAACGGCGCCTACGCGCTGCCGGTCGAGGTCACGCCCGCCGTCACCACGACGCTGCAGCGGCTGCTGGAGGTCGACCTCAGCGAGCAGCGGCTGTATCTGAAGGAGAACGGCAACGTCGTCGATTCGTGGCTGATCTCCAGCGGCGAGTCCCGCTCCCCCACCATCACCGGGCACTACCGCGTCAACAGCCACTACCGCGTGCAGACGATGAGCTCGACGTCGGCGACCGATCCGTACTGGAACTACGAGGTCCCCAACATCGAGTGGATCATGTACTTCAACGGCAGCCAGGCCTTCCACGGCGTGTATTGGCACAACAACTTCGGCACGCCCATGAGCCACGGCTGCGTCGGCATGCCCAACTACCGCGCCAAGCAGATCTACGACTGGTCCCCCACCGGCGTCGACGTCTGGATCCACAATTGAGTCGAGCCGTGTCAATGCTGCGGAGCAGCGTTGACACGGCTGCGACTCAAGGTTGAGCGAGGAGCGCCAGCGACGAGACACCCCCCGGTCGTTGAGCGAGGAGCGCCAGCGACGAGACGAAACGTCCTGACGCGCAGAAGGGCCGGAT
>JAEYAG010000057.1 GCA_023451265.1 Actinomycetes bacterium | reverse complement strand
GGGTGCGACCGACCGGGCGTTGTGCGAGCGCAGCGAGACGAAACGCGGCATCCTCACTCCCGCGCCTTGGCCATGAGGTCGGCGCGAGGGTTCTCCTGCGGCTCCAACTCGTGGAAGCGCTCCAGCGCCTCGCGCGCCTTGTCGTCGAGGTGCGCCGGGACAGCGACCTGCACCTCGGCGAGGAGATCGCCGGTGCCCTTGCTCGTCTGCACCCCGCGTCCCTTGACACGCAGCACGCGGCCGGACGGCGTGCCCGGGGCGACCCGCAGCTTGACGGGGTCGCCGCCGAGCGTGGGCACCTCGATCGTCGCGCCGAGCGCGGCCTCGGTGAAGGTCACCGGCACCGTCACACGCAGGTTCAGGCCGTCGCGCGTGAACACGGGATGCGGCCGCACGGTCACCTGCACGACGATGTCGCCGGGCTCGCCGCCGTCGGGCGATGGGCGTCCCCGGCCGCGTAGCCGGATCTTCTGCCCGTCGGCGACACCGGCGGGGATCTTCACCTTGAACGGCTTGCCGTCCTCGCCCGCGAGAGTGATGGTCTCGCCCCGCACCGCAGTCTGGAAGTCGAGCGTCGTCCGCGCCGTCACATCGGCGCCGCGCTGCGGACCGCCGAAGCCGCGGAAACCTCCCGTCGACTGGCCGAACCGGCCGGAGCCGAACCCGCCGCCCTGTTGCCCGAACATCGAGAACAGGTCGTCGAAGTCGGCCTGCTGGTACGACCCGCCGCGCGACTGACCGAACCGGCTGAAGACATCCTCGAACCCGCCGGCGCCGCCGGAGCCGGGCGCCTGGAACCGGGCGCTGCCCGACCCCATCGCCCGGATCTGGTCGTACTCCTCGCGCTGATCCTTGTCGGAGAGCACCGAGTACGCCTCGCTGATCTCCTTGAACTTGGCCTCTTTCGCGGCGTCGCCCTGCGTCGAGTCGGGGTGGTAGGTGCGCGCGAGCTTGCGGTACGCCTTCTTCAGGTCGGCTTCGGAGACGTCCTTGGAGACGCCGAGGACCTTGTAGAAGTCCTTGTCGAACCAATCCTGACTGGCCATCTGTCTCCTCAGTCCGCTCCGCCGGCGACGACGACCTTCGCGGGGCGCAGCTCGATGTCGCCCAGCCGGTAGCCGACCTCGACGACGTCGAGGATCGTCCCGTCGGCCACGTCACCGGGGTTCGGCGCGTGGAAGATCGCCTCGTGCTGCTGCGGGTCGAACGCCTCGCCGGCCTCGCCGTAGCGCTCCACGCCCAGGCGCGCGACGACACCGCGCAGCTTCTCGGCGATGGCCAGCAGCGGCGACCCCTCGGCGAGGTCGCCGTGCTTCTCGGCGCGGTCGAGGTCGTCGAGCACCGGCAGCAGGCCCTTGGCGACCGAGCCCTTGGCACGATCGATCTCGACCTGACGCTGCTCCTCCGTGCGGCGGCGATAGTTGGCATACTCCGCCTGCACGCGCTTGAGGTCCAGCAGCAGGTCGCGGTCGTCTTCAGACGCCTCGGCGACCGCCGCCTCGTCGGTCTGCGGCGCGTCGAGGATGTCCTCGACGGTGAGTTCGTCGTCCGCCGCGTCAGCCGCGGCATCCGTCTGGTCCCCCTGCGAGTCGGGGCCGGAGGCTTGCGCCTCCGACCCCTCGTCACCGGGGACTTCGTCGATCGGCTCTTCGAAGTCCTTGTCGCTCATGTGTCGATTCTCCTACTTACTTCGCCTGCCCTGAGCCCGTCGAAGGGTCCTCGTCGTCGACCACCTCGGCGTCGATGACGTCTTCCTCGGGGTTCGGCGTCTCGCCGTTGCCGGGCTGGCCGACGTTCGGGTCGCCCTGCTCTCCGGCGGCCTGGGTCGACGCGTAGATCGCCTCGCCGAGCTTGCCCTGCGACTGGTTGAGCTTGTCGAACGCGTTCTTCACGGCGTCGTCGTCCTCGCCGGCGAGAGCCGTCTTCAGAGCGTCGACGTCGGCCTGGACCTCGGTCTTGACGTCCTCGGGCAGCTTGTCGTCGTTGTCCTTGATGAGCTTCTCGATCGAGTACGAGAGGGTCTCCGCCTGGTTGCGGACCTCGGCGGCCTCGCGGCGCTTCTTGTCCTCGGCGGCGTGCTCCTCGGCCTCGCGCACCATGCGCTCGATGTCGTCCTTCGGCAGGCTCGAGCCGCCGGTGATCGTCATCGACTGCTCCTTGCCGGTGCCCTTGTCCTTCGCCGACACGTGCACGATGCCGTTGGCGTCGATGTCGAAGGTCACCTCGACCTGCGGGATGCCGCGGGGAGCCGGTGCGATGCCGGTCAGCTCGAACGTGCCGAGCGGCTTGTTGTCGCGCGTGAACTCACGCTCGCCCTGGAAGACCTGGATCGCGACCGACGGCTGGTTGTCGTCGGCGGTGGTGAAGGTCTCGCTGCGCTTGGTCGGGATGGCGGTGTTGCGCTCGATGAGCTTCGTCATGATGCCGCCCTTGGTCTCGATGCCGAGGCTCAGCGGGGTGACGTCGATCAGCAGCACGTCCTTGCGCTCACCCTTGAGGACACCGGCCTGCAGGGCGGCGCCGACGGCGACGACCTCGTCCGGGTTCACGCCCTTGTTGGGCTCCTTGCCGGTCTCCTTCTTGACGAGCTCGCTCACGGCGGGCATGCGGGTGGAACCACCCACGAGCACGACGTGGTCGATCTTGTCGACCGTGATGCCGGCCTCGCGGATGACGTCCGCGAACGGCTTCTTGGTGCGGTCGAGCAGGTCCTTCGTGAGGTCCTCGAACTTCGCGCGCGTCAGCGTCTCGGAGAGCGACACCGGGCCGGAGTCGGTCAGCGACAGGTACGGCAGGTTGATGGAGGTGCTCGTCGAGCTCGACAGCTCCTTCTTCGCCTGCTCGGCGGCCTCCTTGAGGCGCTGCAGCGCGATCTTGTCGTTCGAGACGTCGACACCGGTGGTGTCCTTGAACTGCTTGATCAGGTAGTCGACGACGCGCTGGTCCCAGTCGTCGCCGCCGAGGCGGTTGTCGCCGGCCGTGGCGCGCACCTGGATCGTGGAGAAGTCGTCGTCCTTGCCCACCTCGAGCAGGGACACGTCGAACGTGCCGCCACCGAGGTCGAAGACGAGGATGAGCTCGTCCTCCTTGCCCTTGTCGAGGCCGTACGCGAGCGCGGCGGCGGTGGGCTCGTTGATGATGCGCAGGACGTTCAGGCCCGCGATCTCACCGGCCTCCTTCGTGGCCTGACGCTCGGCGTCGTTGAAGTACGCGGGAACGGTGATGACAGCATCCGTCACCGAGTCGCCCAGGTACTGCTCGGCGTCGCGCTTGAGCTTCTGGAGGATGCGCGCGGAGATCTCCTGCGGCGTGTAGTTCTTGCCGTCGATCGACTGCGTCTTCCAGTCGGTGCCCATGTGACGCTTGACCGAGGTCAGCGTGCGGTCGACGTTGGTGACGGCCTGGCGCTTGGCGGTTTCGCCGACCAGCACCTCGCCGTCCTTGGTGAACGCGACGACCGAGGGGGTCGTGCGGAAGCCCTCGGCGTTGGCGATGACCTTCGGCTCGCCGCCCTCGAGGACGGCGACGACGGAGTTCGTCGTCCCGAGGTCGATACCCACTGCACGTGCCATGTGTGTTTCCTTTCGATGAAACGGAATCGAGAAAGTCTGGAGGTTGAGTCGCGATGGCTCAACTTGTGATGGCTGCCACGTTACCGGCATCCATTCCCCATGTCAAATGAACTTGATACGACTCATATCAAGTTTGCAGGATGCTGGAGCGGCGTCCGGCGCAATAGGCTCACGCCATGAGCAGACGCGATCGTGAGCGGGTGGTGCAGGCAAGCGGTCCCGAGGCGTGGGGCGCCTACCTCCGGGAGCGCATCTATGCGACCTTCACGGGCCTGGCGATCGTTCTCGTCATCGGGATCTCCGACCATCCCGAGAGCGAACACGCCTTCCTTGCCCTCGTGCTGGGCGTCATCGGCATCGTGGCGGCCGGCTTCGTCTCGGACGTCATCAGCCACCTGCTGACGAAGGACGAGATGCCGTCCGGGGAGGAGCTGCGCCTGTTCGTGCGGATCTCCGGGGGCGGCCTCAGCACGGTCGTGACCCCCGGCATCCTGTTCCTGCTCGCCTGGCTCGGTGTGCTCGACATCGGCCATGCCCTCATCGCATCGTCGGTGATCTACATCGTGACCCTCGCGGTCATCGCGCGCCTCGCGGTACGCAAGTCCGACCTGTCGCGCGGGATGCGCCTCGTGGTGCTGGCGATGCTGGTCGGGCTCGGTCTCGCCGTGATCGGCCTGCAGGTGCTCGCCAAGTCGGTGTGAGGCGCGCTCCGGCGGCGTACGTCCGGCGCGTCGCGCCTCGCGCCTCCGCCGCCTCAGCCGCAGGCGGGGTGCGCAGGGATCCCTTCACGGCGCGCGGCGGTGATCAGCTCGCGATCGTAGGCGAGCATGCCCTCGATGTCCGCGGCCAGGTCCACCGCGGTCGCGAGGTGGAGGGAGTCGAGCGCGCGCAGTCCGGAGCCGAGCTCCACAGCGCGGTCGAGGAGATCGTCATCGATGCCGACCAGCGAGACACGCGCCAGCAGCTCGTCGACACCCGACGCCTCCAGCCATCGGCGACTCACGGCCGCGTGCAGCTCGACACGGAGGAGGCGGGACGAGACGAGGGGATCTCCCGCCGCGAAGACGGCACGGACGAGGTCGGAACCCGGCTCGTCGACCAGAGCCTTCACGGCGGCTGACGTGTCGAGGTAGATCACGTCACTCGCCTCGGATGTCGTCGAGGATCTCCGCCGCGGTGGAGGCGCTGCGAACCGGTGGGACCGTCAGAGCGCCGGCGGCCGTGGCGGGCTGGACCCGGCCTGCATCCACGAGCTGCTCCCACCGCGACTCGCGCACGGGCGCGATCTGCGCGATCGCCCTGCCGCGGTCGGTGATGACGATGCGCTCACCGGCCGCAACGCGCGCGAGCACGCGAGCGGTCTGCTGGTTCAGCTCAGTCCTGGTCACGCGCTCCATACCCTCCAAGGTACGCGCAAACTAGTAGAAATAGTAGACTGCCGCGGGTTTCGCACGCTGGCCCGAGGCCGGACTTGTGCTCAGTGTGCGCGGGAGGGCGCGCGCAGACGGCTGAGCAGCCGCGCGGTCTCGTACCGGGTGCGTCCGATCGCAGACCGGGGGTCGTAGCCCAGCATCCGACTCAGTGCCTCGTGGCGCGCCTGCAGAGTGGAGTGGTGCAGTGAGAGCGCCGTCGCCGCAGCACGGACGCTCTCCGCAGCGACCAGCTCATCCAGGATGCGGAGCGTCGCATCGTCGAGCTCGCAGAGCGCCTCGACGTCGGGATGCGCGGGCTGGGTGGGGTCGTATGCGCGCACCAGGAGGATCAGCGCCCCGAGTTCGTCGTCGCGGACGACCGGATGCCGGGGACTCGCCAACCGCAGCAGCGAGCGCGCGTCGTGCCACGCCTCGGCGAGCGCGTACGGCGACGCGGCGACCGCGACTCCGGCCGGGCGGTCCGGCGAGATCGCGGCGGACGGTTCCGCGATCGTCGCGCGCAGCAACCCGTCCGGGAGCGTGAGTGTGGTGGACGCGCCCGCGACGGGCATCGAGAGGCCTCCGTGGGATGCCACGATCATCAACGGCTGCGCACGATCGAGGTGGAGCCGCTGCAACGCGCGCTCGCGCTCGTCGGCGTGACGCGACCCGTCGATCAGGACCTCCACGGCGCCCGCGACAGGCTCGACGCGGCGGGACCGGATGACCGCGACCGCCAGCGCGAGCCGCTCCAGAATCATCGCGTCGTTGGCGTGCGCTGCTCCGTCGCGCTCGATCCACACCGTCCCGTCGCCGTCGGAGACCTGCGGCCACTGCGCCGCATCCCCGTCCGGGGCGACACGCCCGTCGGCATCCACCCGTGTCGTGCGGCCCCCGATCCGCGCGCCCGCGATCGTCCCGCCCAGGACCGCCGCCGCGCGCACGAGCGCCTCGATGCCCACGCCGCCCGCGACGAGCGCGTCGAACGAGGCGATCACCTTGAGCGACGCGCTGGCTTCGGGATCGAGTGCGGTGAGTCTGCCGGCCAACTCCTGCATGGCGCCTCCTTGCGTGCGCCCAGCCTATGGCGGGTTCGCGCGGGCGGGCAGCGGCTCGGGGCGCCCGCCCCGGGGACGATCAGTCGAGGATGCGGCGGATCCAGTTGTCTCGGGCCGCGGTCATCTCCTGCGCGAGACGGGACTGAGGCGCGAAGCCCTCGAACGCGTGGTATCCGCCCGGCCACACGTGCAGCTCCGCGTCGCCGCCGTCGGCCCAGATGGCGGTGGCGTACGCGACGTCCTCGTCGCGGAACACCTCCGCACTGCCGCAGTCGATGAATGCCGGCGGCAGACCGCTCAGGTCGGTCGCGCGCGCCGGCGCGGCGTAGATCGAGACATCGTCGGTTCCCCGCCGGTCGCCGAGCAGAGCCGTCCACCCGGTCACGTTGCTGCCGCGATCCCACACTCCCACGCCGTCGATCTGGACGGTCGAGACCGTGCTGTCGCGGTCGTCGAGCATGGGGTACATCAGCAGCTGGCCGCACAGGGCCGGACCACGGCGGTCGCGGGCGAGCAGCGCCGTCCCGGCCGCGAGACCCCCGCCCGCACTGCCACCCACGATGAGCAGGCGGCCGGGCTCGATGCCCAGCTCGTCGGCGTGCTCCGCCGTCCACACGAGGCCGGCGTAGCAGTCCTCGACGGGATACGGATCGGGGAACTCGGGCGCCAGGCGGTATTCGACCGTGACGGCGACGCCGTTGTACCGGTGCAGCCATTCGGCGAGCGCCGCGATGCCAGTCCATCGGTCGCCGATGATCATGCCGCCGCCGTGCGTGTGATAGAAACCGGGCCCCGTGCCGGTGCGGCCGGCGGCATGGACGACGCTCACGACGATGTCGTCGCCCTCGTAGCCGGGGATCGTGACGTCGCGCGCGACGAGCCCCGCCGCCTCGAGGATCTCGCTCGGCGTCGGCATCCCGGGGATGACCGCTCCGCGCATCGCCGGGATCATCTCGGGCGTGATGGTGGGCGGCATCGCCTCGGCGAGGACGGTCAGCATCGCCTCGAGCTCGGGGTAGAAACGGGGGCGACGGATGTCAGTGGTCGTCATCGGAACTCCTTCGTTCAGATCGGTTGCGACTATGTTCTCCCGCTCACCGCTGGTGCGTACCCGCCGCGTGGCGGAAACCTCGTGGCATCCGTCCGCCACGCGGCGGGTGATACGCCGACGCTGTCACCCGCACGCCGGCGGCAGGACGCAGAACCAGAACGCAACTGCAAGGCTTCGTGTGCGACACGCCGGGGTTCGCGGCGTCGCTGCGGAGTGTCGCGCTCAAGGCCTTGCAGTTGTGAACCGCGGACGCCGGAGCAGGGCACCGACGTGGCGTGCCAGGTCTGTCGCGCGGCGCGTCGCGTCGCCGAGACGTCAGTCGTCGTAGCGGCGGCGCGGGCGGTCGCCCCGGTCACCCCGGTCGCCCCGGTCGCCCCGGTCGCCCCGGTCACCGCGCTCGGGGCGCTTGGCGGAGCGCTGGAAGCGGTCGGGCTTGATCTCGATCAGGCGGCCGCTGATCCGCGTGTTCTCCAGGCGCTTCAGCGTGCCCGGCGGCAGGTCGGCGGGCAGCTCGACGAGCGAGAAGTCGGGGCGGATCTGGATTGCGCCGAAGTCCTCGCGGCGGAATCCGCCCTCGTTCGCGAGCGCGCCCACGATCTGCCGCGGCTCGACCTTGTGCCGGCGGCCGACCTCGATCCGGTAGGTGGCGGTGGGGCCGCTCGACCGGCGGCGGTCGCCCCCGCCGCGCTCCCGACGCCCGTCGCGGTCGCCGTCACCCCGGCCGCGGTCGTCACGGTCCCGGTCGAAGCGCTCGCGGCGCGGCTGATCGGCATCCGCGTCGAGCAGCAGCGGCGTCTCCCCTTGCGCGACGACGGCGAGCGCGGCGGCGACATCGGCCTCGGGCACGTCGTGGTGCGTGACGTAGTGGGTGATGATGTCGCGGAAGCGGTCGATCCGCTCGGTCTCGGCGAGCGCGGCGGTGATCGCGTCGTCGAAGCGGGTGAGTCGGGTCGCGTTGACGTCGTCGACGCTCGGCAGGGTCATCTCCGTCAGCGGCTGTCGCGTCGCCTTCTCGATGGAGGTCAGCATCCGCCGCTCGCGCGGGGTCACGAAGCTGATGGCGTCGCCCGTGCGGCCGGCGCGGCCGGTGCGGCCGATGCGGTGCACGTACGACTCGGTGTCGATCGGCAGGTCGAAGTTGACGACGTGGCTGATGCGATCGACGTCGAGGCCGCGCGCGGCGACGTCGGTCGCGACGAGGATGTCGAGCTTGCCGGCCTTGAGCTGGTTGACGGTCCGTTCGCGCTGCGCCTGCGCGACGTCGCCGCTGATCGCGGCGGCGGTGTAGCCGCGGGCGCGGAGCTTCTCGGCGAGCGTCTCGGTCTCGTTCTTCGTGCGGGTGAACACGATCATGCCCTCGAACGGCTCGACCTCGAGGATGCGGGTGAGCGCATCGACCTTCTGCGGATACGACACCACGAGGTAGCGCTGCGTGATGTTGGTCGCGGTCGAGGTCTTCGCCTTGACGTTGATCTCCTCGGCATCCTTCAGATACGTCCCCGCGAGGCGCCGGATCTGCGCCGGCATGGTCGCGGAGAAGAGCGCCACCTGCTTGCCGGCGGGGGTGTCGGCGAGGATCGTCTCGACGTCTTCGGCGAAGCCCATCTTGAGCATCTCGTCGGCCTCGTCGAGCACGAGGTAGCGCAGCTCCGACAGATCGAGGGTGCCCTTGTCGAGGTGGTCCATGATGCGGCCCGGCGTGCCGACGACGATGTGCACGCCACGGCGGAGCGCCGAGAGCTGTTGACCGTAGCCCTGCCCGCCGTAGACCGGGAGCACGTGCACGCCGCGCAGGTGCGAGGCGTACGACTCGAACGCCTCGCACACCTGGAGAGCGAGCTCGCGGGTGGGGGCGAGGACCAGCGCCTGCGGCGTCTTCTGCGACAGGTCGAGCTGCGACAGGATCGGCAGCGCGAACGCGGCCGTCTTGCCCGTGCCGGTCTGCGCCGTGCCGAGCACGTCACGGCCGCGCAGCAGCGGCGGGATGGTCGCGGCCTGGATGGCGGACGGCGTCTCGTAGCCGACGTCCTTCAGCGCCTTCAGCACCGCGGCGTCGAGTCCCAGGTCGGCGAAGGAGGGGACGGAT
Organism: Actinomycetes bacterium; assembly: GCA_023451265.1. GTDB lineage: Bacteria > Actinomycetota > Actinomycetes > Actinomycetales > Microbacteriaceae > Microbacterium. Next base: position 3,774 of record JAEYAG010000057.1, on the reverse strand, counting down.
GCCGGGGCGTCCGCTTCCGTGGGGGCGGTCGAATCGGTGTCGCGCTCAGACGTCATTCCCCCACGGTAGTCGCGCCGGCCCTCTGCGGTGTGGCGCCACCGGCCGTTCACCGAACGGACCTAGCGTGACGAGCATGCCGCTGCCCGATCAGCCTGAACCGGACGCGTCCGGCGCCGTCCCTCCCCTGCCGGCCGACACCCGCGCGCTCGGCGCGATCGGCGAGATGTTCCAGGATGCCGTCGCCGACCGCGACATCCCCCGCCGCCGGGTGATCTCGTGGGCGATGTGGGACTGGGCGATGCAGCCGTTCAACACGGTCATCCTGACGTTCGTCTGGATCGCGCTGTATCTCACCTCGCGTCAGTTCCTCGACCCGGCTGTGCGCGACTCCGGCCTTCTCCCCGATGGCTCCTACCTCAACTGCAACGCGTCGGAGAACGTCGCGACGGCGTACTGCCAGGGCCTGACCGACCTGTCGGAGTGGTGGGGCTGGGCGAACTTCGCCGCCGGCATCCTGATTCTGGTGCTGGCGCCGGTTCTCGGTCAGCAGGCCGATGCGCGCGGGAGCAAGAAGAAGTGGGTTCTCGGCGCGACGGTGGCGATCGCCCTGGTGCAGTTCGCGCTGTTCTTCGTCGAGGCCGATCCGCGCTACTTCTGGTTCGGCGCGTTCGCCGTCGCGGTCGGCGCGGTCATCTCGGAGATCGGGAACGTCAGCTACTACGCCATGCTCTCGGAGGTGTCGACGCCGAAGACGGTCGGTCGCGTGTCGGGTCTCGGCTGGGGTCTGGGATACATCGGCGGCGTCGTTGCGCTGATCCTCTGCATCCCCATCCTGTTCGGGCTGGGCCAGAACGATCCGCTCGCGTACAAGCTCGTGGCGGTGGTGTGCGCGATGTGGACGCTCGTGTTCTCGATCCCGCTGCTGCGGAACGTCCCGGAGTCGCCGTCGTACGGCGGTCCGGAGAAGGTGGGACTGCTGGGTTCGTACGTCGTCCTCGGCCGCAACCTCGCGCGGCTCTTCCGGGCGAACCGGCCGACCTTCTTCTTCCTGCTGGCCGCGGCCGTCTACCGTGACGGCCTCGCGGGCGTGTTCGCCTTCGGGGCGGTGCTCGCGGCGCAGGGGTTCGGGTTCTCGTTCCTGGAAGTCATCGCCTTCGGCCTCGCCGCCAACCTGGTCGCCGGGGTCTCCACGATCCTCGCCGGCCGGCTCGATGACGTGATCGGGGCGCGCAAGCTGATCGTCATCGCGCTGTCGGGTCTGGTCGCGATGGCGTTCGTCGTCTTCGCGCTGCGCGAGCTGGGGAGCATCGTGTTCTGGATCTGCGGCCTGCTCTTGTGCGCGTTCGTGGGGCCGGCGCAGGCCGCCAGCCGGAGCATGCTCACGCGCATGACGCCCCCGAGCATGCAGGGCGAGATCTTCGGCCTCTATGCCACGACCGGCCGCGTCGCGTCGTTCCTGTCGCCGCTCGCCTGGTCGCTGTCGCTCGCCTGGTTCGGGGGCATCGTGTACGGCGTGCTCGGGATCGGGGTCGTGCTGCTGGCCGGACTCATCCTGCTGCTGTTCGTGAAGCTGCCGCCGCACGTCCGCAGCTGACGCGGGGTCCGGCGGGGTGGCGGGCCGCGGCGGGGTGGGCTGCAACGCCTCCCGCCCCCGAATCAGCGGCGGCGCTGCCAGGGCAGGCGGATGCCGCGCTCGTTGGGCTCCTCGACCTCGAGCCCGTACCGGGCGCCGATCTCGTCGACGAAGTCGCGGCGGCGCGCGAGGTCGTAGGCGCGGCGCTCGCGGCGGAACGCGACGACGGTCGACCAGCAGATCAAGAGCATCACGATGCTGAACGGCAGCGCGATGATGATCGCCGCTGTCTGCAGCGCCACGAGCCCGCCCGCGATGAGCAGCGCGATCGCGAGGATCGCGGTCACGAACGTGAACAGCGCGCGGACCGGCCGCGTCGGCTCGGGGTTGCCGCCGCTGGCGAGCATCCCCATGACGAGGGCGCCCGAGTCGGCCGACGTGATGAAGAAGATCGCGATGAGCACGAGGGCGCCGATCGTGAGGATCAGCGTGCCGGGAAGGTGCTGGAACAGCTGGAAGAGCGCGCCTTCGATGTTGACCGTGCCGTCGGCATCCGTCATCGATCCGGGGGTGTCGAGTTCGAGTTTGAGCGCCGATCCGCCGAGGACCGCGAACCAGAGGATGCCGAGGAGGGTGGGCACGATGAGGACACCCATCACGAACTGGCGGACGGTGCGGCCGCGACTGACGCGGGCGATGAAGATGCCGACGAAGGGCGCCCACGAGATCCACCAGCCCCAGTAGAACGCCGTCCACGCGGCCTGCCATTCCTGACCGGCGGTGCCCTGGAAGGCGCTGACGCTGAAGCTCAGTCCGACGAAGTTCTGCAGGTACGCACCGATCGACTGCACCCATTCGCGCAGCAGGTACACGGTGTCGCCGGCGAACAGGACGTACAGGAGCAGGAGCGCGGCCAGCACGAGGTTGATGGACGAGAGCCACTTCATGCCGCGCGTCACACCGGAGAGCACCGAGAACAGCACGCCCGCCGTGATGACGGCGATGATGACGATCTGCTCGACGATTCCGGGGTCGGAGATGATGCCGGCCGAATCGAGGCCCGAGCTGATCTGCATGACGCCGAGTCCCAGGCTCGTCGCGACGCCGAAGAGCGTGCCGACGAGGGCGATCGCGTCGATCGCGTTGCCCCAGCCGCCGCGCACGCGCGGGCCGAGCACGGGCTCGAGTGCCCAGCGGATCGACAGCGGGCGGCGCCGCCGGTGGATCGCGTAGGCGAGGGCGAGGCCGACGACGACGTAGATGGCCCACGCCTGCACGCCCCAGTGCAGGTACGTCTGGGTGAGGGCCGACTGCGCAAGCTGGGCGGGGGTGCCGGTGACCCCGGGCTTGGGTGAGACGTAGTGGCTGAGGGGTTCGCTCACGCCGTAGAACACCAGGCCGATGCCCATGCCGGCGGCGAACAGCAGGGAGAACCACGCCGGGGTGGAGAACTCGGGCTCGTCGTCGTCGCGGCCGAGCTTGATGTCGCCGAAGCGGCTGAATCCGAGGAACAGGCAGAAGGCGACGAAGAACGCGGTGATGAGCACGTAGTACCAACTGAAGCCGTCGACGATCGCCGCCTGGATCGTGCCGAAGAATGTCTCGGCCTGCGTCGGGAACGCGATGGCAAAGGCGCTGAAGGCGAGCGCGACGGCGGCGGCCGGGCCGATGACCCAGAGTCCCGGCCCGGAGCGCCGACGCGGGGCGCGGCCGGGAGCGGGCGTCGGAGGCGTCTGCGACGATGCGGGCTGTGCGGCGGGCGAGGAGGCCCCGGTGGATTCGTGGCTCACCGCTTCAATGTACTCGGGGCCTGTCCTGCGCGCCGGGCCGCGCGTCGGCAAACCCAGCGGCCAGGCCCGCCCGACCGGCCGGCGCGGTCGTGCGTCAGCCGTGCGGCCAGGCGTCGGCGAGCTTGGTGAGCAGGCGCACCAGCTCGGCGCGCTCGGCGGGGGTGAAATCGGCGAGCGCCTGAGAGAGGTGCTCCCGGCGCTGCCCCCGGAACCCCCTCGCGATGCGGATGCCGTCGTCGGTCAGGGCGACGCGGGTGCGACGGGCATCGTCGGGGTCGGCCTCACGGCGCACGAGGCCGGACTCGACGGCCTGCTGGATGAGGCGCGACGCCCGCGGCTGGTCCACTCCGATCGCCTCTCCCACTTCGCTGACCGAGAGAGGGTGGGATGCCGCGGCCAGCGCCTCGAGCA
>JAEYAG010000045.1 GCA_023451265.1 Actinomycetes bacterium | reverse complement strand
GGTCGCCCACCGCACCTCCCTCCGGGGGGCGGGGGGGGGGGGGGGGGGGGGGGGTTCCGCGCCGCGGCACGCCCCATGTTCAGGGCGCGACGCGACGCGCGACCCACCCCAGCAGCCGCTCCAGCGGTCCGCGGCCAAGCAGCAGCGCCCACGCCGTGCACGCCGCGAGCGTCACCAGCACGAACGGCCAGAACGGCTGCAGGGCACGGAAACCCAGGAGGTCTCCCGTGTCACCGAGAACCGCCGCCGCGATGAGCGCCCACGCGACGAGCTGCCCCACGTAGGCGGTCAGCGGCATCGACCCGACGGCGCGCAGTGGCAGCAATACGCCGTTCGCGCGGGTGCGGCACAGCAGCACACACGCCCCGATGGTCGCCAGCGCGCCCCCACCGGATCCGATGACCTCGAGCAGCCCACCGGAGTGCGCGTCGTCGGCGAGCACCTGCCCGAGAATGCTGCGCGGGTCGAGGGCGGCGAGGGCCGGCATGGCGGATGCCGCGGCCGCCGCGATCGCCGCGACAAGGCCACCCGCGGTCAGCAGCCACGCGGTGCGTCGCGAGCGCAGGCCCGAGCGCCCGGCCGCCATCCCCGCGACGACGAACGCCGACCACAGCGGGAAGGGGTAGTGCCAGCCGAGGATCAGAGCGAGGTCGCCGCCCGTCTCGCCCTCCCACACCGGCAGGGCGTTCAGCCACGGCAGCAACCAAGGCACGACCAGGGCGATGACGGCCGCGATGATCCACAGCATCCGCGCGGACAGGCGCAGGAGCGGCAGCGCGATGAGGAACAGCAGCGCGTACGCGGGCAGGATGACGTACACCGGCACGCCCGTCGAGATCAGCAGCGCGCCGATCACCCACAGCAGAATGGCGCGCACCACCAGCCGCCGCCGCGCTGTGCTGAGCGCCGCGCCGTCGATCGGGCGCGCTCCCCCCGTCACGAGCGCGATCGATACCCCGGCGAGCGTCGCGAACAGGATCGACGAGCGCCCGTTCGCGACATCGATCCAGGTCGCCGGGTCGGCAGGATCGAACGGCGCGATCGTCAACAGATGCGCCGCGAACATCCCGAACACGGCGAGGCCGCGCGCCAGATCCACACCAGAGATGCGACCGGCGATGCGGCCGGGGCCGCTCCGCAGGATGCCGGTGTCTCGCTGCGCTCGCTCGCTCACCGCCCGGGCGGCCTCACTGCTGGCGCAGCAGCCAGACGAGCAGCGCCTTCTGCGCGTGCAACCGGTTCTCAGCCTCGTCCCACACGACGCTCTGCGGTCCGTCGATGACCTCGGCGTCCACCTCGTAGCCGCGGTCGGCCGGCAGGCAGTGGATGAAGACGGCACCGGCATCCGCCATCCCCATCGTCTCGGTCGTCACCTTGTACGGGCCGAGGTCGCGCAGGCGCTTGGCCTTCTCCTCCTCCTTGCCCATCGACACCCACGTGTCGGTGACGATGACATCGGCACCTGCGGCGGCCTCGAGCGGATCGGTGTAGAGCGTGACCGACCCCCCGGTCTGTGCCGCGATGCGGTCGGCATCGGCGACGACGTCCGCCCGGGGTGCGTACTCGGCGGGCGAGGCGACGCGCACGTGCATGCCCGCCGTGACCCCGGCGAGCACGTACGAGTGCCCCATGTTCGACTTGCCGTCGCCGAAGAACGCGAGGGTGAGACCCGTCAGCTCCCCCTTGTGCTCCCGGATGGTGAGGAGATCCGCCAGCAGCTGGCAGGGGTGGAAGTCGTCGCTGAGCGCGTTGACGACCGGGACGGTCGTGCCGCGTGCCATCTCCTCCAGACCCGCCTGCGCGTAGGTGCGCCACACGATGGCCGCCACCTGGCGCTCCAGCACCCGCGCGGTGTCGGAGGGGGTCTCCTTGCCGCCGAGCTGGCTGTTGGCGGTCGAGATGATCAGGGGCGAGCCGCCGAGGTCGGCGATGCCGACCGCGAAGGACACCCGCGTGCGGGTGGAGCTCTTGTCGAAGATCACGGCGACCGTCTGCGGGCCCTCGAGGGGCTTGAGCTTCCAGCGGTCCTTCTTGAGCGCGACCGCGAGGTCGAGGATCTCCGCCTGTTCGGCGGGGCTCAGGTCGTCGTCGCGCAGCAGGTGGCGGGTCACTTCTTCTCCTCGGGGGTCTCGTCGAGCACGAGCGCGTCCTCGACGGTGCGCAGCGCGCGGGTGAACAGGTCGATGAACTCGTCGATCTCGACATCGCCGATCGTGAGCGCCGGCGCGATCCGCACCGTCGCGTCGTTGGCGGCGTTGACGATGAGTCCGTGCTGCTGCGCCGCGGCGACGACGGCGCCGGCGACCGGATGCCGCAGGCTCACGCCGATGAGAAGACCCCGACCCCGGCATCCATCGACCAGGGACGACCCGATCGCGTCGATCGCTTCACGCAGCTGATCGCCGCGGACGGCGGCGTTCTCCACGAGCCCGGCCCGCTCGATCTCACCGAGAACGGCCGTCGAGACCGCGGTGGCGAGGGCGTTGCCGCCGAAGGTCGAACCGTGCGTCCCGGGATAGAACAGCTCGCTGGCCGCGCCGAACGTGATGAGCGCGCCGATCGGGAAGCCGCCGCCGATGCCTTTGGCGACCGTGATCGCGTCGGGGGTGATGCCCTCGTGCTGGAACGCGAACCACGCACCGGTGCGGCCGGCGCCGGTCTGGATCTCGTCGACGATCAGGAGCGCGCCGTGGCGGGAGGTCAGCTCCCGCGCCGCGGCGAGGAACCCGTCGGGCAGCGGGATGACCCCGGCCTCCCCCTTGATCGGCTCCACGAACAGCGCCGCGACGCGGTCGTCGATCGCCTGCTCCAGCGCCTCGACGGTGGAGTCGATGAATTCCACGCCCGGCACCATCGGGACGAACGGCGCCTGCATGTACGGCTTGCCGGTGAGGGCGAGCGTGCCCATCGTGCGGCCGTGGAAGGCGTCGTTCAGGGCGAGGATGCGGGGGCGCCCGGCGCCGCCGTCGTTCGCCGCGCCGTGCAGTCGCGCGAGCTTGAACGCCGCCTCGTTGGCCTCGGCGCCGGAGTTGCCGAAGTAGACGCGTCCGGCCGGGCCGGTGCCGGCCAAGCGCTTCAGCTGTGCCGCCAGGGCCAGCTGCGGCGGTGTCGCGAAGAAGTTCGACACGTGCGCGAGCGTCGCCGCCTGCGTGGCGACGGCGTCGATGAAGACCGGATGCGCGTGGCCGAGCGAGGTCACCGCGATCCCGGCGAGGAAGTCGAGGTAGCGCTTGCCATCGGCATCCCACAGGGACGACCCCTCGCCGCGCACGAACAGCGCGTACCGGTCGGAGACGTTGTGGACGAGGTCGCGCGCGGCGTCGTCCTGCCAGTGCGTCTGGATCACCTGTTCCGCTGCGCCGCTCATCCGGCCACCACCTCTGTTCCGATTCCCTGTTCCGTGAAGATCTCCACCAGCACCGAGTGCGGCTGGCGGCCGTCGATGATCGCCGCCGTGTCGACGCCGCCGTCGACGGCGTCGAGGCACGCCTGCATCTTCGGGATCATGCCCGACTCCAGCCGCGGCAGCATGGCGCGCAGCTCGTCCGCCGTCAGGTGCGAGACGAGCGAGTCGCGGTTCGGCCAGTCCGCGTAGAGTCCCGGCACGTCGGTGAGGACGACGAGCTTCGTCGCGTCGAGCGCGATCGCGAGGGCCGCGGCCGCGGCATCCGCGTTGACGTTGAGCGAGTGCCCCGGGTTGTCGAGGTCCGGCGCGATCGAGGACACGACGGGGATGCGGCCGGCGGCCAGCTGGTCGAGCACCGGCTGCGGGTCGACGGCGACGACGTCGCCCACCGCGCCCAGGTCGTGTTCGGTGCCGTCGATGACGACGCCGCGGCGGCGGCCGTGGAACAGTCCCGCGTCCTCCCCCGACAGGCCCGCCGCGAAGGGGCCATACGCGTTGATGCGGGCGACCAGCTGCGGGTTGACCTGACCGGTCAGCACCATGCGCACGACGCTCATCGCCTCCGTCGAGGTGACCCGGTAGCCGCCCTTGAACTCGCTGGGGATCGACAGCCGGTCGAGCATCTGCGAGATCTGCGGGCCGCCGCCGTGCACGACGACGGGCTTCACCCCCACGAACCGCAGGTAGGCGATGTCCTGGGCGAAGGCATCCTGCAGTTCCTCGGACACCATGGCGTTGCCGCCGTACTTGACGACGATGATCTGGTCGCGGAACCGCTGCAGCCACGGCAGCGACTCGATGAGCACGGCGGCCTTCTCGGCGGCCTGCTCGGGCGTCGTGTGCTGGAGGTTCTCGGGCGAGACGGCGCTGTCGCTCATGAGGAGTACGCGCTGTTCTCGTGGACGTAGTCGTGCGTCAGATCGTTCGTGTAGATCGTGGCGGATGCCGTGCCGGCCTTCAGATCGATCAGCACGCTCGTCGACCGCGGCGTCAGGTCGACCTCCTCGCGGGGGCGATCGGGCGCGCCCGCACTGCACAGTCGCACACCGTTGAAGCTCACGTCCACCTCGTAGGGGTCGAAGGATGCCGACGTCGTGCCGATCGCCGCGAGCACCCGTCCCCAGTTCGGATCGTTGCCGAAGATCGCCGCCTTGAAGAGGTTGTTGCGCGCGACGGAGCGCCCCACCTCCACGGCGTCCTCCTCCGTCGCCGCCCCGACCACCTGGATGTCGATGTCGTGGCTCGCGCCCTCGGCATCCGCCTGCAACTGCACGGCGAGGTCGGTGCACACGGCGGTGAGCGCGGCGCGGAACGCCTCCGCATCGGGCGTCACGCCCGAGGCGCCGCTGACCATGAGGGTCACCTGGTCGTTCGTCGACATGCAGCCGTCCGAGTCGAGCCGGTCGAAGCTCACGCGCGTCGCGGCGCGCAGGTGCGCGTCGGCGTCTGCGGCGGTGAGGACGGCGTCCGTGGTGATCACGACGAGCATTGTCGCGAGGCCCGGCGCGAGCATGCCGGCGCCCTTCGCCATGGCGCCGATCGTCCAGCCGTCGCCCTCGTGGACCGACTCCTTCGCGACGGAGTCGGTCGTCATGATCGCGCGGGCCGCGTCGCCGCCGCCGGTCGCGCTGAGGTGAGCGATCGCGTCTTCCGTGCCGGCGAGGACCTTGGCGCGGAACACCTCGTCGCCCGTGCCGATGAGACCCGTCGAGCACACCAGAACGTCTCCCGCGCCGACGCCCAGCAGCTCCGCGGCACGCTCGGCCGTCTGGTGCGTGGTCTGGAAGCCGAAGCTGCCGGTGAAGCAGTTCGCACCGCCGGAGTTCAGCACGATCGCCTCGACCGTGCCGTCGGCGATGACCTGCTGCGACCACAGGATCGGGTTGGCCTTGGCCCGGTTGCTCGTGAAAACGGCCGCGCCGACGGTGAGCGGGCCGCGGTTGACGACGACGGCGACATCGGCCTTGCCGGTGGACTTCAGTCCGGCGGCGACGCCGGCCGCCTCGAACCCCTGCGGGGCCGTCACTCCTGTTGCAGACGCTCCTGATGCAGACGCGGCGCTCACGGTGCCACTCCGTTCACGGTCAGGCCCGTGGCCTCTGGCAGGCCGAGGGCGATGTTCATCGACTGGATGGCGGCACCCGCGGTGCCCTTGACGAGGTTGTCGACGGCGGTGACGACGACGACGCGGTTCGCGGCACGGTCGACGGCGAGGCCGATCAGCGCTGTGTTGGCGCCCAGCACGTCGGCCGTCCGCGGGAAGTGTCCCTCGGGCAGCACCTGCACGAACGGCTCGTCGGCGTAGGCCTGCTCCCAGGCATCCCGGATCTGCGCATCGGTGACGCCGTCCGCGATCGGCGCCGTCGAGGTGGCCAGGATGCCGCGGGCCATCGGCACGAGCACCGGCGTGAACGAGATGCGGACATCGCCGGTGGCGCCGGCGGCCACGAGCGCCTGCCGGATCTCGGGGATGTGGCGATGCGTGCCGCCGACGGCGTAGGGGTTCGCGGAGCCGAGGATCTCGGCGGCGAGGAGGTTGGTCTTGAGGCTCTTGCCCGCGCCGGACGGGCCGACCGCCAACACGGCGACGATGTCGGAGGAGTCGATGACGCCCGCCGCGACGCCCGGGGCGAGCGAGAGCGAAACCGTCGAGGCGTTGCAGCCCGGGGCAGCGATGCGCGTCGCACCGACAAGCGCCGCGCGACCGCCCGGCAGCTCGGGGACGCCGTACGCCCACGGCTCGTGGAACGTGCCGCCGTAGAAGGCGTCCCAGGCGTCCTGCGAGGTCAGCCGGTGATCGGCGCCGGCGTCGATGACGAGCGGCGCGTCCTGGAGTGCGTCGGTGTACTGACCCGACTGACCGTGCGGCAGCGCGAGGAAGACGATGTCGTGCCCCGCCAGCACCTCGGGCGTCGTCGGCTGGAGCGTCAGGTGCCGCAGCGAGCGCAGATGCGGCTGGTGGGCGATGAGCGGTTCCCCCGCGCTGGAGTGGGCGGTGACGGTGCGGATCTCCACCTCGGGGTGGGCGGCGAGCAGCCGCAGGATCTCACCGCCGGCGTAGCCGGAGGCGCCGGAGACGGCGACCGAAGAGGTCATTGTTCAACCTTATTGTCTGGAGACGGTGGGCTCGGAAACGGCGACACCGGCGACTCGACCCGCTTCGCACCGGGTGCGCGGGGAGATCGCGGGGTCGCCTAGAGTCGGCGGCCGGCCAGACGTCGGCGCGCGCGCAGCACCGTGGAGACGGCGAACGCGGGCGAAGACATGCCGTGACCCTAACGCGCGTCGGCGGACTCGCGCAAATCGCGGCGGGGTGGATGCCGGCGGGTCAGGCGCCGGCGGGGCGATGGGGTGCCGGCGGCAGCGCTGCGATGAGCGCGAGTTCGTCGGCGCGGCTGAGGCCGGCCTGGCGGTCGCGGTCGAGTCCCCGGGCGCGTTCGTCGGCGAGCACCCGCTCCAGCGTCTCCGACAGCGACCGGAGCCGCCCACCGAGCAGGCGGTACGCGGCGTTCGACCGCGTCGCGAAGCCCGGCAGGTCCTCCGGCAGCCACAGCGGCAGCGACCGCGGTCCCGCCCAGTACGCCACGTCCTGGGCCACCAGCCAGTCCGGCGCCGCGGCGACGAGCTCTCCCGCGTGGCCGCCCGTGGCGCGCGCCTGCGCGAGCACGTCGGCGAGCGGCAGCGAGTCTCCGACGGCATTGACGGCGCCGGCGAACCGCTCGCTGCCGAGCGCCACGATCGCGTCGGCGAGGTCGTCGACGTCGATCACCTGCACCCGGGCGCCGGGGGCGTCGGGCACGAGCACGGGCCCATCGCCGGCGAGCGCGAACCGCGCCGGCCAGTAGCCGAAGCGGTCGGTGGGGTCGCCGGGGCCGACGATGAGGCCCGGCCGCACGTTCGCGCAGCGGTGCGCGAACGCCGCACGCACGGCCGCCTCGGCCGCCGCCTTCTCCCTCCGGTAGTCGTACGGGCCGCCCGCGGCGGCGGGCTCGGCGAGGGGCGCCGACTCCTCGGCATCCGGCTCGTCGTCGGCCGCATAGGCCGAGACGCTCGAGACGAACGTGATGTGGCGGGCCCACTCGGACAGCCCCGTGGCAGCGGCGGCGACGTGTGCGGCTCGCGACGAGACGTCGACGATCTCGTCCCAGTCGCGGCCCCGCACGGCGTCGTAGGCGGCCTCGTCCTCGCGATCGGCGACGACCAGCCGTGCCCCATACGGCGCGTCGCGACCCCCGCGGGCGAGGCAGGTGACCGAAGCCCCGGCATCCAGCCACCGCTCGGCGATGCGCGAGCCGAGCCAGCCCGTGCCGCCGAGGAGGAGGACGTCGGTCATGTCGTCGGGAACGCCTTGATGCGCACGAGCAGGTCCGGACCGGTGCCGTCCAGCGTGCGCCCGCCGAGGTGGATGCCGAGCGCGATCGCTCCCCCGCCGACGACCAGCGCCACGCCGAGCGAGACCCAGCCGAGCACCGCCGATCCGGTGACGAGGGCCGCGATGGCGACACCGAGCGCCGGGATGCCGACGACGAAGCACGCCGCGAGCACGACGAACACCAGCAGACCGCTGACGAACGTCTGCCCCGGCACGCTCTTGAACGGGCTGTCGCCGGGGGCGGCGACCGGCGTCACGATGAGCGCCGACGACACCGCCGTCACGGCGTAGCCCGCCAGCAGCAGGCCGAGGGCCGCGCCGAGGACGGCCGGCAGCAGGTCGACGCGACCGGCGATCGCCGTCGTGACGACGCCGACGAGCACCGTCAGCGGCACCCCGACGCAGGCCGCGCCCAGCAGCCGGCCGAGCCGGTCGTCGCGGCCGCGGATCGGGGCCGACAGCACCGAGGCGAACGCCGTGCCGTCGTAGGAGATGTCGGTGTAGCCCCCGATGCACAGGATGAAGGCGACGAACACCGCGGATCCGGTGAACATGAAGCCCTGGGTGCCGCCGGTGAAGGCGAACAGCACCGGGAAGATCGGCACGACGAGCAGCTGACGCAGGTAGCGCGGATCGCGCAGCCACCCGGTGAGCGAGCGCGCCCACGTGGCGCCGACGGCGCCGGTCGGCATGCGCCCGAACCATCCCAGCGCCCCCGGCCGCACGGTGCGGGCGGCGGTGCGGTGACTCGTCGTCGCCGCCCGGGCGAGCGCGCGCGCCCACAGCAGCCACAGCACGAGGAGGGTCGCGACCGCGATCGCGATCTTCGCGATCGCGGCGATCCCGGCGCCGTCGGCGATGTCGGCGGGGACGGCCCACGCCGCCGCGAGGGGCGTCCAGCCCAGGATGCCGGAGATCTGCATCAGCTTCGCGCCACTCGCGCTGGCCGAGCTCAGCAGCGCGAGGGCACCGGTGACGATGGGGCCGGCGAGGATCAGCAGGACCAGCACGATCGTGCCCACCGTCTCCCGCCCTCGCCGGTTGCCGCCGAGTCCGCTGGAGAGCGCGGTCACCAGGCGCGAGGCCACGACGCAGGTGACGACCGCGATCGCCAGGCACGGCACGGCCACGACGGCGGCCACGGGCCACCGCAGCCACAGGATGAGCGTCGACAGCGCCGCGAGGGTCGTGACGATGCCGGGGATGCCGGTCAGTCCGGTCGCGGTGAGCGCCGCCATCACCTGTCGCGCGGTCAGCGGGAAGGGGGCGAGCTTCTCGGCATCCACCGTCGTCTCGGCGCCCGCGATGAGGATGGGACCCACGACCCATCCCAGCAGCAGGGCGGCTCCGCCCAGCGTCGTCACGATGCGGGCGACCTGGGTGCCGTCCAGCTGTGCGACGGCGACGAGCGCCGCGACGACCATGGCGAGGATCGACAGCGCCCACACGATGCCGAAGCAGAACCCGACGAGCTGCCACGGCCGGCGGACGAGGCTGTTGCCGAGGATCCGGTACCGGAGCTTCAGGACTGTCGCAACCACTGCGGCCCCTCGCTCGTGTGGCGGCCTCCGACGAGGGAGACGAACCGATCCTGCAGGGTCTCGGCGCCGCGCACCTCGTCGACGGTTCCGGCGGCCAGCACGCGTCCGGCGGCGATGACGGCGACGTGGTCGCACATGCGCTGGACGAGGTCCATGGCGTGACTGGAGATGATGATCGTGCCGCCGGAGGCGGTGTACGAGCGCAGCACGTCCTCGATGTTGGCCGCCGAGACCGGGTCGACCGACTCGAACGGTTCGTCGAGGACGAGCAGCCGCGGGGCGTGGACGAGCGCGCACGCCAGCGCGATCTTCTTCGTCATGCCCGCCGAGTAGTCGGCCACGATCGTGCCGGCGGCCTCACCGAGGTCCATCAGCTCGATGAGGTCCTTCACCCGCCCGGCGATTTCGGTGCGCGGCAGCGAGAACATCATCGCGGTGTACGTGATCAGCTGCTCCCCCGTCAGGCGATCGAACAGACGCACGCCGTCGGCGAGGTTGCCGATCATGGCCTTCGCCGCGACGGGGTTCGCCCACACGTCCACCCCGTGCACCCAGGCGCTGCCGGCGTCGGGGCGCAGGAGTCCCGTCGCCATCGACAAGGTCGTGGTCTTGCCGGCGCCGTTCGGCCCGACGAGCCCGAAGAACGAGCCCTGCGGCACCACGAGGTCGACGCCCGCGACGGCCGTCTTCTCACCGAAGCGTTTGACGAGCCCGGACAGGTGCAGGGCGGGGACGGGGGTGGCGGCGGTGTCGGTCATCCTGCCCGAGCCTAGTGAGCCTCGGCATCCGGCGCATCGGGGTGACGGGCGCGTCCGGTCGCCACCACAAGGAATGCGGCTGTCACTCCCGGATGGTGGCGCCATAACGCTCGGCGGCGACGGCGACGCCGGCGAGCTTGGCTTCGGTGGCCTCCGCCGCCGTCAGCGTGCGGTCAGGTGCGCGGAAGCGCAGCGCGAACGTCAGGCTCTTCGTGCCCTCGGCCACGCCCTGCCCGCGGTAGTCGTCGACGAGCCGCAGCGACTCCAGCAGGTCGCCCGCGCCCTCGACGAGTGCGGCGCGCACATCGGCGGCCACGACGTCGACGCCGACGACGAGCGACACGTCCTGCGTCGCCGCCGGGAAACCCGACAGCGAGGCGGCGGCATCCGGCGCCCCGGCGAGGGACAGGATGCCGTCGAGGTCGAGTTCGGCGACGTACACCCGACCCGGCAGGTCGGCGTCGGCCGCGACGGCGGGCAGCAGCTCGCCCACGTAGCCGACCTCGACCCCGGCAACCGACAGGATGCCGGTGCGCCCGGGGTGAAGGGCCGCGCGCTGCCCCTGGGCGACCTCGATGCGCACGCCCGCGGCGGCGCCGATCACCTCGACGGCGGCGAGCGCATCGGCCAACTCCACGGGCACGGCGGGGTGCGCCGGCTGCTTGGCCTGCAGGTTGCCGGTCAGCAGCACGGCGACGTGGCGCGGCTGCGGCGGGATCGCGGCGTTCAGCTCCGCGAGGGTCTCGTCGGTCGGACGCTGCGCGAGCGGCGGCACCTCGGCGGTGCCGTAGTCCACCCCCGCCTCCGGCGTGAACACGAGGCCCGTCTCGTAGAGGGCGAGGTCGGTGAACCCGCGCGACAGGTTGCGGTGCGCGACCTGCACGAGGCCCGGCACGAGCGAGCGGCGCAGGTACGGCGCCTGACCGTCGAGGGGGTTCGCGAGCTTGACGGCGGGCGCGTGCTCCCCCGATGCCGATCCGTGGAGGTCGTTCGCGTCGGCCGTGGCGAACGGGAACGACGGGGTCTCGACGAACCCGGCGGCAGCCAGCGCGTTCGCGACGCGACGGCGGCCCTTCTGCAGCGCGGTCAGGCCGCGCCCGGACGGCGGGGTCGGGAGGATCGACGGGATGCGGTCGAGGCCGTGGATGCGCGCGACCTCCTCCGCGAGCGTCCACTTGTCGGTGAGGTCGGGGCGCCAGGACGGCGGGATGACATCCCACCCGGCATCCGCCTCTTCGACGGGCGTGACCTCGCAACCGATCATCTCCAGGGCGCCCGTGATCTCGGCATCCGTGTAGTCGACGCCGATGAGCGCCGGCACGAACGCTCGGGGCAGCAGGATCGAGGGCAGGAACACCTCGCCGTACAGCGCCCCACCGAGCTCGGTGTCGAGCGTCCCGCCGGCGAGGGAGACCATGAGGTCGGCGACACGCCGCGCCGCGACGAACGGGATGAGCGGGTCGACGCCGCGCTCGAAACGGCGCGACGCCTCGCTGGGCAGCTTGTGACGACGGGCGCTGCGCGCGATCGTGATGGGATCGAAGTTCGCGGCCTCGATGAGAACGTCCCGGGTCGTGTCGCTCATCTCCGTGGTGCCGCCACCCATGACGCCGGCGAGGCCGATCGGGCCGGACTCGTCGGTGATGAGCAGGTCCTCGGCGCTGAGCGTGCGCTCCTTGCCGTCGAGGGTCACCAGCTTCTCGCCCTCGGTGGCGCGGCGCACCGTGATGCCGCCGGTGAGCTTGTCGAGGTCGTATCCGTGGATGGGGTTGCCGAGCTCGAGCATGACGTAGTTCGTGATGTCGATGAGGATGCCGAGGGAGCGGATGCCGGCGAGCGTGAGGCGCGCGATCATCCACGGCGGCGTGGGCCGTGACGGGTCGACGCCGCGCACGACGCGCGCGACGAACTCGCTCGCGCCGACCCGACCGCGGATGGGCGCGACGTCATCGACGGCGACGGGGAAGCCGGAGCCCGGCTGCACGTCCTCCCACGCGTGGGCCGCGGGGTCGCGGAAGGCGGCGCCGGTGGCGTGCGCGTACTCGCGCGCGATGCCGCGGATCGACAGCGCGTACCCGCGGTCGGGCGTGACGTTCACGTCGACGGCGACGTCATCGAGACCGAGGAGGGCGATCGCGTCGGTGCCCGGCTCGGGGTCGAGGCCCAGCTCCGCCAGGCGCAGGATGCCGCTGTGCTCCTCCCCCAGTCCCAGCTCGCGCGCCGAGGCGATCATGCCGTCGGAGACGTGGCCGTACGTCTTGCGCGCCGAGATGGAGAACGGCCCGGGCAGCACGGCGCCGGGCAGCGACACCACGACCTTGTCGCCGACGAAGAAGTTCGACGCTCCGCAGACGATGCCGCGGACA
>JAEYAG010000003.1 GCA_023451265.1 Actinomycetes bacterium | reverse complement strand
CTGCCTCGGTGACTCCCAGATCGCTGCTCATCGCGGGCAGGATTCCGGCGGGAAGCGCCTCGGTCATGATCGTGATGAACCCCGCCGTGCCGAGCGCCAGCAGGCCCGCCAACGGCAGTCGGTCAGGGCGAGCGAGAGGGGTGGAAGTGTGCGGTGCGTTCGTCATAACCTTATCGTCAATGGTTGACGTTAGCGTGAAGGTCAAGCCGGCGGCCACGACGCGGGAAGCGAGGCGCATCGCATGAGAATCGGAGAGCTCGCCAAGCTCACAGACACCTCCACCCGTGCGGTGCGGTACTACGAGGACGAAGGGCTGATCGTTCCCCGGAGGATGCCGAACGGCTACCGCGAGTACGACGAGTACCTCGTCGACCGCGTCATCCAGATTCGCGGACTGATCGACACCGGGCTGCCGACCCGGATCATCAAGCAGATCCTTCCCTGCCTCGACAAGCCCCGCACGATCCACTTCACCGACGCGACCCCCGAGATGCTCGCCACCCTCGAACACGAGCGCGACCGGATGAGCGAACGCATCGACTTCCTCACCCGCAACCGCGACGCGATCAACGAATACCTCGAAGCCGTCAAGGCGCTCGCCTGACCAGGCCCCTGAACCCCGGCGCCCGACCCGAGTCCCGGCGATACCACCGAAGGCGAGAAGCGAGAGCCGCTCGTCTGCACGGACATGCGTCATACGGCCCCGGGACGCCGGAGCTCAGCGATGGACGCCCAGTCGTCCTCTCCGTGGCCTTGTGCGATCGCCTGGTCGAGCGCCGTGCGGAGAGCTTCCCCGAACGGGAGGGTGAGGCCACCCGCGTGGGCGGCGTCGAGAGCGAGGTGGACGTCCTTCCGCCCGAGCTGTGTTGTGAAACCGGCCGGCTGGTAGCGGTGCTCGGCGATGAGGGCCCCGTAAGCGGTGTAGACGGGGCCGGGGAACAGCGTCGTAGTGAGCAAGTCGATGAGCTGCGCTGGGTCGACGCCGGCCTGCTCGGCCATCCCGGAGGCCTCGCCCAGTCCCTGGATGGCGCAGGCGACGAGATAGTTGCCGAGAATCTTCACGATGTTCGCCTGCTCGGGCTTCTCGCCGAGGTTCCAGGTGCGGGCGCCGATCACGTCGAAGAACGGCTGCACCCGCTCGATGAGCGCGAGGTCGCCGGCGGCGAGGATGTTCAGGTTCCCGGCCTCGGCGACCGCCACGCGCCCGAAGACCGGGGCGGCAAGGTAGCCGACGCCGTGCTCGGCATGCGCGGATGCGGCGCGGCGGGCCAGGCCGGGGCTGACGGTGGCGAGGTTGACGTGCACGCTGCCCGCGGGCGCCGCGTGGAGGAGGGGCGAGTCGAGGAAGGTCTCGGTGACCGCGGTGTCGTCGGAGAGCATGGAGAACACCACGCCGCTGTCCCAGGTCTCCTCGATGCTCCCGGCGACCCGGATGCCCCCGGCGGCGAGCGCCTGTGCCGGTGCGGGTGAGCGGTTCCAGACGGTGACCTCGTGACCGGCGTTGTGGAGGTTTCGGGCGATGGGCGTCCCCATCGCTCCCAGACCGATGACGGCGATGCTGCTCATGCGTGTGCTCCTTCGTGATGAGAACCGGATTCCCCGGCGGCGGGATGGTGGGGGCGGACGGCGTACTCCGGCGGCGTCTGCCCGGGTTGGGGCCAGTTCGCGAAGACCTCGGCGTAGCTGGCGGACATGACCTCCCACACCAGCCCCCACGGGTCAGCGAGATACGCGAGCCGCCACGGCCTTCCGGGCACGAACACCGCCGGCTCGCTCAGCACGGTCCCGCCGGCCGCCCGCGCCCGCTCGGCCACGTCGCCAGGCTCGGGGTGGGTGAGGCAGATGTGCCAGGCGCCGAGCCGGGTGAACGGCACGGCATCACCTTCCGGGGCATCGTCGGGGTCGGGTAGAGGGTCGAGGAACTGGAACACCTCAATGCCGGTCCCGTTCCCGGTCAGCAGATGCGCCTGCCACGCCGTGCGGAACCGGGGCCCGAGCGCGGCGCCGGCCTCGGCGTGCACGGGTCGCTCCAGCACTCGCGGGGGCATCAGCAGCCGCATCCCGAAGACCTCGGCGTACCAGTCGATCGCCGCGAACACGTCCGGGACCGTGACCCCGACATGGTTCAACGCCAGCGGAACCTCCACGACACGCCTCCCTTCTATCGCACGAGTGAACCGTCTTAGCCGGTTCCTAGCATAGTGATCGGGTAGGCTGATGTCGAACCCTCCAAGCCGGTTCAGAAGCGGGAAGGGGTCGAGGATGGCGACAGGAACCGGGGAAGCCGGGACGCGCCTGGGGCGCGAACGCGAAGCGGCGCGGGTGTTCCGGCTCGACAACGAACACCTCGCGTTCCGCTACACCGCGACCCTCAGCGACCGCGCAGGCTCCGCCCCGTTCGAGCGCCTGACCACGCCCGCCCGCTTGCGGTTGTGGCTCGCCGCGAACCGACTCGACCCCGGCCGCGACGCGACGGAGGAAGAGCTGGCCGCGGCGATCGCGTTGCGTGAGGCGATCTACCGGCTCGGCGCCGCCACCGCGACCGGCGACCCGCGCAGCCCGCGCGATATCGCGGTGCTCAACTCCGCTGCCAGCAAGCGGCCCGCACTCGAACTGGCCGAGGAGGGTATGCGGTGGCGACTGGCCGGGGCGGATGCGGTTCATGCTGCTCTCGCCGTGGTCGCCCATGACGCGATCACCCTGCTCGGGGGCGAGGACGCGGGCCGGGTCAAGACCTGCGACGGGCCTGACTGCGCCGGCCTGTACCTCGACACCAGTCGCGGGGGCAACCGCCGCTGGTGCTCCATGAACACCTGCGGCAACAAGAACAAGAAGACCCGGATGCGCACCCGCCCATGAAGGACGACACCACCACCGCGGCCGCTCCCGCCGACACGGGCCTGACAGCGTGGGAAGCGTTCCAGCAGGTCGACATCCGGCTCGGCACGATCCTCGCCGCGGCACCGAACGCCAAGGCCCGCATGCCCGCTTACATCCTCGACATCGACCTCGGACCCCTCGGCGTCAAACGCTCCAGCGCCCAGCTCACCGACCACTACACCGCGGAAGAGCTCGTCGGCCGCCAAGTGCTGTGCGTCACCAGTCTCCCGCCCAAGCGCGTCGCAGGAGTGAAGTCCGAAGTCCTCGTCACCGGGTTCCCCGACGAGCACGGACACATCGTGCTCGCCACCGTCGACGCCCCTGTCCCCAACGGGAACCGGCTGATCTGATGCCCGAGGTCTGCTGACGGCGGCGAGGCGGCCGGTCGGCGAAGCATGCACAGCAAGGCTCAGCATCGGGTTCCCCGCGAAGTGGTCAGCGCGCGCGGGTCGCGGTGATAGCCGAGGTGAGCTGCCACAGTCGCTCTGCCGCGTCGACGTCGAGGGCGTAGGGCTGGACGCCGCCGTCGTCCATCGAGCCGGCCGGTCTGGCGACGGAGGCGATGTCGCAGTCTTCGAGGTAGAGACCGCCCCGGCCGTCGAGGAGCGGGGACGTCGCGCCCCACAAGCCGGTAGCCGCTCCCTGGTCGGGGGTCTTGAAGTCCTCGCCGATGACCGTCCCGGTCTGGTCGATCCAGCCGAGGTCGATCTGCTCGGCCGCGGGGAGGTCGCGTTGCAGGCTGGTGATGATCTTCCCGGGGTGCAACGCGAACGCGCGCACACCGTCGTTTCGTCCGAGCTGGTCTAGGTGGACGGCGAACAGGATGTTGGCGGTCTTGGACTGCCCGTAGGCGGCCCACTTGTCGTAGCCGGTGAGGAAGTGCGGATCGTCCCAGCGGATGCCGGAGGAGTGATGCCCGGCCGAGGAGTAGACGACGACGCGCGCGCCACGGGCGGCCAGCAGCGGATACAGGCGCGCGATGAGTGCGAAGTGGCCGAGATGGTTCACCGTGAGCTGGTAGTCCCAACCCGGGCCGACCGGCCGCTGCGGGGTCGCCATCACCCCGGCCGCGGTGAACACCAGGTCGATCCCGTCGAGCGTGTCGCCCAGATGCGCGGCCGCGTCGGCGACGCGGCCCAGGTCCGTGAGGTCGACGTCACCGAGCACGGTGACACCGGGGACGCCGTCGAGAGCGGCCCGTGCGACCTCTGCCCGGCGCGCGGGCACGACCACCCGTGCACCCGCCGCGGCGAGAGCCTTCGCGGTCTGAAGTCCCAGGCCGGAGTACCCGCCGGTGACCAGGGCGGTGCGCCCGGTGAGGTCGATGCCAGCCATGACCTCGGCGGCGGTGCTGGCGGCGGTGAAGCCGGAGCCGAGGAGGTGCTGTTCGTGCGTGCTCATGCCCTCGACGCTAGAAGCTAGAGTGTCCTCTAGGTCAAGTGCGGCGGGTGAGGGATGAGCGACGAGAGCGGGCGCGGGTTCACGATCAGTGAGGTTGCCGAGGCAGTGGGGATGAGCGTGCACGCGCTGCGGTTCTACGAGCGCGAGCACCTTCTCGTGGGTCCCATCGAGCGCACCGCGGGCGGGCGGCGCCGCTACAGTTCGGTCGACGTGGACTGGCTGCGCGTGTGCACCAGGCTGCGTGCGTCCGGCATGCCACTGGCCGAACTCCAGCGATTCGCCGCGCTGGTGCGCGAGGGACCAGGCAACGAAGCTGAACGGCTGGCCCTGCTCGACGCGCAGCGGGATCGGGTCGAGCAGCAGATTCATGCCCTGGAGCAAGCGCGCGAAGTCATCGCCTGGAAGACCGACGTCTACGGGCAGCACCTCCGCGACGGGAACGCCGCAGGCCTGTGGGACCCCCTCGCCGCCGCACCTGAGCAACGCGGCCTGTGACGGGACATCAGTAGGCTGACACTTTCCCGGCACGCGATGGCTGTCATCGCCTCTCTGTTGCCGATTCGTCTGATTTCGTAGCGGCGCCTTGCTCGCGCCGTCTTGACACCCGGAGTTGTTCCATATGACCGCCTACCTGATTGCACGCGCATCCATCTCCGATCCGGAGGGGTACGCGACCTATACCGTGGACGTTCCCGCGGTTGTCGCGCGCTACGGGGGCAGGTTCCTCGCACGGGGAGGCCGGACGGTCTCGCTGGAAGGGCCGGCATTCGACGGGCGCCTGGTCATCATCGAGTTCCCCGACCTCGACACGGCCGAGTCGTTCTACGCATCCGACGACTATCAGGCGCTCAAACGCCGACGTGACCCTTTCGCGACCGTCGAGTTCATCGCTGTCGATGGTGTCCACCAAGTCTGACAGCCGGATCGGATCAAGCGTCGCCGAGGTCGCCTATCAGCCTCGCTCGTAGGTGAGCAGCCGGCGCAGGGCCGCTGCCGCCTGGCGTGGGACGACCCCATTGCCGAGGGCGGCGAGTTGTTGTGCGTGCGTGAGGTCGAAGCTCGAGTCGGTGACCCATCCGGCGGGTAGGCCCATGAGCCATTCCACGAACGCCGGAGCCGGGCGTGGCCCTCTTTCCTCGTTCGTGATGGCCGGTGCCGGTGCCGGTTGTCCGGTGATGTGCTCCCACTAGGCTATTGCTCCGGCGTAGCGTCCCCAGCGTCGAAGAGCTCCGCGATCAACGCGAACGTCGCCTCCGGTGAGAGCCTTCGATCGTTCTTCGTCACGAGGTCGATCACCTGGTGGCTCAACGCGATCGTTCCCCGACGCGCCCGTACCTGCTCCAGCGTCTCCCCGCCGCGGGCCGAGTCCGAGGCGAGAGGTGTTCGGAACAGCGCGGTGGGCGAGGATGAAGACACGGAAGCGGGGATGCGGTGCGCCGATTGCGGAAGCGGGTAGGCCGATCCAGCGTGCGTCGTACCTGAGGTCGGCCAGGTCTCCGAGTACGGCGCCAAGTGCCCGTAGAGGTCGGGTTGACTGGTCTCCCAGACCC
This sequence comes from Actinomycetes bacterium, assembly GCA_023451265.1. Classification (GTDB taxonomy): domain Bacteria; phylum Actinomycetota; class Actinomycetes; order Actinomycetales; family Microbacteriaceae; genus Microbacterium. The sequence continues at coordinate 30,556 of JAEYAG010000003.1, read as the reverse complement.
CACGGGTCGGGTTCCACACCGCGAAAGGTTGCACCCTGGGGGGTTGCGGGGTCGGGGTTGCGTCGGTCATCTTCGTCTCCTTGCGAGCTCGGGCGGATCGCGGTTGCCGAGAGCAGCCCGCGTACGTTCTCGATGACGACCCACTCGGGTTGCAGCTTGTCGATGGCGGTCGCCATGTGCGCCCAGAGGCCGGAGCGGGTGCCGGGTTTCAGGCCGGCCATCTTCCCGACCGTGGAGACGTCTTGGCAGGGGAACCCGCCGCAGAGCACATCGACCGGCTCGACCGCGCTCCAGTCGATGGCGGTGATGTCTCCGAGGTTGGGGGCGTCGGGCCAGTGGTGGGCGAAGACGCGGGCGACGGGCTCGTTGATTTCCGAGAACCAGGCGGTTCGGGCGTCGAAGACTTCCTCGACGGCGAGGTCGAGTCCGCCGTAGCCGGAGAACAGCGACCCGACCCGCGGGCGACGGTCGTTTCTCTCGTCGGTTGGCTCGCGCATGAGGACTCCGGCAGATCGGTGATCCCCGGTCACCGTCGCTGCGACTGCTGACCGGGCTGGTCACCTGCCAGGTGCTCGCCGCGCCTCCCACATCGCGCTGACCGCTCTGCGCCCGGCCCCGCCGGAGCCTCCGTCTCCGCCTCCCTCAGAGCCACCACGCGTCTTGCAGGTCGAAGTCAGAGCGGGCGTTATCGCGGCAGATGTCACAGCCCTGCGGCTGTCTCTGGCGATCTGGGGAGGACTGGCCTGCTCGTGGCGTGCGGAGGAGAATCGAAGCTATGGGTGCTCCGCTGAACGACCGTCAGCGCGCGGTTCTGGCCTGGATCGCGGCGGGATGTCCCGCGACTGAAGAGCCGGTCCCGACCTACAAGCACTCAGCCTCTGCATTGGCCAGCCGCGGGCTGATTGACCTCGACAACAGGTACGGGATGCCGTGGAGGGCTCGACTGACTGCGCGGGGCAGGTATTGGCTGGAGCACGGGGCGTACCCGCCGGTGGGGATGGTGCTGGAGCCGCTGATCGAGGTCGATGACACACCAGGCGAGGACGTGTCTGACGCCGAGTTCTTGAACCGGCGCCGCGTGCTGCGGTCGGACTGGGACTCTGGTGGTCAAGCGCTGACGTACCTGGAGCTGGGCGAGCAGTGGGCACTCCACGCGGCCTATCAGCCGACGAAGGAGATCACGGAACAGCAGGCTCTCGCTGACTTCCGCAAGTTGGAAAGGTCTACGCCGGAGAAGGCGGCAGAGGCGGCGGCCGCGCACGACCGCTACGGCCACGCTCGTGAGCGTGTGCAACAGGACGTTGCGCGTGCGCAAGCGGCGAAGGAGGCAGGGGTTGCATCGCGCAAGCGGCCTAGGAGGGAACGCAATCTCTCCGTGCGCGCTTTGGCGCGCCCGGAACCTGACGTGGCAGCGCTCGCGCGGGTACTCGTGGAGCTCGCGATCAAGAGCGCCGAAGCGGACGAGCGGAAGCACGGCGTGACGAGCGAGGACGATGATCCTGCAACGAGGCCGAGCAAGGCGAGCGAGATACTGCGGCAACTTCCCTTGATGCGGGGCGAGTCGGCGCCGCTGACGACAAGACGAGCGAGCAGGACGCCGAGCCGGACAGCACGGGTGCGGCGCCGGTTGCCGGCTCCGGTGGCAACGAAGCTGCGGGAGGCCCAGGCGTGCCACCAGGCAGGAACGCATCTGGCGGCCGTGCTTGTGGCACGCGCCGCGATCACGGATGCACTCGATCACGCTGGCGCTCCGCTCGCGGTCGATCTTCCGGCTCGCCTGGATTGGCTCGCGCAGGACGGGCAGCTCACCCACGACCTCGCCGTTCGTGCGGCCGGGTGCCGCCCGATGGTCGTCGTGCCGTCCTCTCCGGAGGTCACGGCTGCTGAGAGCGAAACCCTGCTGGACATCGCCGAGCGCGTCGTGACCAGTCTGTATCCGGGAGAGCGCACCCCGTAAGCGACGGCTGGCCGCTGACGCCGCCGCACCGGTTGACGGGGCCGTTGATCGGGGTTAGTCGTCGGTGAGGAAGATCGTCTTGAACAGGTCGGCCGCGTCCTCCGGCTCGCTCGTGTCCAGTGTCAGCTCGCCGGTGGTGGTGGCGTCGTTGCCGTCCTCGGTCAGCACCCAGGTCACGCTCACCGTGGCGTCCTGCGGATCGCGGGTGATGAGAACGTAGTCGTCCTGGTCGCTTGCCCAGGGAACGTTCGGCCGGAACGACTCCGGGGTGAGCACCACCACGACATCGTCACCGCGGTTGCTCCAGCTCACGGGGTACTCACGCAATGGAGCAATCTGGAGGTCGGCCGGATCGAACCCGAGCCCGTAGGGGTGTTGCTTCCGTATGACGGGCTCGACGACCTTCGTCCAGTCCCCATCTTCGGCGTCGCGGTATGCGAACGCCTCGCAGTCGTGGAAGGTGACGAGGAGGTGCGGCTTGGAGACGAAGCGGTCCCGACTGACCACCCGGACGCCGGCACCCGGAAGCGCCACGCCGAGGAAGTGAGCACGACCCTTGTCAATGTGCTGTGGCCGATCGCGCTTCCACCGGGCCAGTTGCTCGGCGCGCTCCTCGACGGTCATCGGCTGAGACCCGCCGAGAATCGAGGTGGCGAGAATCCCCGCCGAGAAGGCATCCTTGGCGGCCGGCTTGTGCTTGGCGAACTGCTCCTCCTCGAACTCGTACAGGTCCTCCAGCACCTCGCTGACCCGTTCCACCCGGTTGATTGAGCCAAGGATGTCGATGTCGAGGCTGATCGGCGCCTTGCCCGCACCGCGCGCCCGCTCCACCAGCGCCAGGACCTCGCCGGCGCGGGCGGGTCTGGTGTTGCTGGCACCTCGCACGTAGATCGCCCCGTCATCGAGATTGTCCGTGCGCTTCGCGCCCTGGTAGTTCCTGTAGCACGGGAACGGTGGTTGCCCGTCCTGCGGCGGCTGGGTGACGACGAACAACACCTCGCTGTCGGCATCAACCGCGATCCGTCCGAACTCGAACGAGGGAAACTGCGGCCCCAGGTACGGGCGAAGCCGGTCTTCGAGTTCGTGCGCCTCAATACCCCTGGCGATGCCTCTCGCCTCGCCCCTCTGCGCTCCGATGACCAGAACGGCGTACCCGTGGAAGTGGCGGGATGCTGCTTGCGGGAGCCGGTTCGCCGTGCCTAGCAGGAACTTCGCCACCTTCGTGACACCCTCCGGGCTGGTCAGATCGAGCGTGCTCTTGACCTCCAGATAGCTGGTCTCGGCTTCATCACCGACAGCGACAACGTGATCCAGGATGCTGCGCAAGGCACGTTCGCCGAGCGGGATGATTCCCGTCTCCACACCCGCACCTCCGCTTCCATCGCTGTCGTCATCGACAGTAGTGCGAACGACCGACACGCCCGCGGGGACACGTCGCGCACCAGGACGCACCTTCATCATGTGACGGTCTCAATGCGGGTGATGTCCGCCGGTGACGGGTACAAGTACCTGCTGCGCACGGTCGCTGCCGGCGACGGCGACAGGTCGCTCTCGACCCCGCTGACCCGCTACTACGCCGAGGAAGGCAGCCCGCCGGGTCGTTGGCTCGGCGCTGGCGTCCCCGCGCTCGGCGGAGTGATCGCGGTAGGCGACCAGGTCTCCGAATCCCAGCTCCAGCTCCTCGTAGGGATGGGCCGGAACCCGGTCACCGGCGACTCGCTCGGACTCGCTTATCCCGCCTACAAGACCGTGGCCGCCCGCGTCGAGGAGCGCACCGCCGCCCTCGACCCGACGCTCGGGCCGGCCTCTCGTGCGGAGGCGGTCGCGCGGATCGAGGCCGAGGAAGCGGCACGCGGGACGCGGCGAGCGGTCGCCGGGTATGACTACACGTTCAGCATCCCGAAGTCCGCGTCGGTGCTCTGGGCGGTCGCGGATGCGGGGACGCAGGCGCTGATCGCGGACGCGCATCATGCGGCGGTTGCGGAGGTGGTTGCGTTCATGGAGCGGGAGGTTGCAGCCACCCGCACCGGCGCAACCGGCCGCGACGGAGCCGTTGCCCAGGTCGATGTCCTCGGCCTGATCGCTACCACGTTCGACCACTACGACAGCAGGGCCGGCGACCCGCACTTGCACACGCACGTCGTCATCTCGAACAAGGTGCAGACCGTCCTCGACGGTAAGTGGCGCTCCCTCGACGGTCGCCCCATGCACGCCGCGACCGTCGCGCTGTCGGAGCTGCACGAGGCCGTCCTCGCCGACCACCTCACCCGCACCTTCGGTGTGGAGTGGGAGGCCCGCGACATGGGCCGGGACCGCAACCCCGCCTGGGCGGTTACGACGGTGCCGGAAGAGCTGGTGGCCGAGTTCTCCTCCCGCTCCCGGCACATCGAGGTCGAGAAGAACCGGCTCATCGCCGAGTACGTCGAGAAGCACGGCCGGCAGCCCTCTACGGCGACGATCATCAGGCTCCGCGCCCAAGCCACCCTCACCACGAGGCCAGAGAAGCAGGTCCGGTCCCTCGCCGACCTCACCGCCGAATGGCGCGAGCGGGCTGGCCGGCTGCTCGGCACGGATGCGATCGCGTGGGCGCGGCGCGCCACCACGACCGACGCACCGTTGCTGTTGCGCGCCGACGACGTCCCGCTGGATGTGATCGCCTCCCTCGGGCAGAGCGTGGTCGAGACGGTCGGCGAGAAGCGGTCCACCTGGAGGCGGTGGAACCTCACCGCCGAGGCGGCCCGGCAGACGATGGGCTACCGCTTCGCGTCCACCACGGATCGGGAAGCGATCGTCGGGCTGGTGGTGGACGCCGCCGAAGCCGCGTCGCTGCGGCTGACCCCACCGGAGCTCACGTCGAGCCCGGTGGCGTTCCGCCGCCCGGACGGTACGAGCGTGTTCCGGCCGAAGCATTCGACGGTGTTCTCCTCCGAACTCCTGCTCGCCGCCGAAGACCGCCTCCTCGAGCGCGCCCGCACGCCGACCGCTCCCACGGTGCCGCTGGCAACCGTGGAGCGGATCGCGGCCCGTCCCGACCGGCAGGGGCGGGTGCTCGGCGAGGATCAAACCGCTGCGCTCGCATCCGTCGCGGTATCCGGGCGCATCGTCGATGTCCTGGTCGGCCCCGCAGGCGCGGGCAAGACCACCGCCATGAACGCTCTGCGGCGGGCCTGGGAGCACGAGCACGGCTGCGGTTCCGTCGTCGGACTGGCGCCGTCCGCGGTCGCGTCGCAGGTGCTCGCCGATGACCTCGGCATCCAGACCGAGAACACCGCGAAGTGGTGGCAGAACCACCTCATCCACGGCGAGACATTCCGCAAGAGGCAGCTGGTCATCGTGGACGAAGCCTCCCTCGCCGGCACCCTGTCCCTCGACCGCATCACGAACCTCGCAGCCGGGGCGGGAGCCAAGGTGCTGTTGGTGGGCGACTACGCCCAACTCCAATCCGTCGACGCCGGTGGCGCATTCTCCCTCCTTGTCCACGACCGAGACGATGCGCCCGAGCTGGTGGATGTCCATCGGTTCCAGAACGAGTGGGAGAAGGCCGCCTCGCTCGGCCTCCGGCACGGGCGCACCGAGGTCATCGACACCTACATAGAGCACGACCGCATCCAGGGTGGTGAGACGGAGACGATGGTCGACGCCGCCTACGCCGCGTGGCGAGTCGACCGGCAGGCCGGACAAGCGACGGTGCTGGTCACCGACTCGAACGAATCCGTGCTCGCGCTCAATCAGCGCGCCCGTACGGACCTGATCCTCGATGGCACCGTGGAAGCGCGCCGCGAGGTCGCGCTGCTGGACGGCACCCGCGCCGCAGTCGGGGATTCGGTCATCACCCGGCACAACGACCGCCGCCTGCGCGCCGGCCGCGGCTGGGTCCGCAACGGCGACCGCTGGACGGTCACCGAGGTCCGCGACGACGGCTCCCTCACCGTCCGCCGGGCCAGCGCGAAGTGGGGTGCCTCGGTCGTGCTCCCCGCCGCGTACGTGGCCGAACACCTCGACCTCGGCTACGCGGTGACCTCCTACCGGGCGCAGGGCATCACGGTCGATACCTCGCACGTCCTGGTCGACGCTTCGATGACCAGGGAGAACCTGTATGTCGCGCTCACCCGCGGCCGGGACGTCAACCGCGCCTACGTCACCATCGACAAGCCTGACGACTCCCACGACGGTCCGCATCCTGGCGACGACACCGAGGCCACCGCCCGGTCGGTGCTGTTCGGGGTGCTCCAGCACGTCGGGGCCGAGCTCTCCGCGCACGAGACCATCACTGCCGAACAGGACGCCTGGGCGAACATCGGCCAGCTCGCCGCCGAGTACGAGACGATCGCGGCCGCCGCCCAGCGCGACAGGTGGGCGAACCTCGTCCGCGGTTCGGGACTCACCGACGAGGAGGCCGAGGACACGATCGCCTCGCCCGCGTTCGGCGCGCTCACCGCCGAGCTCCGCCGCGCCGAGGCCAACCACCACGACATCGAAGCCCTGATGCCGCGGCTCGTGCGAGCACGCGGGTTCAGCGATGCCGACGACATCGCCGCCGTACTCCACTACCGCGTCTCCCGCGCGACCGCCCGGTCCGCCGGGTCCGGTCGGGCTCGCAAGGCGCCACGTCTGATCGCCGGGCTGATCCCCGAAGCTGCCGGCACCATGAGTGGTGAGTTCCGGCAGGCGCTCACCGAACGACGCGACCTCATCGAGACTCGCTCCGAGGCACTCCTCGATGCCGCGCTCACCGAGAAGCAGTCATGGACCAAGGCGCTCGGCAGCCCGCCGAAGGACGCCAAGGCCGCTGCGACCTGGCGGGGCTTAGCGCGCACCGTCGCCGCCTACCGCGACCGTTACGGCATCACCGATCCCACCCCGCTCGGGCCGCGGGCCGAGAACGACGCGCAGAAGGTCGACGCCGCCCGAGCCCGAGCCGCACTCGACCGGGCACGAGACCTTGCGAGGGGGCCGGAGGAGGAGCCGCGGCGACGGTCGGGTCGCGAGCCGGCGCGCCGCTCGCTGTGACCAGGAGTCCTTCCCGATGTCAGAGCGACGTCGTACAGTGGAGGACGAGGCGGCCTCTATATTGGCGCTGTCGCTCCCCGCGACGGTATGACCATCCCGCACGCTGCGGGCGGTCCTTTCAGGTTCTTGTCGCCGAACCCCTGAAAGGACTGTGCCCATGTTCCGGCTCATCTGGGCGGCCAGCGTCCGCACCCACAGCATCCTCAGCTACGCGCCCACGAACCTCCTGATCGCTGCCACTCGCACCCGCCGGGGCCTGCGCTGGGGCATCCCCGCGATGCTCCTCGCGATCCCGTACCTCCTCGCCGCCTACTGGTGCGTGACGACCATCGAGGCCGGCGGTCCTGGCTGGCTCAACCTCCTGGTGCTGCTGTGCGCGTGGAACACGATCAAGCTGACCCTCAACGGCCCGATCACCGTGATCCTGCTGATCCGCGCCCGCATCCAGGAGGCCGTCGCCCGGCGCCGAGCGCGACGGGCCGAGGAGGAGCCCGTGTACTCCGAAGTCGCGATCTGAGCCCGTCAGCGGCAGCCCTATCGCATGCCGCACCCGTGTCGGTGCGCCTCGATAGCCTCGGAGCCGTCAACGGTAGGATTGCCACAGATGGCAGCACGCGACTAGAGGAGGCGGGACATGGCACGAGCGGACCTGCTCCTCGACCTCGTTGAGGCCGAACGCCGCGGCGACAAAGACCGCTTCCGTGTGCTGGTTGAGGCCGTGATCGCGGAAGAGCGCGCCAACCAGCATCACCTCCTGGCCGATCGTCTCTCGGAAATCATCACCACCACCGGCCAGAGTCACGTCCGAGACGACAGGGCGGCGGCGATCCGCGACCTGGTCCAGGAGGTCGTTCCGGCACGTCGGCTCAGCGATCTTGAACTCGCGCCCGTGCCCCAGCGAGTTGTTACCGAGCTGGTTGAAGAGCAGAAACGAGCGGAGCTGCTGCGCAGCTACGGCATCGAGCCGCGAAACCGTCTCCTGCTGTCCGGCCCTCCTGGAAACGGCAAGACCAGCGTCGCCGAGGCCATAGCCGCCGAACTAATGCTCCCGTTCTATGTGATCCGATACGAAGGCGTCGTGTCGAGCTTCCTCGGCGAGACCGCCGCCAGACTAGACAACGCATTCGAGTTCGCCCGGACCCGGCGATGCGTTCTGTTCTTCGATGAGCTCGACACGATCGCCAAGGAGCGATCTGACGAACACGAGACCGGCGAGATCAAGCGAGTGGTTTCGACTCTGCTGCTCCAGATCGATCGGCTTCCAGCGCATGTGATCTTCATCGGAGCCACGAACCACAGCGAGCTTCTCGACCGTGCCGCGTGGCGCCGGTTCCAGATTCGCGCCGAACTCGACACTCCCAGCCGCGCCCAGGCAACCAGGTTCCTGGAACGACTCGCGGCCCGTCTCGGAGGCGACCTTGGATTCGCGCCTCGCACACTGGCGGACAAGCTCGTGGGTGCGAGCTACGCAGAACTCGAAGAGTTCGCATTGGACGTTCGCCGTCGAGCAGTTCTGGAGTTGCCAGATAGCAACCTGCGCCGGATCGTCCAGGAACGCCTTGAGCACCGGCGAGGTCAGGCAGCGGGGTGACCGCGGAGCGCAGGCCGCTCCTGGCGTTCGGACCGCCAGTCGTTGATGCTCGGCCCTCACAACAACGCCGAGACATGCCGCGCCTCGCCAAGCCAGGCGCTGGACGGCAGGGCCAGCGCCTGTCGCCGCAGTTTCGCGAGCTCACGTCGGCATTCGATGCTGAGCGAGCACGGCTCGCGGTGGACACGCCTGATGAGGTCGACCCCGCGCTGGTCGTTGTGTTCGACCTCGCCGGCAGCGTCAAGGATTTCCAGAACGCGATCAACCGGATCGAAGGACTGGAGTTCCTGTCTGAGCTCGTCGGTGATAAGTCCGATCCCGATGACGACTTCCACATGACCGAGCGGCAGACAGGTCGGACCGAGAAGCAGGTGCAGCATTCGCTATACCTCGTGATGTCGAACGCAAAGGCGATAGACGAGTTGCTGCGTCTGTTCAACAGGTGGCAGGAAGATCCAGCCGCGAAGTTTGACCACGGACTCGGGAAGTTCAAGGACGCTTTCCAGCAGTTGACGTCGATCAGGCGCTGGGGCCCAGAAGACCGCATACGAGAGACCGGTCTTCGTGAGCGCTGGCAAGAAACGCTCGACGTCGTCGGTCAGGCTGTCAGCGCCGTCAAGGTCGAGGTCGAGCTTTGGTACCGACGCGACCCGGCGCAACGCGCTGCCGCGGAGTCGCACGTCGAGCAAATCATCGCCGCCAGCGGCGGGAGCGTCCTAGACCGATCGCAGATCGGGGACATCAGTTATCACGCCATCTTGGCGGAGTTACCTGTCCAACAGGTCCACGCCGTGTTTCGGGACGGAGCTGCGTCGATTCGTCTGCTCACTACAGACGAGGTGATGTTCGTTGGCCCGTTCACGGCCATGAGCGTTGCGCCGGCGACGCTGGACCCGGTGGCGGAGGTGCGGCTCCCCGCCAGCGGTCGCGTCGAGGGCCTGCCGCGTGTGGCATTGCTGGATGGACTGCCTTTTCAAAACCATGACGCGTTAGCCGGACGGCTCATGATCGACGACCCTGACGGGCTCGGCGACGACTACCCTATGGCTGCTCGTCACCACGGAACCTCAATGGCGTCACTCATCATCCACGGTGACCTGACCTCGCCTGGCGAGCCGCTGGATCGTCAGCTCTACGTGCGGCCGATCATGCGCCCACATGAGTTCCTCGCCGCGCACGAGCAGGTCCTCCCAGACCGGCTACTCACCGACCTACTCCACCGTGCGATCCGTCGTATCCAGCAGGGAGAGGGCGGCCGGGAGGCAGCCGCGCCGAGCGTTCGTATCGTGAACCTCTCTATTGGCGCGCAGGCACGAGCGCTCACTCGGAGAATGAGCCCGGTCGGGCGGCTCCTGGATTGGCTCGCGACCACGTACAACCTGTTGTTCATCGTCAGCGCAGGAAATCACCTTGATGCCATCTCGATTCCCGCGACTGCCGCAGCCGATGCCGAGACGACTCGGGTGGCCGTGACTCGTGCCGTCTACGAGACGAGTCTGCTACGTGGCATCCTGCCCCCTGGTGATGCGCTCAACGCACTCACTGTGGGAGCCACGCACGAAGACAGTCTCGGGGATTTCGACCTGCCAGATACCGTCTGGGACATCACGAGCCCCGGAGCGCCCTCGCACTACGGAGCAACGGGGCCCGGCGTCGATCGCTCCATCAAGCCTGACGTGCATCACTCCGGCGGAAGAGCGGTCTATGTCAGGCCCGTGCTGGCGCCTGGCGAGGAACAGACAGCTCTTGAACTCGCTCAAACCGCGCTCACTGGTCCGGGACTCCAGGTCGCCGCACCCGGTCGAGGGGGCGCGACGAACAACACCATCTTCACCTTCGGCACTAGCAATGCCACCGCATTGGTTACTCATGAGGCAAGCCGACTATTCGACATCCTCGAATCCGAGACCGGCGACTCGGAGGACTCGCCCCTTCCCGACCCGCAATATCACCCGCTGCTCGTGCGGGCACTCCTCGCACACGCCAGTAGCTGGGGCGAGTGGGAGCCCCGACTCCGCAGGGAACTCGGTCTCGCGGGACAGGACGTCCGTCGCAAACTGTCATCGTTGCTGGGCTACGGCAGACTCGACACCTCTCGCCTCGGCACGGCCGCAACAAACCGCGCAGTTCTCGTCGCTGGCGGACTCATCGCTCGGGACCAGCGCCATACCTACGAACTTCCACTCCCGCCGTCGCTACGATCACGCGCAGCATGGCATCGCTTCACGATCACCCTCGCCTATGCGGTTCCCACGGTCGGTCAGCTCACCCGCTATCGCGGCGCCAAGGTCTACTTCGCGACCCCGGATACTCGTCTCGCAGCAGGCGACAGGGTAGAGGGAGAACACTTCACGGTCCGCCGCGGAAGCCTCCAACACGAACTTGTGCAAGGCACCCAATCGATGGTCTTCGGAGATGGGGATGCGTTCCCCATCCACATCGAGTGCATGGACGACGCTCAACGCCTCCGCGCAGGAAAGAGTGTCCGATACACCCTTGTTGTCTCGGTCGAGACGGCAGAAGAAGTCTCGACCACCATCCACAACGAGGTCAGAGCCAGGCTGCGTGAGCAGATACGCGATCGTGCGCGGGAGCGGGTCCGAGGGAATGGCTAGCCAGATCCTTCTTTCCGGGTCCGTGGGGGGAAAGGTTCGGGTACGCATCGCGGACGCTCCTCAATGCGACGAAGTGGCATTGGAGCAGAATGATGAGCGCAGAGGTCGCTCAGGCGGTCGGAATGATCCGCTCGTTCGGTTCCTTCGCGGTTGTAGGCGCGGGACTCTCTGCCGGCGGCTACCCGATGACGGCACAGCTTCCCCCACTCCTATGGCAGGCAATCGAGTACGTCCCGGAGGCGCTTATCGCGCTTCGCGAGAGAACCGGCATCGCGGGTAGCGCGAAGGAGGTTCTGACTTCAGGTCAGAGTGCACTAGAGGAAGGGTGGCGGCTGGTCCGAGCCTTCCCGCTCGTCAGAACTGCCTTCCAGACATCTTTCGCGGCGCTCGATGCTGATCGCGACCCGTCAAGTGCCCACTTCGATCTCGCTCGTCTCGTGAACAGCGGCCACATCGAGGGCGTAGTTTCGTTCAACTGGGACACCTGTGTGGAACGTGCCTACGAGCACATGTACGGAGTGGCGTTGCCAACCGGTGTGCTCCACAAGCCGCACGGCGATGCTGCCCATCCTGATGAAGATTGGGTGCTACCAGACGAGGACGGCCAGGTTTCGTCGGAAGTGCTCGATCACGTCGTCGCTCTATCCGATCGACCCCGAACGCTTTTCGTACTCGGATACAGCGGAAGCGACGCAGCGGTCGTGGAGTCATTGCTGGCACCACTGGAAGAACGGTGGCCCGTTGTTCGAGTCGGACCGTCCGCAACCGGAGAAGGTGCAATCAGAAGCACCGCCGACACTGCCCTATCATCTGTCGCCTCCCAGCTCGTGCCACCGGACCCACTGGCGGGTTGGAAGCACGTCACCTTCGCGCGCAGTAGAAGCTTTCTCGCGGCACTGCGGGGAGAGAGACTTCGTCCTACGGATGTGAACGCATGCCCTGAGCTACCCGCTGTGCCGAGGCTCGCCGAGCGGCTGTTGGCTTCGAGGTTTGCGACTCTTTCGGGGTCGAGCGGCACCGGAAAATCGGTGACGGCTTTTCATGCCGCACGTCGTCTCAATCGCGAGGGGTGGAAGGTAATTGAGCTGAAACAGGCTGGAGTGGCGACCTCAGCAGACGCCGCGGAGTTAACGCGATTGCGAGGCCCTGTGCTTGCGGTCGTCGATGATGCCCAAGCTATTGACCGCAAAGTGATCGCGGACTTCGAGTCTTCTGTTGACGACGATCATGCGGTGCTCTTGGTTTCGACGGAACAGCTCGAACCGCGCGATGGAGAGACGCTCCTCGCCAGTCAGGCGGTCGCTACGCTGCATGCGTACTGCCGGGCCAATCTGAACACGATTGGCCCCTTACTGACCGAGCTTGACGATCGAGTTCGATGGTCAGCGTTCTCCGATACTCCCGAACAGCGCCTCGAGCTTGCGGCTCGCACGGCCACCGAGCCGTGGCTATACATGTTCGTTGCTTCCGGCGGCGAACGCCGCATCATCGGCACGCTGGATCGCGCGGTTGAAAACATTGATGCCGCGCTGGTGTTCGCTTTCGTTTGCGTCGGCCAGATGACCTCTCGCGACGCTGGTGTCACGCGAGGCGAACTCGACTCAACGGCTATGAAGATCGGGGGAGCGCACTTCTCCGCTGATGGCGTGCTGGACACGGGGCGCATTGATGGCGCGCTTCTCTTCCTGTCCAACTCAAGACTCATTCGTGAGCAAAACGACCGTATACGAGCATCGCATATTCGCATCGCTGAGCGCGCTCTTCAGAATTTGGGGCAACGGGCCGAGTCCGGAATCGGAGCGATCGTGCGCGAATGTGTCCGGGCCGCCTTGCTCGACGTGCGGGTGGATGCGGCGGGTAAGTTCTGGCTTCTCCGAGTCTTCGATCGGATCGACACATATCGATACCAATGGGCAAGTGCCCTCGTGGATGAGGAAGTCTCCGAGGCCTTGGTGAACCAGTGCCTTCGAGCATCTCCTGGCAGCGACCGAGGTGTCGCACTCAACCTCGTCTGGACCTCTGAGTGGTTCCGCAAGTTGTCCGACCAAGCGGCCGAGGAACTCGCAGACAGCATCATTGACTGGCTACCAGCCATGACCTCGGAGGAAGCAAACGGGTACAGATGGATGCTCAGCGGCTTGCGCTCAAGCCACGAGGCCGCTTACGAGCACATCCGTAACTCGGTTCCGGCATCGGTGATTGCCGAACGGGTCTCCGTCGCAGGTAGTCGCCAGACGGCGATGGACTGGACTCAAGTCATCCAAGAACTTTGCACGGATTGGCGCACGGGAGACCTCCTCGCTTGGAGCGATGAGTTCGAGCATGGAGTAGACGCCGAGGCGCTCAAGACGTGGGTATCAGTGCGAGACTCTCGATCCCATCCCTTCGAGATTTACGACTTTGTCGATGCGCTCGCTTCGATCGCCCCGCAGACGGCAGCAATCGTGTTTGACGTCTGCGCTGACGAGATACGCGAAGCAATGGAGCGTGACCTCGCCGACGCGGCCAGCAACTTCTCTGACTGGGTATTCGGCACGATGCTTATGGTTGCGATGCTCGCCGACGCTCCGTCGGCGAGCGATGCCGACGAGAAAGACACTGAGCACGAACCGCACGAGTCAGACGGCGCTCGCACGGCCTTCATGGAGGCGAAGGAGCCTGCGCTTCGCGAGCTCGCGAATGCTGTGCTCCTAGCGATCCAGAAGGTCGACTGGGCGAAAGCCACAAGATCGCTCGAATCGAAGAAGAAGTATCAGCTTCACAATCTCGACATGCTCCTCGGTTGGCTGTCCTACCTGTCGACTGACATCACAGATGAGATCGCGACGAACCTCTCAACCGATTGGCTCCTGAAGGTCGTAGATGAAGCGCGCCAGGAAGGATGGCCGGAAGGCCGACCATTCGGCGCAATAGATCACCTGCTCCACCATCTTTCTTTCGGGGATCGAGGGGCCAGCCTCGTACGCGGGTTCCTGATGAAGAACGAAAGCGAAATCGAACCGTTCCCCTCCACGCTCGTGAAGATCTACCCTGACCTGGCAGTCCATTGGCTTAAGCAAGGAAGACTCGTGGAGGTTCACGCGCCGCATGGGTCTGGATGGAGCAGTATCTTCAATGACCTGGAAGCTGTAGCGCTGGTCGACCGCGACGCCGCAGTGAGCTGGCTTACCCAGATGCCAAGCGACCTGCTCGCGGCGCTCAACCAGCCGCAGAAGCACGACCTGGTCGATGCTGGCCGCTTCATCTCGCTGGCAGACTCGCTGGACTCCTCCGTGCTCGACTCAGTGATCGCGCAGCTCGACAGCCAGAGCACACAGGACAGCTGGTCGGCGAGGTGGGAAGACGCACGCGACGCTCTGCGGCCGGTGCTCCGCCGCGTCTCACAGGTTGCCTGTGACGCAGCGAACAACGCCGGGGCATTGCTCCGTAGCGACGAGGCTCAGACGGTCGGGGCCGGCGAGACCGGTAGAGGTGAGGCTGGCTAGTCCGGTGCCGCCGCCGCCGTGGATGAAGTGGACCACTGAGGTGACCAACAGCCTGCAATCCCTGCAAAACGTGACGCGCAGAGCGCACTCCTGAAACGCAAAATCCCTGGTCAAGTGGGCTAAGGCTGATCTTCCCGGCACCTGGGGGTCAAGGGGTCGCAGGTTCAAATCCTGTCATCCCGACCGGAAAGCCCCGGTAGATCTGAGGATCTGCCGGGGCTTCGTCGTGTCTGGCGACGCTGACTTGATCCTCGGTGGACCCGGCCGCTTTCCCCGGCAATGTCTACGGTCCGGTGGGGCGGTCGCGATTAAGGCGCGTGCCGGAGGCCGACGCCCAGTACCGCCGTCGTCGTCGGGCCTCGGTGAAAACCGGGGGACGCATCGTCCAGGAGGCACAAGCCACCCGAGGAGACGTCCGCCGCATCAGCGACCTGTTCGGCATCAGCGTCGACACCGCAGCCCGCTACTTGCGCGTCCACGACCCCGCCTCGATCAGCGACGACGATGTTCGATGAGCACGGTGTCTCGCCACGTTCCCGAGAGCGGGCCGTAGGTCATCAGCGCGATCCGTTCGCGGGTGCCGACGGTGCGGAATCCGTGCTGGTGGTGAAGGCGCAGGCTGGCGGTGTTCTCGGGGAACAGCGAGGACTGGATGGTCCAGATGCCCGCTTCATGGGCCGTGTCGATGAACGCGGCGAGGAGTCGTCCGCCGACGCCGCGACCGCGGACGGCCTCGGCGACATAGATCGAGTGCTCCACCACCCCGCAGTACACCGGCCGTGCCGATACCCGTGAGGCGGCGGCCCAACCGATCACCACTCCCTCCTCATCGATGGCGACGAGTCTCGGGGCGGGGACCTTGCCGGCGTTGAACGCCTCCCAACCGGGTGGCTCGGCCTCGAAGGTGGCGTGCCCGGTGGTGATGCCCTCCCAGTAGATGCGCTGCACATCGGCCCAATCCGTTGGGATCATCGGGCGGATGCCGATGCCGGTCATTGTGGCAGCAGCGTGCGGGCGGCGGTCGCCAGGGCGCCGTCGATGACGCGGTAGTAGGCCCACTTGCCGCGCTGTTCGCGGGCGACGAGCCCGGCGTCGACGAGGTGCTTCATGTGGTGCGAGACGGTGGGCTGCGAGAGCCCCACGGGGTCGGTGAGGTCGCAGACGCACAGCTCCCCGTCCGCACTGGCCGCGATCAGCGACAGCAGCCGCACCCGGGTCGGGTCGCCGAGCGCCTTGAACACCCGCGCGATCCGTTCCGCGTCGGCCTCGTCCAGCGCGCCGCCGGTCACGGTCGCGCAGCACGAGCGGGCGTCCTGGTCGAGCAGCGGGAGCGTCGTGGTCATGCATCCCATTCTGCCAGTCGTATTGACATCTGTCGATACATCGATCAGGCTCGATACATTGATCGTCTTCGATGTGAAGGATGTTGGGTGATGTCAGACTTCCCGGTGGTGGTGATCGGCGCCGGCCCCCAGGGGCTTGCCGCGGCGGCGCATCTGGTTGAGCGCGGCGTGGAGCCCCTGGTGCTGGAGGCCGGGGACGGCCCCGCGGCGGCGGTGGCGGAGTGGGGGCATGTCCGGTTGTTCTCCGAATGGCCAGAACTGGTGGACCGGGCATCCACCCGACTGCTCGCTCCGACGGGATGGACGGCCCCGGGGTCGGGGCATCCGACCGGTGCGGAGTGGATCGACCGCTACCTCGCGCCCCTCGCTTCGGCGCTTGGCGACCGGGTGCGCTACGGCACGCGGGTGGTCGGCATCGGGCGCAGGGGCCGCGACCTGCTTGTGGACGCCGGCCGGGCTGAGCAGCCATTCCTCGTCCACGTCCGCGACAGCACGGGTGCGGAGTCGCGAATCGAGGCCCGGGCGATCATCGATGCCTCCGGCACCTGGGCCACACCGAGCCCCGCTGGAGCAGACGGGCTGCCCGCGCTCGGAGAACAGGCGGCAGCGGCTGCGGGCCTGCTGAGCTATCGCATTCCCGCGTTCGAGGATGCTGCCGCGTTCGCGGGGCGACACGTTGTGGTGGTCGGCAACGGACACTCCGCGGCCACCGCGATCATCGAGCTCGGCCGGATCGCCCGCGAACACCCCGACACCCGGATCACCTGGGTGCTCCGGCGCGGCACCGTGGGCAACACCTTCGGCGGCGGTGACGCGGACGAGCTCCCCGCCCGCGGCGCGCTCGGCCAGCGCTCGAAGGCCACCGTCATCGACGGGCTGGTCGACCTCGTGACCGGGTTCCGAACCGAGCGCATCGACCTCCACGGCAGCCAAGCCGTGCTCGCCGCCGAAGATGGCCGCACCCTCGACCCCGCCGACCGGCTCGTGGTGCTGACCGGGTTTCGTCCCGACCTCTCGTTCCTGTCCGAAGTGCGACTCGACCTGGACTACCGCCTCCAAGCGCCGGTGCGGATCGCGGCCGACGTGGACCCGAACCTGCACTCCTGCGGCACCGTGCGCGCCACCGGCGCCAGCGACCTGGCCCAGCCCGAGCCCGGCTTCTACATCGTCGGCGCGAAGTCCTACGGAAGAGCCCCCACCTTCCTCGCCCTCACCGGGTACGAGCAGATCCGCTCCATCACCGCGGACCTGACCGGCGACCACGCCGCCGCCAGCCGCGTCGAGTTGGTCCTGCCCGACACCGGCGTCTGCGGCGGCTCCGGTGTGTTCGATGCCGAGGACAGCGGCGGCTCCTGCTGCACAGCGCCCGGCCCGCAGCGGGTCAGCATCGCCCTCGCTCCCGCCGGAGCGAAAATCACAACGACGGGCGGGTGTTGACCGTGAGCAGGCCGAGCGTGCTGTTCATGTGCGTCCACAACGCGGGCCGGTCGCAGATGGCTGCCGGCTACCTCCGCGCCTTCGCCGGCGACCGGATCGAGGTCCGCTCCGCCGGCTCCCAACCCGCCCAGCATGTCAACCCCGTCGCCGTCCAGGCGATGGCTGAGGACGGCATCGACATCACCGGCGCCCAGCCCAGGGCCATCACCCCGGAAGCTGTTGAAGCATCTACGGTCGTGGTCACGATGGGCTGCGGTGACGAATGTCCCTTCTATCCGGGCATCCGCTACCTCGACTGGTCCCTCGGCGACCCCGCCGGACTCGATCTCGAGGCCGTGCGCCCGATCCGCGACGACATCAAACAGCGCGTTCACACTCTCGTCGCAGAGCTCCTCGACCATCCGCAGCGGTGATGCTGCTCAGAGCAGGTCGTTCTCTGCCTCTTCGATGACCCCGCGCCACCATGAGTTCGGCCCGGTCGCGGTGCGGTCGACCCGCCCTCGACTCGGGCCGTCTCGGTAGTCACGCAGACTCAGACCGCGAGCCGCCAACTCCTCGCGGAGAATTCGGATTGCCTTAGGGCCGACTCCGTGAATGTCGAGCAGTTCGCGTTCAGTCCGCTCGGTCCTGCGGAGGTCTTTCGCGTCGCGCCGATCTCAGTCCGCGTCGTCGGGCACC
Organism: Actinomycetes bacterium; assembly: GCA_023451265.1. Lineage (GTDB taxonomy): Bacteria > Actinomycetota > Actinomycetes > Actinomycetales > Microbacteriaceae > Microbacterium. Next base: position 12,440 of record JAEYAG010000003.1, on the reverse strand, counting down.
CACCGCAGCAGGTCGCCGGGCTGGCACTCGAGCGCCGCGCACAGCGCGTCGAGCGTCGTGAAGCGTACGGCCTTGGCCCGCCCGTTCTTCAGCACGGCGAGGTTCGCCGGCGTGATGCCGACGAGCTCGGCGAGCGTCCCGACCGCCATCTTGCGGCGCGCGAGCATCACGTCGATGTCGACGATGATCGCCATCACACCACCTCGTCGAGCTCGGCGCGGAGCGTCTGCGCCTCGGCATCCCGCTCGATCGCCTGGGCGAGCAGGCGGCGCATGACGACCACCAGCAGCGCGACCCCCGCGATCGCGAACGCGGCGCCGCACATGAGCGCCACCAGGCCCGGCGCCACGCCGCCCGGTGCGAGCACGACCGCGAGCGCGAAGGTGAGGGCGGATGCCGCGGCGATCGCCCCGATGATGACGTCGATGTACCGGAACGAGCGCACCGAGAACACCGCTCCGCGTCGCACGAGCGTCAGCAGGCGCCACACGCACACCGCGAACACCTGCAAGGTGAGGATGCCCGCCGCGAAGATCACGATGAACACGATCCGGCCGGGGACGGGCGTCCCCGCATCCGCCAGGTCGTTCCACACCAACGGCAGCATGACGAGCTGGACGAACAGCGACCCCGCCAGTGACAGCGCGATCACCACCTTGAGCACCGCGATGGTCACTCCATGCATGACATTGCCTCCCGTGAGTCGATGGAAATCTATCGTAAAACAATAGATTCATCAACGCGACGAACCGGCATCAGCTCCAGACGTGGGCGATCGGGATCTCGCGTCCGAGCACGCGCTCGGCGGCGCGGTGCCCCGACAGCAGCGCGCCCGGTACGGTCGCGGGGTCGTCGGTCCACGTCGCCTCGCCCGCCAGGTGCAGCACGCCGCCGATCGGCTCGGCGAGATCGTCGTGGTCGGCCGGCACCGACCCGATCGCCATGTACGCGTACGCCCCGTGACTGAACGGGTCGTCCTGCCACGCCGTCCGCTGCATCGCGACGGGCTCCGGCACCGCGTCGCCGTACAGCCGTCGCAGCTGCGCCAGCACCGAGTCGGCGACCTGCGCGTCGGTCCACTCCCGTGTCGCGACGGCGGCCGGCCCGGCGGCGAAGGTCAGCAGCGTGGGGGAGTCGTGGAGCGCTGTCAGGTCGTACCAGGAGTGCCACCACACCCCCTCGGGACCCTGCTGGCGGATCGCGTACACGCCCTCGTCCCAGAACCGGTGCGAGAAGCGGAGGAACACCTTCTCGAACGCGTTCATCCGCAGTCGTGACAGCGCCGCGGCGTGCCGCTCCGGCAGCGCCGGCACGATGGCGAAGTCCGCGGACTGCAGCACGCCGACCGGCACCGTCACGACCGCGTGGTCCGCCGCGAACTCCGCACCGGCGCTCGTGCGCACCGTGACCCCGCCCGATGACCACCGCACCGACGCGACGACGTGACCGAGGCGCACGTCGAGGCCCTCCGCGATCGCCGTCGGCAGCCGGTCGTAACCGTCGGGGAAGACCACCTCGTCCCCGTACACGTGGTCGTCCTCGAGCCCACGCGCGCCCATGTCCTCGATCCACGCGCCGTACTGCTCCTCCGACCGGTGCTCGAGATACTCGCGCACCTGCTGTGCGCGCTCGGCGGGCCAGCCCTGCCGCGCGATCGCCTCGTCGGTGACGTCGCGATACGACGCCGTGACGTCGGATGCCGCGATCACCGCATCCAACTCGGCATCCACCGCGTGGATATCGGCGACGTACGCCGCCGCCTCCGCGTCGGTGAGGCGCCGGCCATCGGGGCCGTAGTGCGCGATCGGACGGCTGTCGGGCTGATACCCGCCCACCGTGAACTCGATCATGCGCATGCCGAACGCGGTGGCGGCCGCGGCCACCGGGCTGTCGTCGATCCCGTGGATCCACGACGCGCCGCGATCGGTGACGTACCCGTCGGAGCGGTCGGTCCACACGCGCCCGCCGACGCGGTCGCGCGCCTCCAGCACGACGACGCGGTGCCCGGCCTTCGTCAGCAGTCTCGCCGCGGTCACCCCGGCCACGCCGGCCCCCACGACGACGGTGTCGAATTCGGACATGATGTCCTCCCGCTGCCGAACATATCGCGGCAGGCCGCGCCGGGAGAAGAGTCCCGGGCTCAGCCCGTGCTGCGGACCTCGGCGAGCGCTTCGTCGAGGCTCGCGAGGATCGCGGCGCATCGCTCGACGTCCTCACGCGTGCCCGACAGCTCGAACTCGAACAGCACGGGCCGGCCCGACCGCTGCGACAGGTCTCGTGCGGCGGCTTGGTAGTACTCGCCAAAGTTGCGGTTGCCCGAGCCGATGATCCCCACCATCCGCCGCCGGGTCATCGGCGAGCGCAGAAACGCGCGCACTCCCGCCGGCAGTGTCACCTCGGCGGCGTTGCCGGCCTTGTACGAGGGCGTCAGCAGCACCCACGGCCCCGTGGGCTCGCTGCGGCGCACCTCGCTGCGCGCGAGGTTCAGCACGCGCCGTCCGTCGATGCGCGCCAGAGCCTCCGCGAAACGCCCCGTCAGATTCGATGACGAGGAGTAGTAGTACACGGGGATCTTCCGCATGCTCCCAGTGTCGTCCGCGCGACGAGACGGCGCGAGGCCCGACCGGCGTGACAAATCCCGGATGGCGGGGCCGCGGCATCCGTGGCCCGGGACGCGCCGGGTCAGAGGCGGTGGGCGTCGAGCCATTCCATCAGGGCAGGCAGCGCGAAGTAGGCGATCGTGCCGTGGTCGGCATCCGCGATCGGGTGGAAGTCGACCTCCATGCCGAGGGACTTCTCGTGCGCGACGAACTGCTCCGTCGCCGCCGGGACGACGAGCTTGTCGTCGAGGCCCTGCGCGACGAACAGGGGAGCGCTGAAGGCGACCGCGCCCGCGGAGTTCTCCGCGAGGATCGTCTCCCACGGCTCGACGGTGCCCGGGTCGGCCGTGACGAAGTGGCCGACGACGGGATCGCCGATCTCGTGCAGCGTGGTGATGTTGGCCAGCAGGCACAGCGCGTTCATCTCGGGCAGGATCTTCTGCGCGGCGGGCGTGAGGATGCTCTCGAGCGTCGCCCCTTCGCTCGCGTAGACCTCGGCGTACGCGGCGAAGGCGTACGACCCGATCGTGACGCCCGAGATGTCGTCGATGTGATCGCTCAGCAGCGCCGTCAGGTCCGCCGCGGGCGCTGCGACCGCGACGCCGAGGATCTGCAGCTCCGGCGCATACTGCGGGGCGCGCTGCGCCGCGAACAGCACGGCCTGCCCGCCCTGGGAGTGGCCCCACAGCACCACCCGGTCGGACGCGTCGGCGGCGGGCAGCTGCTGGGCCGCCCGCACCGCGTCGAGCACGGCGTTGCCGCCGGTGTCGCCGACGAGGTACGAGTCGGGGCCGTCCGTGCCCATGCCGACGTAGTCGGTCGCGACGATCGTGTAGCCGCGGTCGAGCATGAGGCGCATGCCCTCGATGAGTTCGTACGGGTCGAAGCCGCGCGAGGGCGCGCAGTCGGCCGCCGAGCCCGTCGTCGGATGCCCCCACGACAGCACCGTGCGCCCGCCCGCGGGCGCCGGGCCCAGGGGAGTGACCACGACGCCGGTGGAGACCTGGATGTCGCCGTGCACATCGGTCGTCCGGTACATCACGCGCCAGGCGCGCGCCTCGAACGGCACTCCGGTCAGCTCCTCGCTGCGCACGAGCGACCCCGGCGCGCCGTCGAGGGCGCCCGCGGGCTGGTCGTAGAAGGCGGCCAGGTTCCGCTGCTCCACGGCATCCCCGATGAGCCGGGCCTCGCCCACCGCGACGAAACCGGCGATGCCGGCGAGGAGCGCGGCGAAGAACGCGATCCAGTGCGGATGCCGGCGCCCGCGCCGACGCGGGGGTCGGTCGCTCGGCGGCATGCTCGGAGCCTACGGCACGGTGGCCGCGGCCGGGAGGTGGGGAGTGGGCGAGGCCTCCCGGCATCCTCTTGTGTGGTCAGACCACATGTGTCATACTGGGTTCCAACAAGGCCCGAGAGCCCTCGGACCCGGAAAGCGATGACGCGGACGACGTGTCCGCGCCGGGTAGGAGAACCCACAATGTCCACCTCGATCGATGCTCTGGTCGATGGCGCGCAAGCGGCGCTCGCAGAGTACGCATCCTTCACGCAGGAGCAGGTCGACCACATCGTCCGCAAGGCGAGTGTCGCGGCGCTGCACGTGCACGGCGAACTGGCCACCATGGCCGTCGAAGAGACCGGCCGGGGCCTGTTCGAAGACAAGGCCGTGAAGAACATGTTCGCGTGCGAGCACGTGACGAACTCGATCATCAATCAGAAGACGGTCGGCGTCATCTCGCACGACGAGCTCACCGGCATCACCGAGATCGCCGACCCCGTCGGCGTCATCTGTGCGCTCACTCCGGTCACGAACCCGACCTCGACGGCGATCTTCAAGTCGCTGCTCGCGCTGAAGACCCGCAACCCCATCATCTTCGGGTTCCACCCGTCGGCGCAGAAGAGCTCGGCCGAGGCCGCGCGCGTCGTGCGCGATGCCGCGATCGCGACCGGCGCCCCCGAGAACTGCATCCAGTGGATCGAAGAGCCGTCGATGGAGGCCTCCGGCGCCCTCATGAACCACCCCGGCGTCGCGCTCATCCTCGCCACCGGCGGCAACGCCATGGTCCGTGCCGCGTACTCGTGCGGCAAGCCGGCCCTCGGCGTCGGCGCCGGCAACGTGCCCGCCTTCATCGAGCGCACCGCCAAGGTGGGTCGCGCCGTCAACGACGTCGTGCTATCGAAGTCGTTCGACATGGGCATGGTGTGCGCGAGCGAGCAGGCCGTCATCCTCGACGAGCCGATCGCCGACGAGGCGCTCGCCGAGTTCGCCCGGCTGCACGCCTACACCGCCACACCCGCCGAGAAGCGGATGCTGGAGGAGTTCATCTTCGGCGTCACCGCCGACAGCGAGAACTGCGCCGGCGCGAAGCTCAACCCGAAGGTGGTCGGCCAGTCGCCGCAGTGGATCGCCGAGAACGCCGGGTTCACGGTTCCCGAGGACACCTCGATCATCCTCGCCGAGGTGGGGTCGGTCGGTCCGCAGGAGCCGCTGACGCGCGAGAAGCTCGCCCCGGTTCTCGCCGTGCTGCGCGCCGCGACGCCCGACGAGGGCATCGAGCTGGCCCGCCAGATGGTGGAGTTCGACGGCCTCGGCCACTCCGGCGCGATCCACTCGAACGACCAGGAGGTCATCGCCCGCTTCGGCGAGGTCGTCCGCGCCGTCCGCATCATCACCAACAGCCCGTCGGCGCTCGGCGGCATCGGCGACATCTACAACGCCTTCATGCCCTCGCTGACGCTCGGCTGCGGCTCGTACGGTCACAACTCGGTTTCCAACAACGTCTCGGCGGTGAACCTCTTGAACGTCAAGCGCATCGGGCGCCGGAACAACAACCTGCAGTGGTTCAAGGTTCCGGCCAAGACCTACTTCGAGCCGAACGCGATCCGCTACCTCGCCGACATGCGCGGCGTCGAGCGCGTCACGATCGTCACCGACGAGACGATGACCAAGCTCGGCTACGTCGACCGCATCGTCGACGTGCTGAACCGCCGCGAGAACCGCGTGCAGGTGCAGCTGATCAACACGGTGCGCCCCGAGCCGAAGGTCTCCGAGGTGAAGGCCGGCGCCGAGCTGATGCGCCAGTTCCAGCCCGACACGATCATCGCCCTCGGCGGCGGATCGCCGATGGATGCCTCGAAGGTCATGTGGCTGCTGTACGAGCACCCCGAGGTCGAGTTCTCCGACATGCGCGAGAAGTTCTTCGACGTGCGCAAGCGCGCGTTCAAGTTCCCCGAGCTCGGTACTCTCGCCAAGCTGGTCTGCATTCCGACGACGTCGGGCACGGGTTCGGAGATGACGCCGTTCGCGGTGATCACCGATGACGAGACGGGCATGAAGTATCCGTTGGCCGACTACGCGCTGACCGCCTCGGTGGCCATCGTCGACCCGCTGCTGACGACGCAGCTGCCCGGATTCCTCGTCGCCGACGCCGGGTTCGACGCGCTGACGCACGCGACGGAGGCATACGTGTCGGTGTACGCGAACGACTACACCGACGGCCTGTGCCTGCACGCGATCAAGCTCATCTTCGAGAACATCGAGCGCAGCGCCAAGGCGCAGCCGAACTCGACGGATGCCGAGGACATCAAGGCCCGCGAGAAGATGCACAACGCGGCATCCATCTCGGGCATGGCCTTCGGCAACGCGTTCCTCGGGATCGTTCACGCGATGAGCCACGTGACCGGCGCGACCTATCACCTGGCCCACGGCCGGACGAACGCGACGTACCTGCCGCACGTCATCCGCTACAACGGGCGCATCCCGACGAAGCTGACGAGCTGGCCGAAGTACGAGCGCTACGTGGCGCCGGAGCGGTTCCAGGAGATCGCGCAGCACCTCGGTCTGCCGGCTTCGACACCGGAAGAGGGCGTGGAGAGCTACGCCCGCGCCGTGGAGGAGCTGCGCGCGAAGGTCGGCATCCAGCCGTCGTTCCAGGCGCAGGGTGTCGATGAGACCGCGTTCATCGCGGGTCTGCATGACCTGGCGATGGCGGCGTACGGCGACCAGTGCGCGCCGGCGAACCCGCGGATGCCGATGATCGCCGACATGGAGACGATCATGGAGGCCGCGTACTACGGCACGTCGTTCGACGAGGTGCGCGCCGCCCGCCGCGGCGCCCAGGTCGAGAGCGACGCCGTGACCGGCACCGTGAAGACCGTCGCCCCCGCGAAGGGCGGGCGCCGCGCCAAGACGAACGCGTAATCGGTCGCGCCCGGGCGACGGGTCGCGGAGGGGTCGGGGGAGCATACCCGGCCCCTCCGTCGTGGTCGACCCGCGAGGGAGCGCCAGCGACCGAGACGAAACGCCGCAACCCTTCCCGAGTTCGCTCAACCACCGGTGGGTGGGCGCTGGCCCCCGGTCGTTGAGCGAGGGAGCGCCAGCGACCGAGACGAAACGCCGCAACTCTCCCCGGACAGGTACACCCGTCTCTCCTCGCTCGTTCAACCCCCGGTGGAGCGCGCGGCCCCGCACGGGCGGCGGAGACGGCACGATAGATGTATGCCCAAGCTCGCCGCGATCGCTCCGTGGGCGGTGACCGCGCTCGCCGCGGTCGGCGGGGTGGCGTTGCTCGTCGCGGTCGCCGTGGCGGGTCCGGATGCCGGTGCCGCCGGCGCGACCGCCGAGCAGAGCCGGCAGGGATCGGCGTCGCCGTCGGCATCCGTCGCGCCTACGTCCCTCCCGTCGGTCGAGGTCGGCGCACCGGAGAACACGACGGTGTACCCCTTCGAGTCGCTGTCGCCGATCGACGTCTGGTCCGTCGAGCCGGCGCTGCCGGTCGATGATGACCCGTTCGGGGCGCTGACCGGCGAGCTGGCGCAGCCGTTGGCGGCGGCGCCCATCTTCGCCGACCCGGCGGGGGAGCCGATCGGGTATCTGCCGCGGGAGGCGCCGTACGGCGGGACGATCGTGCCCGTGATCGTGCACGACACGCACTGGGTGAAGGTGCTGCTCGCGGGGCGGCAGGGATTGCCGCCGGAGGGCAGCGCCGCGCAGGCGGTGGGGTGGCTGCGCGCCGCGGATGTCGAGATCACCCGCACCGAGTCCTACGTCGAGGTGCATCTCGCGGCCCACACGGTCGACATCGTGTCGGCGACCGGAACCGAGCGGGTGGCGAGCGACTTCGCGTGGGGCAAGCAGTCGACGCCCACGCCGGTGGGGCGGACGTTCGTGATGCTGACGAAGGTGGAGCCCGCGTTCGCGTACACGCAGGGGCATCCGCTGGTGTATCTCGGGGTGCAGTCGCCGGCGATGGCCGGGTTCGACGGGGGAGAGGTCGCGGTCACGGCGTTCCACTTCTACCGGGAGCGCTCCGGCGCGACGTCGTTCGGCTGCATCTATCTCGACGGCGCGGCGACCGATCGCCTCGCGCAGCTGGCCGCCGGCACGCCCGTGATCATCCACCCGTAGCGAGCGGATGCCGGTGTCGCGAGGTTCAGCGCGATGTGACGAGGTGGCGGGGTGGGCCCTCGAGGCGGGCGACGGAGATCTTCACCTCGACGAGGTCGCCACGCATTCCGCCGATCTCGGTCTCGACTTTGCCGACGCGGTCCGCGAGTCCGTCGATGCGTGAGCCGAGTGCTGCGGTGGTGGTTTCGAGGTTGCCCACGCGGTCGGCGAGTCCGTCGATCCTCGCCCCGAGCGCGGTCGCCTTGCCATCGAGCGTCGCTGCGCTGATCACGATGGCGATCGTCTCGGTGGACACGAACATGCTCCTATTGTCCGGCACGGCGGTGGCGAATGCCACGATCGCCAAGCTAGCGATCTCGGTGTCGCCGGCGTCCCGCGGCAATATTCCCCTCAGAGCCATGCCCAGTCACAGGAGTAACAACTTTCTCATTGACACCAAGATGAGAGATCTCTCATGATTGCTGTCGGGAGGCAAGCTTCGCGGCGGGCCTTCCGCAGTACCTCGTCTCGGTGCAGGTTCGACCTATCCCCCCGGTAGGCAGTCCTCCAGATGCGCAACCCCCCCGGATGGCGCGTCGACGCATCGAGCGATCCGACCGCATACCCGGAAAGGCACGCGCATGAGCATCGACCCGATTCACGCTCAAGCAGTGAAGGCCCGCCGCGACGCACCCGCCCGCCGATCCTCGCCAGGCAGGGGTCGGCTGTGCTGAGTGACAGAGTGTCGCCGGAACCCGAACCGGCGGCCGCTTCACACGATGATCTGATCTGGCAGGCGCTCCTGTCGGGTTCTGGCATCAGCCTCGATCTGCCGCCGTTGCCGGCGGAGCCCGTCGCCGAAGCCCGCGGCTCGACCCTCGAACCCGCGCCTCTCGATCCCGCAACCCTCGCGCCGGCACCCGTCGAGCCGGCGCCCCTCGTCCGTTCGCGCGTGCGGGCAATGCCCGCGGTGCCCGCGGAGCCCGCCGAGCCCGCCTGGGACGCGGCGACCGCAGAACCCACGGCCGACGTCGCCGTCGCACCGTTCGCTGAACCGGCCGCACTTGCCGGTCCGGCCGCTGACGCCGCCGCCTGGTTCGCCGCCGCCGAGCTCGCTCAGCCCACCGCACCGACGCCTGTGCCGACGCCCGCCGCCGAGTCCATCGCCTTCGCCGTTCCCACCGAACCGGACCCTGTCGACGATGCCCCCGCCGCGAGCGAGATCGATGACGACACGGGCTCGATCGATTGGCTGGCCTCGTTCGCTTCGCCGGCGCGACAGGCCGAGGATGCCGAGGAACTCCTTCGCCTCACGGCGGCGCACGCCGACTCCACCGCAGCGCACGGCGACCCCGCAAACCACAGCGTCCCTCAGTCGCAGCCCGCACCCGAGCCAGAGCCCGATCCCGAACCGGAGCCCGCCACGCCTCGCGATCGCGCCGTGGCGCTCGCCACCCGCCTGGGCCTTGCCTACGTCGATCTCACCGAGTTCGCCGTCGACGCGTCGGTGGTCGGCATGATCCCCGACACCATGTCGCGCCGGCACGTCGTGCTGCCCATCGCCCGCGCGGGGGAGCGGATCATGGTGGCGATGGCCGACCCCGGCAACGTCATCGTGCTCGACGATGTCGCCGCGGTCATGCGCGTGCCGATCATCTCCGTCGTCGCCGAGCCCGAGGCGATCCTCGCCGCGATCGACCGGTACCACCGCGTCGACTCCGAGGTCGAAGAGCTCACCTCCGCGTTCGCGAGCGGCGCCGAGGCCGAAGCTGACCCGTGGAGCCAGGATGTCGGCGACGCCGGCACCGACGACGCGCCCATCATCCGTTTCGTCAACCTGATCATCAGCCAGGCGATCACCGACCGCGCCTCCGACATCCACATCGAGCCGATGCGCGATGAACTGCGCGTGCGCTACCGCATCGACGGTGTGCTCACGACGGTGCAGCGGGTGCCGCGCTCGATGATCCCGGGCGTCATCAGCCGCCTCAAGGTCATGGCCGAACTCGACATCGGTGAGCGCCGCAAGCCGCAGGACGGTCGCATCTCGGTGAGCCACTCCGGCCGCACGGTCGATCTGCGCGTGGCGACGCTGCCCACGGTCTGGGGTGAGAAGGTCGTCGCGCGTGTGCTCGACTCGCCCGTCGCGAGCCTGCAGCTGGCCGACCTCAACATGCTCGACCGCAACATGGAGGTGTTCTCGGCGAGCTTCTCGAAGCCGTACGGGATGATCCTCGTGACCGGGCCCACCGGTTCGGGCAAGTCGACGACGCTCTACACGACCCTCGCGACGATCTCGAAGCCTACGGTCAACGTCATCACGGTCGAAGACCCGGTCGAGTACCGGATGCCCGGGATCAACCAGGTGCAGGTGAACACCAAGGCGGGAATGACCTTCGCCGCGGCGTTGCGCTCGATTCTGCGGTCGGACCCCGACATCATCCTGCTCGGTGAGATCCGTGACGAGGAGACCGCCAAGATCGCGATCGAGTCGTCGCTCACCGGACACCTCGTGCTGTCGACGCTGCACACGAACGATGCGCCGAGCTCGGTCACCCGTCTCATCGAGATGGGCGTCGAGCCGTTCCTCGTGGGCTCTGCCCTCGACTCGGTCGTGGCCCAGCGTCTTGCCCGCCGACTCTGCGGCAAGTGCAAGGAAGAGACGCTCGCCACCGAGACGGAACTGCGTGCGCTGGGGATTCCGCTCACCGGCGAGCAGCATGTCGTGCACCGCCCGGTCGGCTGCCCGCAGTGCTCTCAAACCGGATACCGGGGGCGCATCGCGCTGCATGAAGTGATGGGCGTGGACGACGAGATCGAGCGGCTGGCATCCCGAAACGCCCCCGCCGCCGAGATCGCCGCGCACGCCGAGGCGACCGGCATGACCCGGTTGCGCGGAGACGGCTGGGCAAAGGTGCTGCTGGGGCACACCTCCATCGAGGAGATCCTGCGCGTCACGCTCTAGCGGAACGCACACGATCAGGAACATGACCATGGGGGACACAGAAAGCAGGACACGGTGACCGACGATCAGAGCTACCTCCGGCCGGCCTCAGGCTCCCGTTTCGCCGACCTCTTCGGCGACAACGATGTCGACGCCGACCTCCGCTCGCTCCTCGACGGAGTGCCCGGTGTGACGCTCCCGGGCACGGTCGCCCCGACCTCCAGCCGGGCAGCGGCGCCCGCCGTGCCTGCACCTGTTGCGTCACAGCCCGTCGCGTCGCCCACCGTGCCTGCGCCCGTCGCCACCACCCCGCCGGTGAGCCCGTCCCCGGTGTCGGCGGCCCCGGCATCCGCCCCGCCCGTCTCGACGACGGCCGCGTCGTTTGACGTCGACTCCTTCATCCCACCCGCACCGTCTGGCCGGCGCGCGCACTCCCTGACCGTGCCGCAGGCGGCACCCACGGTCGAAGCGACCGGCGGTCTCGCAGCCCGCGCCGGTGAGGTCGCGCCGGTGCTGCAGGGGCAGATCCCGAACGTGGATGCCGAGTTCGTGGCGGCCGTGACCGCCGTGCTCGCGCTGGGGGCGTCCGACTTGCACCTTGTCGCCGAATCGACGCCCGTCGTCCGTGTCGACGGCGAGCTGAAGTCGGTGGCAGGAACGACCCGGTGGAGTCGGGAGCGCATCAAGCGAGTCATCGAGTCGTTCGTGCCCGCAGAGATGCTGCAGGCGTTCGAGCGGGACTTGGAGCTCGACCTCGCGTACTCGGTGGGCGATCTCGCCCGTTTCCGTGTCAACATCTTCCAGGATCAGCGGGGTCTCGGTGCGGCGCTGCGCATCATCCCGACCGAGATCAAATCGGTCGCGCAACTCGGACTGCCGCCGGAGCTCGTCGACCTGGCGCACCTGCCCCGCGGTCTTGTCCTCGTGTGCGGTCCGACGGGCTCCGGCAAGTCGACGACGCTCGCGGCGATCATCGACAAGGCGAACGCGAGCCGCGCGTCGCACATCGTCACGGTGGAAGATCCCATCGAGTTCCTGCACCACCACAAGAAGGGCATCGTCAACCAGCGCGAGGTGGGGGCTGACACGCACAGCTTCTCCGACGCGCTCAAGCACGCCCTGCGTCAGGACCCCGACATCATCCTCGTCGGCGAGATGCGCGACCTCGAGACGATCTCGACGGCGCTCACCGCCGCCGAGACCGGTCACCTCGTGTTCGCGACGCTGCACACGCAGGATGCCGCGCAGACGATCGACCGCATCATCGACGTGTACCCGGCGCATCAGCAGGCCCAGGTGCGTACACAGCTCGCCGCGACCCTCCGCGCGGTCGTGGTGCAGACGCTCATCCGTCGCTCCGGCGGCAAGGGCCGCACGGTCGCGACGGAGGTCATGTTCTCGACCCCCGCGATCCAGAGCCTCATCCGTGCCGGAAAGACCCATCAGCTGCGGACAGCCCTGCAGGCAGGTAACTCGATCGGCATGCACACGCTCGACCAAGACCTCGCGCGGC
>JAEYAG010000212.1 GCA_023451265.1 Actinomycetes bacterium | reverse complement strand
GGCCAGCCCCGCCTCGTGCAGCGCACGGTGCGCGGCCTGCTCGGCGTCGCTGCCGAGGTCGGCGCCGCCGCGCGCGCGCCTCCGCGCCAGCAGCAGCAGGACGACGAGGCCCGCGCCGCCTGCGCCGCCGAGCACGGCGGCAAGGACGACGGCATCGGTCACGGTGCCAGCCTAGGCAGTCGCCTGCGGCGGCGCCCGGGCCTCAGCAACAAGGACGCCGTCCTCAGCAACAACGACGCCGACCTCGGCAGCAAGGACGCCGTCAGCAGCACCGCGCGCCGGGGTTGCGGTCCTGGTCGTCCATCTTCTGCCGCCAGAACTCGCGCTCGGTCGGCACCGGCTCGCCGGGGTGGTGACGCCGCTGATGGGCGACATACGTCGCGTAGGCGCTGTCGCCCATCAGGGTCGTCATGTACCAGCGGATGCCGCGGGCCGCCCGCCCGACCGCGGTGACCGCTTGCGCGGCGAACTCCTTCGATCGGGTGCGCCGCAGCCCGGATCCGGCCTCTGCAGCCGCATCGGTGCGCAGATCGAAGGAGTTAGCCACGGCCGCCGCTCCTCAGTGCCCGCGGTGAGCGAGCTCGCGCCGCTCCTCGGCGAGGATCGGCTCCCACTGCTTCTCGAGCTCGCGCTCGGGCTTGGACGCGAGGAGCCCGGCCGGGGCATAGCGGCGCGAGGGCACCGGGGCGTCCTCGGTGTTCTCGCCGCCGCCCGCGAGGATCGCCTTGATCGTCACGATCGACGCCGCGATGATCACGATGATCGCCAGCACCACGAAGATGATCGACAGCGTGCCCTGCACCGCGGTGTTGCGGATGACGGCGTTCACGACTTCGGGCGTGCCGAGCGCGTCGTCGCCGGCCGCCTGCGCCCCCCGGTATTTCGCATTGTTCGCCCAGTATCCGATCGCCGGGACCGGCGAGAAGATCTTGTAGGCGGATGCCGTGATCGTGATGACCGCGGTGAACACCATCGGCACCGCGATGATCCACAGCCACTTCACGTAGCTCGGTCCACGCTTGGCCACGATCGCCATGACGACGGCGAGCGCGATCGCGGCGAGCAGCTGGTTGGCGATGCCGAACAGCGGGAAGAAGGTGTTGATGCCGCCGAGCGGGTCGGTCACACCGAGGATGAGGATCGTGCCCCAGCCGACCACCATGATCGCGGTGCAGATCCACACGCCCGGTCGCCACGACACGTCGCGGAACTTGGGGAACCAGGCACCGATCGAGTCCTGCAGCATGAAGCGCGCGACGCGCGTGCCGGCATCCACCGCGGTGAGGATGAACAGCGCCTCGAACATGATCGCGAAGTGGTACCAGAAGGCCATCATCGCGGTGCCGCCGAGGAACTGCTGCATGATGTGCGCGAGCCCCAGCGCCAACGTGGGCGCGCCGCCGGTGCGCGAGACGATCGACTCTTCACCGACGTTGGCAGCGGTGGTCGTGAGCATCTCGGGCGTGAGATGGACGCCCGTGAGTCCCAGCGAGTTCACGAACGCGACCGCGCCCTCGACGGTGCCGCCGGTCGCGGCCGCCGAGGCGTTCATCGCGAAGTAGATGCCCTGATCGATCGACACGGCCGCGACGAGCGCCATGATCGCGACGAACGACTCCATGAGCATGCCGCCGTAGCCGATGAAGCGGGTCTGCTTCTCTTTCTCGATGAGCTTCGGGGTGGTGCCCGACGAGATCAGGGCGTGGAAGCCCGACAGGGCGCCGCAGGCGATCGTGACGAACAGGAACGGGAAGAGCGGACCGGCGAACACCGGGCCCAGGCCGTTCTCGCCGAAGATCGTGACGGCGGGCACCGAGATCTCGGGCCGCACCAGCACGATTGCGCCGGCGAGCATGACGATGACGCCGATCTTCATGAACGTCGACAGGTAGTCGCGCGGTGCGAGCAGCAGCCACACCGGCAGCACCGCGGCGATGAAGCCGTAGATGATGATGCCGACGGCGATCGTCGTGCGGTCGAGGTGGAAGATCGCCTGGCCCCACTCGGTGCCGGCGACCCAGCCGCCGCCGATGATCGCGAACATCAGCAGGACGAAGCCGATGAGCGAGACCTCGGTGACCTTGCCGGGGCGCAGATAGCGCAGGTAGACCCCCATGAACAGGGCGATCGGGATGGTCATCGCGACGGAGAAGACGCCCCACGGGCTCTCGCCCAGGGCGTTGACGACGACGAGCGCGAGGATCGCGACGATGATCAGCATGATGAGCAGCGACGCGATGATCGCCGCGGTGCCGCCGATCTTGCCGAGCTCCTGGCGGGCCATCTGGCCGATCGTGCGGCCGCCGCGGCGCATCGAGAAGAACAGCACGGTGTAGTCCTGCACGGCGCCGGCGAGCACGACGCCGACGATGATCCAGATCGTCCCGGGGAGGTATCCCATCTGCGCCGCGAGCACGGGGCCGACGAGCGGGCCGGCGCCGGCGATGGCGGCGAAGTGGTGACCGTACAGCACGCGACGGTCGGTGGGGACGTAGTCCTTGCCGTTGGATTTCACCTCGGCCGGCGTCGCCCGCCGGTCGTCGGGGCGCGGGATGTAACGCGCGATGACCTTCGAGTAGAAGCGGTAGCCGATGAGGTACGTGCAGACGGCGGCGAACACGAACCAGATGGCGTTGACGGTCTCGCCGCGAACGATGGCGAGCATGACCCAGGCCAGACCGCCGAGCAGCGCGATCGCCACCCACAGGACGATCTTCGGCCAGGTCCAGCGGCTGGCCTCGCGCTCCTGCGCGTCGGTGACGGCGACGGGGGGCAGGGACGGGTCGGTGACGATCTCGGGATCGTCGGCCACGGCGGAGCCGCGGCGTGATGAAGGTGCACTCATCGGATCTCCTCACAGGGCGCATCGTTGCGCCGCACCAGAGTAAGAAGGGCGACGCCCGTGCGGCGGACCGGTGGGCGGGCGATGCGACGAGCGGCGCCGATGGCGCGACGAGCGGCATCCGCGCCGGCCCGCTGGCGGAACAGAAGCCTGCGCGCCTACGTTGGGACACAGACACCGACGGAGGGAGCCGACATGGCCGACGAGGTCCGCATCGTCCGCAACGACGACAAGCACCGGTACGAGGTGATCGTCGACGACACGGTGGCGGGGTTCGCCGAGTTCGAGGCGGATGCCGAGGGCAGACTCGTCTTCCCGCACACCGAGATCGACCCGGCGTTCGGCGGGAGGGGGCTCGGCTCGACCCTCGTCGGCGGAGCGATGGCCGATGTCGCCGCCCGCGGCGAGACGGTCGTGCCGGTGTGCCCGTTCGTCGTGAAGTACCTGCAGAAGCACGAGGTGCCGGGCCTGGAGGTGCGGTGGCGCCCGCGCGACGTCGAGACCGCCGACGCCGCACCGCTGGAGGATCGGCTGCCCGGCGACGAGGGCGTCGGGACCATGCGGGGATGACCCGGCTCGACGCGGGGCCCGAGACTCTCGAGGCGCCGGCCGTCTGCGACGGCCCGCGGGCCCTGCTGCTCGACGCCCGCGAGGTGCCGCTCGGCGGCGTGCGCGCGATGGAGGTGCACCGCAGCCTGCCGCAGCGGGAGCTGCCGATGGTGGGCGCGTGGTGCTTTCTCGACCGGTTCGGGCCTCAGGTCGCGAAGATGCGCGTCGAGCCGCATCCGCACATCGGTCTGCAGACCGTGACGTGGCCCTTCGTCGGGGAGGTCCGGCACCGCGACACCCTCGGCAGCGACGTCGTCGTCCGGCGCGGCGCGCTGAACATCATGACCAGCGGCGCCGGCATCGCCCACTCGGAGTATTCCGTGGGCGAGGATGCCGTGGCGTTGGACGCGCTGCAGCTGTGGGTCGCCTTGCCCGAGACGCGCCGCCACGGGGCGCCCGCGTTCGAGCGGCACGAAGACCTCCCGGTCGTCGACCTCGGCGGCGGCGCCACCGCGACCGTCGTCGTGGGCGCGTTCGCCGGGGCGGTCTCCCCCGCCACGATGCACACGCCCATCGCGGGCGTCGAGGTGCGCATCCCCGCCGGCGGCCGCGTGCTTCTGCCGCTGGAGCCGGCGTGGGAGTATGCCCTGGTCGGGGTCGACGGCGCCCCCGTCGTGCAGACCCCCGAGCCGACGGCGCTGGCGGACCAAAGCCTGCTGTATCTCGGCATCCGTCGCGACGAGATCGAGGTCCGCGCCGAGCGCGAGACGACGGTGTTCCTCCTCGGCGGCGAGCCGTTCGAGGCGGACATCGTCATGTGGTGGAACTTCGTCGGCCGCTCCCACGAGGAGATCGTCGCCGCGCGCGAGGACTGGGAGGTCGGCGCGCCGCGGTTCGGTCACGTGGTCGGTCACGGCGCCGAGCGCATCCCCGCTCCGCCGTTGCCCGCCGTGCGCCTCACGCAGCGCCGGCGCCGGGGCTGACCCGCGCGGACGGGTTTTCACGGCCGGACCGGCGGAGGCGGGCGGCTACGCTGGATGGGTGGCCCGACACACGCTCCTCTCGACGCGCGTGCTGCTCGTGTGCGCGGCGATCGGGGTCGCAACGGGCATCGTCGGCGGCATCGCCGGTGTGATCACCCCGCTCGTCCTCGCCTCGCCGCTCGCGATCGCCTACGGCTTCGTCCTCGGCGCGCACGTGCTGCCCGGCATCGTCGCGCAGGAAGTGCTGCGGCTGCCGCTCGTGGCGATCCTCACGCACGTGCTCGCGGCGCTCGTGGCGACGGCCTTCAACCCGGCCTGGGCGGGCCGCTTCATCGGCACCGCGCTGCTGTTCGGCGCGATCCAGGAGGGCGTCGCCGCCCTCACCCGCTACCGCGCCTGGGGCGCCTGGCGGTTCTTCATCTCCGCCGTGATCATCGGCCTCATCGTCGCCGTCGCGGTGTTCTTCGCCGCGCATCTGAGCGCGTTCGCGCCCTGGGCGCAGATCGCCTACCTCGCCCTGTCGGTGCTGGGGCCGGTCGCGTGGACGGCGCTGGGCCTCGGCGTCGGGGCGTCGCTCCGGCGCGCGGGCGTCGCGCGGCAGACCGCCGGCCGCTGACCCGCGCGCGCGTCGGGTTCCGAGGAGAAAACCGCATTCCGAGGAGCGGATGCCGCGGTGCGTCCCTCGGCATCCGTCATCTCGTCGGTATCCGCCGGCACCCGCGCTGTTGGCGCGGAACTTAGGGTCAGCTAACCTAAGGGGACTCCTCTGTTCTGACCGCTGGGACTACCCGTGACCTCTGCCGTCTCCGGAGCGGCCGTCACGGCCGACCCCGCCACGACGCCGACACCCCTGCTGCGGGTCGACGGCGTCGGCATCCGTCACGAAGGGGCGGATGCCGAGGCCCCGGCATCCGCGTCGTTCCAGGTGTCCCGCGGTGAGGTCGTGCTGCTCCTCGGGCCGAGCGGCGCCGGCAAGTCGACGCTCGCGCTGGCGCTGAACGGGCTCATCCCCCACGCCGTGCCGGCCACCGTGACGGGCACCGTGCTCGTGGACGGGCTCGACGCGGCGACGACCCCGGTGTCCGAGCTCAGCACGCACGTCGGAATGGTGTTCCAGGACCCCGACGCGCAGCTGGTGACCGGGACGCTCCTCGACGAGGTCGCGTTCGGGCCCGAGAACCTGCGCCTGCCGGTGGACGAGGTGCTCACCCGCACGGAGGACGCTCTGCGGCGGGTCGGTCTGTGGGAGCGCCGGCACGAGAACCCCGACCGGCTGTCCGGCGGCGGCAAGCAGCGGCTCGCGATCGCGTGCGCCCTCGCCATGGGCTCGCCGCTGCTCGTGCTCGATGAGCCGACCGCGAACCTCGATCCGCAGGGGATCGAGGAGGTCTACGCCGCCCTGGGCGAGCTCGTCGCGGCGGGCGACCGGGCGATCGTGCTCGTGGAGCACAACCTCGATGCCGTCGTCGGGATCACCGACCGCGTCGTCGTTCTCGACCACGACGGTCGCACGCACGCCGACGGAACCGTCGACGAGGTGCTGCGCGCCCGGGCTGAGGAGCTGCACGCCATGGGCGTCTGGCTGCCGGTGTCGACGATCGCGGCGCTGCGCCTGCGCGCCGCCGGGTGGGAGCTGGACCCGCTGCCGCTCGAGCCCGCCGAGCTGCACACCGCCCTCGAGGCGGCCGCGGCCCCGGCCGGCGAGCCGCACCCGGCCGCGGCAGGCT
>JAEYAG010000215.1 GCA_023451265.1 Actinomycetes bacterium | reverse complement strand
CCGCCGTGACGGCTGGGAACCGCTTCCCCCGCGCTACACCCGTGGCGTTCTGGCCAAGTACTCCAAGCTCGTGCGCTCCGCTGCCGAAGGCGCGACCACGGGCTGAGCCCGGAGTGCCGCGCCCTCTGGGAAGCCGCCCTCACACGCATCCGACACCCGAGGTACCCCTATGTCTCTCGACACCGCCGCGGCCGTGCCGCGTCCACCCGCCCGAGGATCCGCCGCTCCGGTGCTGACCGGCGCGCAGGCGGTCGTCCGCTCGCTCGAAATGCTGGGGGTGACCGACGTGTTCGGTCTCCCCGGCGGCGCGATCCTCCCCGTCTACGACCCCCTGATGGACTCGACGGACCTCCGTCACATCCTCGTGCGCCACGAGCAGGGCGCCGGTCACGCCGCCGAGGGATACGCCTCGGCATCCGGCAAGGTGGGGGTCGCCATCGCGACGTCCGGTCCCGGCGCCACCAACCTCGTCACGGCCATCGCCGACGCGTACATGGACTCGGTGCCGATCGTCGCGATCACCGGTCAGGTGTTCTCGAACCTCATGGGCACCGACGCGTTCCAGGAGGCCGACATCGTCGGCATCACGATGCCGATCACGAAGCACTCCTTCCTCGTGAAGGATGCCGCGGAGATCCCCGGCGCGATCGCGGCCGCCTACGAGATCGCCTCGACGGGGCGTCCCGGTCCCGTGCTGGTGGACATCACGAAGGACGCGCAGCAGGCCGAGGCGCCGTTCGTGTGGCCGCCGAAGGTGGACCTTCCCGGCTACCGCCCGGTGACGAAGGCGCACGGCAAGCAGATCCAGGCCGCCGCGCAGCTGCTGGCGGCGGCGCGCAAGCCCGTGCTCTACGTCGGCGGCGGCGTCATCCGGGCGCGCGCCTCGGCCGAGCTGCTGACGCTCGCCGAGACCACCGGCGCGCCGGTCGTGACGACCCTCATGGCGCGCGGCGCGTTCCCCGACTCGCACGCCCAGCACCTGGGCATGCCCGGCATGCACGGCACCGTGCCCGCCGTCCTGGCGCTCCAGGAGGCCGACCTCATCGTCGCCCTCGGCGCCCGGTTCGATGACCGCGTCACGGGCAAGGCGGCGCTGTTCGCCCCGCACGCCCAGGTCGTGCACGTCGACATCGACCCCGCGGAGATCTCGAAGATCCGCACCGCGGACGTGCCGATCGTGGGCGATGTGCGCGACGTGCTCGTCGACCTCGAGGGCGCCTTCCGTGCCGCGACGTCCGCGGCGGCTCCCGACATCGCGGAGTGGTGGTCCTACCTCGACGGGCTCCGCACCGAGTTCCCGCTCGGCTACACCCAGCCGAGCGACGGCCTCATGTCGCCGCAGTACGTCATCTCCCGCATCGGCGAGCTGACCGGTCCAGAGGGCGTCTACGCCGCCGGCGTCGGCCAGCACCAGATGTGGGCGGCGCAGTTCATCAAGTACGAGCGCCCGAACGCGTGGCTGAACTCGGGCGGCGCCGGCACCATGGGCTACGCGGTGCCCGCCGCGATGGGCGCGAAGGTCGCCGAGCCGCACCGCGATGTGTGGGCGATCGACGGCGACGGCTGCTTCCAGATGACCAATCAGGAGCTCGCGACCTGCGCGATCAACAACATCCCGATCAAGGTCGCGATCATCAACAACTCCAGCCTCGGCATGGTCCGCCAGTGGCAGACCCTGTTCTACGACGGCCGGTATTCGCACACCAACCTCAACACCGGCGCCGGCACCGTCCGCATCCCCGACTTCGTGAAGCTCGCCGAGGCCTATGGGTGCCTCGCGATCCGCGTGGAGAAGGAGGAGGACGTGGATGCCGCCATCACGACCGCGCTCGCCACGAACGACCGCCCCGTTGTGATCGACTTCGTCGTCTCGGCCGACGCGATGGTGTGGCCGATGGTGCCGCAGGGCGTCAGCAACAGCTACGTCCAGTACGCGCGTGACCACGCCCCGAGCTTCGAGCAGGAGGACTGAGATGTCGACTCATGTGCTGAGCCTGCTCGTCGAGGACAAGCCGGGCCTGCTGACCCGCGTTGCGGGGCTGTTCGCCCGTCGCGGCTTCAACATCAACTCGCTCGCGGTGGGCGTCACCGAGGTGCCGGGGCTGTCCCGCATCACGGTCGTCGTCGACGTCGACGCGTTGCCGCTGGAGCAGGTCACCAAGCAGCTGAACAAGCTCGTGAACGTCATCAAGATCGTCGAGCTGGAACCGTCGGCATCCGTCCAGCGTGAGCACATGCTCATCAAGGTGCGTGCCGACAATCAGACGCGCTCGAACGTGATCGAAGTGGTGAACCTCTTCCGCGCCTCGGTCGTCGACTACGCGACCGACGCGTTGGTCGTCGAGGTCACCGGCGACCGTGGCAAGGTCGACGCGCTCCTGCGCGCGCTCGAGCCCTTCGGCATCAAAGAGCTCGCCCAGTCCGGCATGGTCGCCATCGGCCGCGGCGGAAAGTCCATCTCGGAACGCGTTCTGCGCGGCTGAATCCACCCTTTCGCGACTCGCTCATCGGTCGTTGAGCGAGCGAAGCGAGACGAAACGCACGACCGATACAAGGAGAAACACACACATGGCTGAGATCTTCTACGACGCTGACGCCGACCTGTCCGTCATCCAGGGCAAGAAGGTCGCGATCGTCGGCTACGGCTCGCAGGGCCACGCCCACGCGCAGAACCCGCGCGACTCGGGCGTCGAGGTCGTCATCGCGCTCAAGGACGGCTCGAAGTCCATCGCGAAGGCGACCGAGGACGGCTTCGAGGTGAAGAACGTCGCCGACGCGACCGAGTGGGCCGACGTCATCATGATCCTCGCGCCCGACCAGCACCAGCGCGGCATCTACAGCGACTCGATCAAGGACCGTCTCACCGAGGGCAAGACGCTCGCCTTCGCGCACGGCTTCAACATCCGCTTCGGCTACATCGACGCGCCCGAGGGTGTGGACGTGATCCTCGTCGCCCCGAAGGCCCCGGGCCACACGGTGCGCCGCGAATTCGTGGCCGGCCGCGGCATCCCCGACATCATCGCCGTCGAGAAGGATGCCTCGGGCACCGCCTGGGCGACCGCGCTGTCGTACGCGAAGGCGATCGGCGGCACCCGCGCCGGCGTCATCAAGACGACCTTCACCGAAGAGACCGAGACCGACCTGTTCGGTGAGCAGTCGGTGCTCTGCGGCGGCATGAGCCACCTCGTGCAGTACGGCTTCGAGACGCTCACCGAGGCCGGTTACCAGCCCGAGATCGCCTACTTCGAGGTGCTGCACGAGCTGAAGCTCATCGTCGACCTCATGTGGGAGGGCGGCATCGCCAAGCAGCGCTGGTCGATCTCCGACACCGCCGAGTACGGCGACTACGTCTCCGGCCCCCGGGTCATCGACCCGTCGGTCAAGGAGAACATGAAGGGCGTCCTCGCCGACATCCAGTCGGGCGCGTTCGCCGAGCGCTTCATCGCCGACCAGGATGCCGGTGCCCCCGAGTTCCTGGCGCTGCGCGAGAAGGAGGCGCAGCACCCGATCGAGACGACCGGCAAGCAGCTGCGCTCGCTGTTCGCGTGGAAGCAGCAGGACTCCGACTACACCGAGGGCAGCGCCGCGCGCTGACCTCCCCAGATCCTCGGCACACCCGCCGAGCAGGCTTGCGAAAGCCACACCGGGCCCGGCTCCCTCACAAGGGGGCCGGGCTCTCGGCCTTTGCTAGCGTCGGCACCATGACCGCCGCTCTCGAGATCGCCGTCCAGGACGCCGCCGGAGCGCGCGCCGCCATCGCCGCCGGGGCCGACCGGCTCGAGCTCTGCCAGGCGCTCGGCGTTGGCGGACTGACACCGTCCGTCGGGCTGATCGAGGCCGCCGTCGACGCCGTAGGGGGTGCCCGCGTCAACGTGCTGGTGCGTCCACGCGGCGGCGGGTTCGTCTACACCCCCGATGAGGTCGCGCTCGTGGCCGCCGACATCGCCGCCGCGGTCGCCGCCGGCGTCGGCGGCGTCGTCGTCGGTGCGCTCACCGCGGACGGGCGGGCGGACATCGAGGCCGTGCGGCGCTGGCGGGATGCCGCGGGGGAGTCCACCCTCGTGTTCCACCGGGCGATCGACGCGACGCCCGACCCCGTCGCGGTGCTCGCGCAGCTTCGGGGCGCCGGTGTCGATCGCGTCCTCACCTCCGGCGGCGCGCCGCGCTCCATCGACGGGCTCGATACGCTCCGGGCGCTCGTCGCCGCGCGCGGCGACGTGCAGATCATGGCGGGCGGCGGCATCCGCGTGGCCGATATCCCCGCCATCGCCTCGACCGGCGTCGACGCGGTGCACCTGTCGGCGCGCACGCTGTCCGGCGCCGACGTCC
>JAEYAG010000175.1 GCA_023451265.1 Actinomycetes bacterium | reverse complement strand
GACGCTCGACGTCGAGACCATCGCCCCTCCCTGGCAACGCGCCCGGCCAACGTGACAACGACGAAGCACCGGCGACCTCACGCGTGCGAGCATCCCGAACCGTTGGCACCAAGATGGATACCCCTTTCGGGGGAAAGAGAGTCGTGAAGCGACTCCGTCGTCGCATCGACCTGAAAATCGGTCGACACTTCGGCATCCTCTCTTGCTCGTTTCGCGGCCTTATCGGCTTTCAGGAGATTACCAGGCGAATGTGTCGCGCATGTGTCGTGCGCAAGGATGTGACACGCACCCAGCTCCCTGAGCCTAAAGCAAAGATGAGAGGGTTCTCATCTACTTTCGGATGAACTTTGGTCGCTGGCTGTCGCGCCGAAGACCGGCGCCAGGGCCGCCGCGACGAACTGGTTGCCGGCCATCGATAGAGCGCCGTCCGCGCCCGCGAACGACGGATCCGGCGGCAGCGCCACGTCGACATACTCGGCGCCCGCGGCTCGAGCAGCGAGGCTGATGACGTCAGCTTGACGACCGCCCCCTCCCGGAATGAGCGGCGAGAGCACGATGACGCGCGCCCCACTGGCGCTCGCAGCGCCCACAGCCTGAGTGACAGCCGCAGAGAGGGTCTCGTCAGAGGACGCCTGCGACACGTCGCTCGCCCCCAGCGCGATCACGATCGTGGCCGCACTGAGCTTCTCTACTCGATCGCTCACCGCGTGCGGCGAGGCCGTGAGATATCCGCTTCCCGCCACCGCATCCACGGTCGAACGCACACCATCGTCGGCTTGCAAGATCTGCGGCCATGCCGGGCCCGCCGTCGACGTGCTTGTCGCGTCACCGATGACAGCCACCGTCGGTTGCGATGGCGTCTCCGTGGCGCTGCACGCCGTGAGCCCCACGCACACCGCCACGAGCGCGACGAGTACGGCGGCTCGCTTCCGTATCCATCGAGCGCCCGCACTCATCGTGCGCCCCACCGCCGGCGTGCGCCCACAGCGATGCCGCCCAACAGGATCAGCAGCAGACTGGCCCATACCAGGTCATACCGCGCCGTCCCACCGGTAGCGCTCAGACGGTCTCCACCGACGGCAGAGCCGTGCCCGCCCGAACGCGGGGAGGTACCCGTCGACGTCGCAGGACCCGTGGGGTCCACGGCGCCCGGGACACCGGGAGATCCACCATCGGAGCCGCCGGTCGCGGACCGCACCGTAATGAAGCCCGACAGCACGCCGCTGTCACGCCGCACCTCGATGCGGTGCTGACCCGGTTCGATTTCGGACGGGATCTCGAAGCTCAGACGAGCGACACCGTTCGCGTCAGCGGTAGCGGTACCGAGATAGACCGGCGTGGAGTGCAGGAACACGACAACAGTCTCT
This sequence comes from Actinomycetes bacterium, assembly GCA_023451265.1. GTDB lineage: Bacteria > Actinomycetota > Actinomycetes > Actinomycetales > Microbacteriaceae > Microbacterium. Next base: position 13,578 of record JAEYAG010000175.1, on the reverse strand, counting down.
CCCGGTTCCAGTCCGTCGATGACCACGACCTGCTGGGCACCCGCAACGGTTTCGGATTGCGCGGGTGCGACCTGACGTGACGGGGTCTGGCGTGCGACCGTGAACGACACCGTGTCGCGCGAACCCGAGATCCCTGCGGAGCCTGTGTAGGCAATGGCGTACGTGTGCATACCGTCAGCGATCGTGTCCGGCACGACGAGGATCGCGCGACCGCCCGAGAGCATACCCGTCAGAGCGGGCCCCGTGTCGGACGTCGCCGAGACCGTGCCCGTCGGCTGCTCCCCGGCAGCCGAGACCTGCACGGCGAACTCAATCAGTCCTGTCGGCACGCTCGACGGCCCCTGCACGACCGACAGCGAAGACGGCAACGCCGTGATCGTCACGGTCACGGCGCCCGAACTCGACGCGGTCGTCGCCGTCCCGCCGTAGCTCACCGTCAGGTCGTACGTCCCTGCCGCCAGTGCGTGGGTATCGATCTGCGCGCTGGCACGCCCGCCGCGGGCCTCCGCCTCGACGCGGGCGTTACCCACCGTGAACAGCACCGTTCCGTCCAGCGCCGCGTCGCCGGCCGAGAGGGCGGCGGTGACCTGCAGCGGCTGCCCCCACGCGACACTGCTGGGCGCGTCCACCTGCAGGCTTGTCGCCACGGGAGCGATCTCGATCACGCCCGAACTGGCCGCAGCATCCAGCAACGCCGTCCCCGCATAGCGCACCGACAGCACGTGGGTACCCACCGGCAGATCGGGCGGAAGCATGAGATCCGTTCCCGTCGCCGGTCCGTTGTCCACGACAGTGCCGTCGACCAGGAGCTCAAGATCGCCGTCTGTGTGTGGCGACGTCGCACCCGGCACCACAGCCCCGATGACGCCCACCGACGCCGTGACCACGGCGGCCGAGCCGAAGGAGACCACCGCGTCGGGCCACGTCACCGTGATCGCACTCGGCGCTTTCGCCACCGAGACGGATGCCGCCGCGGTCGAGGCGGCGTACCGGGCGTCACCCGCGTAGCCCACCGTCAGCGCATGGTCACCGACGCGCAGCTGCGGCAGGGCAATGGTGGCGCCGCCTTGAGAGTCGAGAACGGCGGTCGCGAGAACCTCATCGCCCTCTCGGACGACGACCTCACCGGACGGCATGGCCGCGCCGGTGGGCGTGCCCACGAAGGAGACGACCACCGACGGCCGCTCGACCGCGTAACGCGTCGAGGATCCGATCGCCGATACCGTTCCTGCCACCTCGGTGACGACGTACGTCAGCGAGACCGCGTCGGCCCCGATGGTCGCGTCGCCCGCGAAGCTCACGTCAATGTCGTGACTGCCCACCGCCAGCGTCGGCAGGTTCACGGACGCCGCACCTGCGTCGTCGAGGGTCACGTTCCGCTCGCCGCCGGGCCAAGCAATAGCAACCGACCTCCCCGGCGCCGCCGATGTGATCTGCACGACGGCCGGAGCGTCATCGACAGACACGACGGGACGGTCGAGCTGCGCGTGCAATCCCGCAGCACGCGCGGTCACCGACACCGTCACCGCCTGGCTCACCGCGCTGTAGTCCGCCGATGCGGGGACCGCAGTGACCGTGAGCGTGTGCGAGCCGGCAGCCAGACCGCCCGTCCCGGCCGTCACGGTCCACACCGCGCCGGCCGTTGTCACGGTCGCGGGTTTGCCGTCGAGATCGGCGATGATCGTCGCGTCGACGGCCGCACCCAGCGCCACGAGCGACGCAGCTGCGTGAACGTCATCACCGGAAACCACAGTCGACTCCGCGAGCGCGACCGACAGCGCCGGGGCGAGGGGAGCCACAGTCAAGGTCGCGACCACAGACGTCGCAGCGGATGCGTCGGACGTGTGCGGGGCGTACACCGCCACCAGGCGGTGCTCCCCCGCGCCGAGCCGTGGCAGCAGAACACGCGCTGCACCGTCGGCGAGCGCCGACGCGGCGATCTCGTCGCCGATCGGCGCGCCGCCGGCATCCGCTTCGTGAATCTTCACCACGCCGGCCGGCACGGCGCCTCCGGCCAGTGTGACAGCGACATCGGCGCTCGGCGCGTCGCCGTACGTCGCCGCGTTCGTCGACAGCGAGAGCGTGACCTGCGCGGTCGCCGCGACGACAACCGCGTCGACCGAGCTCATGGACGGGGCGTAGAGCCCCCGACCGCCGTAGCTCACAGTCAGCGGCAGTGTTCCTACGCTGCGCGCGGGGAGGGCGAACCGCACCGCTCCGTCAACGAGAGAGGCCTGCAAGGGTTCGGACCACCCGGGGGCCGACACGGTGACCAGCCCGCCGAGGGGCTCATCACCGATGACGTGCTCGGCTGCAACCGCGACGCGCAGTTCTCCGGTCGCGCCCGCCGGCACTGGCTCAACGGTCGCGCCGACGGTGGTCGCGACACGCACCGTGAGCACCGCCTCGGTCGAGTCCTGCGTGACGGCGTTGGTGTTGCCGCCATACCGCGCCACGAGAGTGTGTGCACCAGCGCCGAGAAGTGCCGTGTCGACATTGATCGCCGCGGAGCCCTCGCCGGCATCCACCCCACCGACCACGCCTTCGGCCACCACCGACCCGTCGGAGAGGATCGCCACCGGGTCACCGACCGACACCCCCGGCCCCCGCACCGACACGTGCAGCGGCGCCGGCGTGCCGAGCAGCACCGGCTCGGTGCCGGTCGTCAACGTCACGGTCGGCGTCGCCGGGGTGACCGTGATCGTCACCGGCGCACTACGCGCCAGCTCCCGACCGTCGCTGCCCACCAAGCGCACTGCAAGCGTGTGGGTACCGGCGGTCAGCGTGGACGTCACGAAGGAAGCGGCCGCGGCGGCGGGCGCCTGCTCGCCAGCCACGTCGTCGACCAGCAGCTCGAACGTACCTGTCGGCGCCCCCACGGCCGAGTTGGCCGCGACCGACACGACGACCGGCGACCCGTAGACCGCAGTGGTGACGTCGGTAGACAGCGTGAGCGTCACGACCGTCGGATCCCAATCGCGGTACACCAGCCAGTGGCCACCCTCGGCGGCTGTCTGCCCCGAGCCCGTGCGCGCCTGCACGAGCACGGCGCCCGCGGTCAACTGAGGTGAACCGGCGCTCAGTCGCACCGTCGTCGTCGCGTGCGCAGTAACCTCGGCCGCGATCGGGTGGGCCGGATCGACCAGTTCGCCCGTCAGCGTAAAGCTGGCATCGGTGTCGGAGTCGTTGACGAGGAGAACGTCGAGCGCCGCCGTGCTGTTCTCGGCATCCCACGCTGCAGCGCTCACAACGCTGAGACCCTCAGGCAGGCCGCCATAGACGAGCTGCGAACCGAGGTCGACGACATCGCGACCGGGGATCTGCGCCGTCATGTGCACCGAGCCGTTCTCGCCGGCGACGGGCACGGGAACGGGTGCCGTCGCGACGCCCTGAGCGTCCGCGGTAACGGTGATCGTCCGCGATCCGTCCGGGAAGGTGGCAGGGCCCGTCAGGACGAAGACCGCCTGTGCGCCGGGCACGACCGAGCCGTCAGCGGAGGTGATCGTCACCGCGGGCGGCTTGAGCTCGTAATCCGGCCCGACAGTCTGCTTAGGCGTCGCGGCCTCCGCAATTGCCGCCCATCCGGAGCGGACATGCACGGTGACGTTGCGGTCGAAGGCGTGGTTGCCGTTGGTGACCGTGAGCGTGCAGGGATGGTAACCCGGGGGAGATATTGCGTCGAGACGAGCCGCGTAGTTCCACAGGATGTCGGAACTCGGACCGTACGTGTGGGGAGGAGATGCCACGACTGGCTGACACGGCTCACCCAGGCTCCACTCGGCGGATACAGCCGGATCGAGGTACTTCAGCGAGATCGGGGCGACGGAGAAGGGCTCGTCTTCTAGAGCGCTCGTTTGAATCTCCGACAGGACCGGCACGGGCATTCGAAGCAGGCGCCCCGCCGCCTCGCGCGCAACCCGCGTGAACACAGGCTTGTCCGTGTCGGGATACGTCGTATGAACCGAGATGCCCTTCACCAACTCGTAGACGCCGAGGCCGGGCACACCGAGGTTCTGAGTCGCGCAGACAAGGTCGGCCACGTTACACATCGAGGTCGTCAGTTCGGCGAGCACGCCGGGGATCCGATGCATAGGGGATATGCCGCCGAAGGGGATGCTCAGCGACGCGGATCCCGCAGAGTACGCTCCCGTTCCCAGACGCGTGCCGCCGTTGCCCAGCCAGTTGGCCGGGTTCGCCAACAGAAACACTCCACCGAGGCGCGAGAACTGGACCCGCGACATGAGCTCCGGGTCGCCGAGGGCGTCGTTCAGCACCTGGCTGATGACCAGCGCGCCCTGAGAGTAGCCGCTCAGCACGAGCTTCTCGCCTTCGCTGGCGCATTCCTGACGAGCAATCAGGAGGTCCTCAAGCATCTGGATCCCCGTGTTGATGCTGCCGATGTAATCGGTGATCGAGACCTCGAGACTTCCGACGAGCGGCACGGCTTTGGCTGGATAGCTCAGATAGACGTTGTGGAAGCTCCGATAGCCGTCGTTCGTCGTGCCCGCGTTGCCATCTGCTGAGAGCGCGCCGGCGAGTTCTCGCGCGAACAACTCCAGCTCCGGACCCATCGTCTGCGGCTGATCAGATCCTGCGACGGCCACGTTCAAGACGTCGTAGCACGCGGCCCCGAGTGCCGTCGAAGGGTCGGTTCCCACGGTGATCGAGGTGAAGGGCTGAGGATCGAAAGCTGGCGGCACACTCGGCTTCGCGATCATTCGATGCGCGGGCTTCGTCGTACCGTCGCCGAAAACGGTGATGACGGTGTAGTACCCGAAGAGTTGATCGCTGTCTTCCGCGATCACCCGACCGTTGGGAACGCCCTCTCGGACGCCATCAGTCACCGGTTGCCACGGCTCGGCAGGATCAAGAGTGTTTCGGCCCCAGAGCTCGTACACGGCGTTCGCACCCGCCACCGTCTCCCAACCGAGAGCGAGGCCTCTCCCGTCACCGTCGGGCATGTCTACCCACGCGGCGGCGATGTCGAGGGCCTCGGTGCGTTCGGGCAGGAGCGTGATCGGGCCGTGCTCGGGCTGCACGTTGCCGCCCGTAGGCGTGATGAAGCTCTGCGCCCACCGAGGGTCATTGACATTCACGTCGCCAGTCAGCAGGGAGTGCATGACGAACTCCATCTGCACCGACTGCCCCGGCTGCAGCACGGGCACGCTCTTCGCGTACTCGGTATGCGGGGACAGCAGGTATCCCGTGCCCTGCATCACCTGGAAGGCCGGGTTGTAGACCGGCACACCCGTGTCGGCGGGGGTGACGTTCGCGAGCGTGAGAACGATACGGAAGGGGTCGAGCTCTTCAGTCGACGGGTCGGTGGCGATGCTCCAGTTGACTGCGGAGCCGCCCCACACCTTGAGGGGTCGGTCTGCGGTCGCGGTTACGGCGATCGGGTCGCCAGTGGGGGCGAGCAGACCGGAGTAATCAGCCGAGAGCGAGTACTCCCCCTCGGTGTCGCCGCGCAGGGTCCAGTACACCGTCTGGCTCCCGCCACCGGCGATGTCGGGCACCGCCACGGTCCGCGACTGCGGCCGTGAGGTGGGCGCGAGACTCAGACCCTCCGGCAGGTTCAGCGTCGCCTCAGCCTCAGTGAACTGGAACGGGTCGGCTGCGAGGTTCTGCACGACCATGCGCACCTCGAAGAACTCCTTGAGCCAGCTGCCCTTCACCGGGATGATCATCCACTGCACGGCCTGCGCACCGCCGGCATCCACGATCGTGGGCGTGTACCGGTAGCCTCCGCTCACCGCCGAGCCGTCACCGCCGCCACCCGAGATCCATCCGTCCCCGGAATACACGACGGAGATCACGCGGCCGCCGCCGTTGTAGACCAGCTCAACATCGGTCTGCGTCGACGGTGACGAGGGGGCGTCGGGCGGAACGATCGCCAGGTGCACCTCGGCGAGGAAGACGTTCTGGTTGTCGGGGTCGGCCGGGTCGATGCCGCGATCGACGATCTCCTCGTAGCTCAGCGTGCGATGCTCCAGCGTGCTCGCGGCGACTTCGCCCGCCGCCAGCTCGACGCTCAGATCGCCGTCGCCGTTCACGACCGTGACCTCGCCCGCCACAGGCAGGTAGCCACCGGCCGTCACGTACACCGGCTGTAGCCCATCGGCGACACCGCGCAGCAACGCCGTGCCGTCACCGGCCGTGACCGCCTGAACCCTGCTGCCGTCGGCAGCGATGTGTGTCACGGTCGCGCCGTTGACCCGGTTGCCACCGGATGTCACGGTCACGGTGACGCCCTCCACGGGCGGCACCGGCAATACCGTGACCGTCGCGCTCGACGTCGCCCGCTGCTCGCCGAGGCCGACCGTCAAAGTTGCCGTGTAGGTCCCCGGCTCGGTGTAGACGTGCGATGTGCGCCAGCCAGAGCCGGTCGCGCCGTCGCCGAAGTCCCACTGAACGCCATCGATCGCAATCGCCGGCTGCGAGGAACTCGCATCGAACCACACGTCGTCGCCGACGATCGCGGACTGCGCGTCGAGTGCGGCAGCCGCGAGAGCAACGTCGGGGTAGGCCGTGAAGCGTGCGTTGCGCGCCGTCACGTAGGTCGCCGTCTCGCCGGCGGACTCGACCTCGACGCGAATGAAGTACCGACCGGCCGCGATGTAGTCGTGCGACAGTGCCAGCGGCGCGGTATATGTGCCGGTCACCACCGGCGAGCCGTCACCCCACCACAGCCGGTAGGTGAGCGGCGTCGCGCCGTCACCGGTCGCGATGACATCCAGCGTGGCCCGTGCTACCCCGTCGGTGAGCGGTTCAGCCGCGGCGCGGAGGGCGAGGTCGACGACCGGCGGACCGGTGCGCATGGTCCAGCTTCGTGCCAGCGAGCTCCCCGCCCGCACATCAGCGGTGCCGTCGAATGTGACGACGACCTCATGGATGCCGATGCGTGCGCTCGCAGGAAGCATGAACGTCGCGGCGCCATCGTCGAGCTGCGACGACGACACCTCGGTGCCGTCGACCCACGCTCGCACCGTGCCGGTGACCGCCGTGCCGGACGCGACGCTCACCCGTGCTTCGATGGGGGTCTCGGTGCCGAAGACGCCGTCGGGAATCGCATCCAGCGCGACTTCCGCGGCAGCCGGTGCGATCTGGATGTCCGCCTCCGACGAGGTCGAGCCGAGACTCTCTCCGTGACCGCTGTACACGGCGTCCAGTCGATGCGCGCCGGCCGGGAGCACCGGAAGCGTCACGTCGGCGACCCCGTCGACGAGCGTCGCCGACCCGGCATCCTGACCGTCAACGCGAACAGTGACCTGCCCGGTCGGAGTCTCTACTTCTCCCGTCACCGCCACCCGGAAGGTCGTACTCTCGCCCCACGTCGCTGCCGACGGCCCGGTGAGCGTCGTCTGCGTCGTCTGCCCGCGCACCTCCACCGTCACCCGCACGGCGGCGCCTGCCGTCGACTCGTCGCCGCTGTAGCTGACAACCAGGTCATGCGAGCCCGCGCCCAGTACAGACGCTGCGCTGCGCAGGGCAGCCGTCGCGGCGGCATCCCGCTCATCGAGCACCGTGTCGCCTTGCAGCAGTTGCACCGTCCCGGTGGCAGCGTCGCCATCGACGGTCACCGCGAACGGAATCTCGACGTCGCCCGAGTACGCGATCGGGCCGGTCGGCGCAGTCACCTGAAGTCGCGCAGTGCGAGGAGACACCACGAGGTCATCGCCGTCGACAGTGACCTCCTCGGTATCGCCCGATGCCGGCCAGAGCACGCGCACCGCGTGAGCACCGACGGCGAGATCGCCGGGCAACGAAATCGACCCCGAGCCACCCACCACATCGACCGTGAACTCCCGTCCGGCCACAACGAGCTGCGCCCGTCCGTCGAGCCCCGCGCCGCTCGCCAGGTGCGCAGAGATCGTCACGTCCCGCGACTGCCCGTACTCGCCGAACGACGGGGTCACCTGCACACCCACCGTCGGCACTGCCTTCGCGATGTCGACGTCGGCCTGCGCGGACGTGCCGCGCACGGCGCGCCCGTCCTCCAGCTCCAGCGAGAGCGAATGCCGACCGACGGAGAGGGCGGGCACGTCAAGCGTCAGGTCCATCTCCGCGGCCAGCGGCGACACCCAACCCTGCGCAACCTCGGCCCCATCGACCTTGAAGCGGTACACCATGCCATCGGTGCCGCTGATGCGACCGTCGATCCGCACCCGCGCGCCTACAGTGAAGGGCTCGCCATAGCGGGGATCGTCCGGCACCTCGAGGGTCGCTGTGGAGGTCGCCCACTCGCGGGCGAGGCGCGCCGTCGCCGAGAGGGGCCGCCCGTCACCGCGCGCGGTCACGATCGGAGCCGACTCCGGGTCGCTCGATGACGCCCCGGGAGCGACGTACTGGTCGACGAAGTCATCGGAGTGCACACGCGCGGTGTAGTCGCCGGGCGCGATCTGCGACAGCTCGACGATGCCGGGAACGGCCGGTAGGGCGCCCGAAGACATCACCACGTTCCCGGATCCGTCGATGAGGTCGACGCTCACGGTCTCATCGGGATGCGGTTCGTCGGCGAAGCTCAGGTCCACGCGCAGCGATGCGTACCGCTGCAGCACCTGCCCGATCGAGAGCTTCTGTCCCGGGCCGAGTCGCACGACACGAGGCTCGCCGGCTTCGTCGAGAACGTATGCCGCGATGTCGTCCACGCCCGGGCCGCTGACCCGGATGCGGTAATCGACATCCTCGAGACGGGTCAGGTGGCTGACGCCCGCGTCGTCTGTGTACGCGGCGATGGTGCCGGCCGTATCCGATTCGAGACGAACCTCGACCCCCGACACCGGTTCACCGTCAACGTCGGTCACCGTCACATCGATCGCGCCGCGGGGCACGAGTGCGACGTCGATCGTGCGCTGCTCGCCCTCGACGAGCCCGCGGAGAGCGACCTCCGAGGGAACGTGCAAACCGTCGGCATCCGACACCGACAAAGTCGCGGCAGATGGGCGCACGTCAAGCGTGTACCCACCGAACGCGTCGGTGACGGTCACCGCGTCGCCCGCGCGCACCTGTGCGCCGGCGAGTGCGGCGCCGTCGGCGCCGCGGACCGTTCCGCTCAGCGTCACCGGGCGCTGCGCGTTCGCCGTGAACGCGACGGCCGTCCCAGACGCGATGGAGACCCGACCGACCTCGGCGACATCGACGACGGCTCCCTGCAGATCGAGCCAGCCCGAGAGGAAGCTGCTGTCGCCATCGATCCTCAAGCGATACATCCCCGGGGCGATGCCCGTGAACTGCGCGACACCGCCGTCGAGCCACGCGTACGACCTCACACGATCCGAGAACGGGTCGACGAGTTCAACGTAACCCTGATGCGGCGCACCCTCACCGGACCTCGAGACGACGACGCGCACCAGCGAACCGACCACACCCGGGTCGCCGGCGAGATCGAGACGCCCGACAGCCCCAGAGGCGACCGTGATGACGCCCGCAGCCAGATCCATGCCCTCCCAGGTCGCCTGCACCGCGACCTCGCCCGGCGATACATCCGCCAGAACGAAGCTCCCGTCGGATCCGGTCGTCGTTTCCACCTCGACATCGCCCGACATGCCCACCACACGGGCTCCCGCGAGTGGCACACCCGAGACAGTGACCGTCCCCTCGACACTCGAGGCCCGCTCGAGCGTGATCTCCGGGAGGGTGGTCGTCTGCCCCGCCCGCACCTCAACGCTCAGCGACTGCGAAACCCAGCCGGGAGCGCTGACCGTCATGGTGTGGGTGCCCGGCGTCACCGATGTGAACGTCCAGCTTGCCGGCGCGGAGAGGAAGAAGCCGTTCCCCGAATCCAGGTGCACGTGCACCTGCCGCCCGGTGCCTCCCTCCAGAGCGACGCTGCCGGAGACCTCGCCACGGAGCTCGAGCGTGTACTCGCCGCCATCCGCGAAGTCGACGCTTCGACCAGCGTAATAGCCGAGACCGGAGATCCATCCGCTGAGGTCCCCCGACGTGGGCAGACCCGTCAGCGTGACCGTACCGTCGGCGTCGGTGCGCGCCGAACGCGAGACAGAGTAGGCGCCGCCACCCGCGTCGACATACGCCGAGACGTAGGTGTCCTCGACAGGCACGCGGGAGGAGACCCCCAGCGGGTCTTCGGGAGTGCCGCCCCACACCGTGAGACTGATCGAGCGGCCCCACGAGACAGTCACATCACGCTGCACGCGGCCGTCAGCCGGCACCTCGCCGTCCAGAACAACCGGCGCATACCGGGAATCGTCACCCACCGGCCCGACGATCGCGTACTGCTCGCCGCGACGCAGCCATGCTGAGAACGCGCCATCGGTTGACGTGGTCACGGTGCGGGAGCGCGAACTGGTCTCGCTGTACGTCATCACGGTCAGCTGCTCGCCCGGTAGGGCCACCCCTGCGTCATCGCGCAACACGCCCGTGACGTGCACCGCGTCGGCGGCGTCTGTGGGGCTGAGAATCACAGCGGCGTACGGCGCTTGGGGCGACAGGGTCACGGTCGAGCTCAGCAGCTCACCGTCATCCGTCCACGTGCTCACGGTGTATTCGCCCGCGATGAGGCCACTCACGCCGGCCGTACCGTCGGCGTCGGTGCTGCCGTAGAACGTCTCGCCACTGGCGAGCCCCAGCGTGAATCCGTGATCGCCGAGGATCTCATCGCCGTAGCCCCGCAGCGACACGTCAATGCCGAGAGAGGCCGCGAGCTCGACGGTGACATCCGACGTGGTGACGTCGACGTCGACAGGGGCACTCACCGGCGACCCTGCCCACGTCGTCCATGACTCACCCGATCGAGTCGGGAGGCGTACCTCGAGAGCGCCGTAGACCGATGTCGTCACGCGCAGCGCCCCTGCGGCATCCGTCGTCCCCGACCACACCTCTTCACCACCGATGAGAACGCTGACCTCACGGAAGCTCACTGGTTGGCCCGCATCCATGACGGTGACGTTCACGATCGTCGACCGGGCCAGCGTGACCGTCAGGGAAGACGTCGCTCCCGTCTCCAGCGACACCGAGCCCCATGCGGAGCTGTAGCCGTCCACATCGGCCTGGTACCAATAGTCTCCGCCTGTCGGCACGGTGACACGCGCGTCCCCCTCGGCGTTCGTCGTCGCAGACCACCCGCTCGTCATGTTCGACAGCCAGACGTTCGCCCCCGCGATAGGCTGGCCGGCCGCATCTTGCACATGCACCACGGCGGCGGTCGGCGGCGAGAGCACGATCGTGCCCAGCGAGGTCTCGGAGCCGGAGGTCACGACGATGCCGTCTCGGGAGATCGCCCCCTCGGGCGTCACCACGTCCAAGCGATACGTTCCCGCTTTCAGACCCGAGACCGAAAACGCTCCTGACGACGTGACGCTTCCCCACGATGACCTGCCGTCGCTGCCCACTGCCTGGACGGTTCCGCTCGTCGCGGCGGTGCCGGTAGGCGTGCGCAACAGGCCGCTCACCGACCCGCCGAGGTAGGCCGGCGCGGTGACGGTCACTACCTCATTGACGGCCACCTCGACCGACAAGTCATCGACGATGTAGTCGGACAATCCCTGATCGTCGTACAGCGAAAAGCGCACGGTCCACACTCCCGGAGAGAGGTGTCCGATCGTGAAGGTGCCGTCGGCGGCGGAGTTCCCGCCGACGAACTCTCCGGTGCTCGAGAACGCGGCCGCGCTCATCGACTCGGAAGACGGCAACCCGCTCACGACACCCCGGATGCCGCCGGCAGGAGTGAGGCGAGCATCGACTCCGCTCGTCGTGGCACCGCCGGTCACAACGACCACGGCAGCGCGCGACCAGTCGCCGCCGACCGCGCCATCCGGCTGGATATACCCGGCCGTGAGGGTGTCGTGCGGCGGCGTAACGCTCACCCGAAACTCACCGGCCGGCAGTCCGCCGAGACGATAGCTGCCGTCCGACGCCGTCACCGAACGGCTGCTGCCGGTCGAGACATCCGCTCCGGCCACCGGTTCACCGCTCGAGTCACGGACCGTGCCGGAGATGGCACCGGCGGCTGACAATCGGGCGACGACGTTGGACGGAGTGACCACGAGATCGGCGCCTGTCACGATCGGGCTACCGAGGCTGGTGCTGCTGAGAGGCACGTCATTCGACATCCACACGCCGCCGACGAGGTCGCTGCCCTCCGGCGCGGTGACAGAGACGTACCCCTGTCCGGGGGCGAATCCGGTGGCGAAGGATCCGTCGGACGCGGTCTTGCCGCCGCTCGGCCAGACCGTCGCGTTCTCGACGGGCGCACCGGTCGGATCGATGACGGTGCCCCGCAGCAGACCACCGCGCTGCAGAGCCGCGCCGACCCGAGTCGCGCCCGTCGTCACCGCGATCGGCGTGGCCTGTCCGCTCGACAGGTTGCCGTCGCTCCAGCCTCCACCGAGCAGATCGCTGCGCTGGGGAGGGTCAACCCACAAGTAGTAATCCCCGGGAGTCAGGTTCGAGAACGCGAGAACACCGGCCGCGTCTGCCTCGGCGCGACGCTCGCCGCCGGTCTCGACCAGCCCGCCGTCGCCGCCGCTCTTGCCTACACCGTCGCCGTTGACCATGCTGAGATACCCGCGAGCCGTCGTGAAGTCGACTGCGAGGCCGGCCGGCGGGCTGTAACCCTGCGGCAGGGAGAGGGTCACCGTCAACGTCGCCGTCGATGCGACAGGGGCGGCGACGGCCGGCACCGTCTGAACTGTGAGTAGTGCGACCACAGCGATGGCGATGGCGGCGAGGCGCTTATGCACGTGAGAGTCCCCCGGGCTGCTCTGAAAGCGGATGCGACCGCCGCGCATGACTCTCGGCAGGCTGAGAATTACATTAGAGCTCTCTAACAATCTGCCGCAAGGAAATTCGGCGCGGCGATCGCATCGACGTCAGGAGAGGAGCGTGCCGGCGGCCACGAGCGCCAGATAGGAGGCGTTGTAGACGACGTGCGTCAGCACGGCACCCCAGACGCGCCCCGTGAGCAGCACCAAGAGGCCACCCGTCCCGCCGACCGCGAGCAACTGCACCGCATCGGCGACCGACAGTGAGCCCCCCGTCGCGTGCAGCAGCACGAACCCGCCCGACGACACCAACAGCGCGGCCACCCCGGCGGCGAACCCGCCCGCGCTCCGCCGCAGCAGCTGATACACCGTCACCAGGATGACCGCACGAAAGAAGAACTCCTCCACGAGCGGCGCCACGACCGCCGCCGGCAGCGCCTCGGTCAGCCACCACGTCGTCGGCAGGCTCCCGTCGAGCGTCGCCGTAGAGGGGAAGGACCCGGCATCCGCCCCACTCAGCCATCCCTGCAGCAGACGCAGGCCGAGCCCGAAGCCCACGCCCCACAACAGATCGATCGGGCGAAACCGCAACAGTCCCGCCGGGCGCCCCCGCGTGAACGCGAAGCCGACCGCAGCGAGCATGCCTGCCCACAGCACGGCCGTGGATGCCAGCGGAGCCCAGGGCGCCGCGATGCGACTGACGAGCCCGCCGCCGATCACACCCGCGCCCACGCCGATCGCCGCGACGGCGAGCACCGTGAGATTCCACGTGCGCACCGCGCGGCCGCCCTGCCGCCAATCAGTGCGGCGACGACGGCGGTGCCGCACGGCCGGCGGTGTGAGGACGTCGCTATGC
>JAEYAG010000169.1 GCA_023451265.1 Actinomycetes bacterium | reverse complement strand
GACCACTCGTCGACGAGGCTGGAGTCGACCTGGCGCACGAGCTCGCCCAGCCACTCGATGATGTCCATCAGCTCGTCGGTGCGGGCATCGGCGGGCACGGTCTGGCGGATCGCGCGGTACGCGTCGGAGAGGTAGCGCAGCACGAGCCCCTCGCTGCGGGCGAGCTGGTAGAACGAGACGTACTCGGCGAACGACATCGCTCGCTCGAACATATCGCGCACGACCGACTTCGGGCTCAGCTCGAAGTCGCGCACCCACGGCTGACTCGAGGCGAACACCTCGAACGACTGCGCCAGCAGTTCCGCAAGCGGCTTCGGCCACGTGACCTCTTCGAGCAGCGCCATGCGCTCGTCGTACTCGATGCCGTCGCGCTTCATCGCCGCGACCGCCTCGCCCCGCGCCTTGTACTCCTGCTGACCGAGGATCGCGCGCGGGTCGTCGAGGGTCGCCTCGATGACGCTCACGACGTCGAGCGCGTAGTGACCCGTACCGACACCATCGCTCGGCGATTCGGGGTCCAGCAGATCGATCGCGGCGAGCGCGAACGGCGACAGCGGCTGGTTGAGCGCGAAGTTCGGCTGCAGGTCGACAGTGAGCCGGATTCGCGGGGCGGATGCCGGCTCCCGCTCCACCTCGACGATCCCGGCGTCGACGAGCGTGCGGAAGATCGCGATCGCGCGACGCGCCAGCTCGTACTTCCGCGCGCGGGGCTCGTGGTTGTCGAACACGAGAGCGCGCACGTTCGCGAACACGTCGCCGCCCCGGCCGATGACGTTGATGAGCATCGCCGCCGAGAGCTTCAGCTGCGGCACGAGCGGCTCGGGCACCGCCGCGATGAGTCGCTCGTACGACCCCTCACCCCAGTTGACGACGCCCGTCGGCGCCTTCTTGCGCACGATCTTCTTGCGTTTCGCGGCGTCGTCACCGGCCTTCGCGAGCGCAACGGCGTTCTCGATCTCCCACTCCGGCGCCATCACGACGACGTTTCCGTAGGTGTCGTAGCCGGCGCGGCCCGCACGGCCCGCGACCTGGTGGAACTCCCGCGCGCTCAGCTGCCGCATCCGAGTCCCGTCGTACTTCGACAGCGCCGTGATCATGACGGTCCGGATCGGGACGTTGATCCCGACGCCGAGCGTGTCGGTGCCGCAGATCACCTTCAGCAGTCCCCGTTGCGCGAGCGTCTCGACGAGGCGCCGGTAGCGCGGCAGCATCCCCGCATGGTGCACGCCGATCCCCGCCCGGACGAGGCGCGACAGCGTCTTGCCGAATCCCGTCGTGAACCGGAACCCGCCGATCGCGTCGGCGATCTCGTCGCGCTGGGCACGGGTGGTGAGATTCACGGATGCCAGGGCCTGCGCCCGCTCGAGTGCCGCCGCCTGCGCGAAGTGCACGATGTAGACGGGCACCTCGCGTTCGTCGACGAGCATCGTGAGCACCTCGTGCACGGGTCGCCGCTCGAACGAGAAGTGCAGCGGCACCGGCCGCTCCACCCCGGTGACCTGGGCGAGCGGGCGTCCGGTGCGGCGCTCGAGGTCATCCGCGATCGGGGTGACGTCGCCGAGCGTCGCCGACATCAGCAGGAACTGCGCGCGCGGGAGCAGCAGCAGCGGCACCTGCCACGCCCACCCGCGGTCGGGGTCGCCGTAGTAGTGGAACTCGTCCATGACGACCTGATCGACCGGGGCGTCGGGCCCGAGCCGCAGTGCGACGTTCGCGAGGATCTCCGCGGTACAACACACGATCGGCGCGTCGGGGTTGACCGACGAGTCGCCCGTGACCATCCCGACGTTCTCGGCGCCGAAGATCTCCACGAGCGCGAAGAACTTCTCGCTGACCAGGGCCTTGATCGGCGCCGTGTAGTACGACCGGCCACCGGCGGCCAGGCACGCCGCGTGTGCCGCGATCGCCACGAGCGACTTGCCCGTTCCGGTGGGCGTCGACAGGATCACGTGCGCCCCCGACACGAGCTCCATCACGGCTTCGTCCTGCGCCGGATACAGCGTGAGCCCGCGACCGGCCGCCCACTGCACGAAGCCGTCGTACACGGCATCCGCCCCCGCACCGGCCGGCACGAGGTCGACGAGGCGCGGCTGGTCGGTCATCCTTCGAGTCTGTCGCACGGGAGTGCGCCCCAGCGCCGCGGCCTCAGGGCATCGCGGCCTTGGCGGCGACGACACGGGCGGCGGCCTCGTCGACGATGCGGGCGAACGACGGGTCGGACTGCGCCTTGGCCAGCACGGCGTCGTACATGGCCGCGAAGACCGTCGGGTCGGCCGACGCGAGCACCAGGTCAACCCCCGCCGACAGCGCGAGGACGGCGCGATCGCCCGGACTCCACGCCTGAGCGGCGGCCGCCGCCGACAGGTCGTCGGTCATGATCACCCCGTCGAAGCCGACCGTGCTGCGGACGAGCCCGACCACCGTGGGCGAGAACACCGACGGCGCGGCGGGGTCGATGTTCTGGTAGATCGCCGTCGACACCATGACGGCCGACGGCCCGCCGGCGGTCAGCGACCGGTAGACCGAGACGTCGGGGCCATCCGCCGTCACGGTCGTGTCGACGACGTTCGCGCTCGTGTCGGTGTTCGCCGTCACGTGTCCCAGGCCCGGGAAGTGCTTGAAGACGGGCAGCACCCCGGCATCCCTCATGCCCTGCGCGAACGCTCCCGCCTTCGCCGCCACGGTCGCCTCGTCGTAGCCGTACTGCCGCCCGAGCGCGCCGATCGGCGGGTTGGAGAACCGCGCGTCGTGGCTCGTGACGATGTCGGCGACCGGCGCGAGGTTCATGTCCACGCCGGCCGCGGCGAGCTGGCCGCCCCACACCGCCGCCTGCGCGTGCAGCTGATCGTCGGGGAGGTCGGCTTGCCGGATCGCGTACGGCATGTCGTCGAACCCCGGGCCGCGCAGCACCTGCACCTCGCCGCCCTCCTGGTCGGTCGCGACCCAGAGCCGGATGCCGCCGGTCGCCCCGCTGCCGACGAGACCCGTGAACTGGTCTACCACGGCGGCGACCGTGGCCGTGCCACTCTGCGTGCGCCCGTGCAGGAAGATGCTCCCCGCGTGCCGATCGGTAATCGCCGACAGCGTCGCCGGCGTCGCGGCGGAGACGTCGGTCCCGACCATGAACAGCTGCCCGACGCGCTCCTCGAGGCTGAGCCCGGCCAGCGGGTCCGCCGTCGGCGTGGGCGTGGGCGTCGGAGTCGGCGTCGGTGCCGCGGTCGTCGTGGAGGGCGCGGGGGTGGATGCCGGGGCGCACCCGGCGAGCACCAGCATCCCCGCCATGATCAGCGCGCCCGCGGCGCGCAGCGCGTTCGTCGTGCGGCGCGGGTCGGACGCGGTGCGAGGCATGCGCCCATCCTCTCGGCTGCCCCGCCGACGCGATAGTGGCAACCCGGGGCCACGGCACCCGGCATCCGCCTCACGGACACAGGAGAAATCACCCAGGCAGGACGTGGTGACGATCACACGTCCTGTGTCCGCGATTTCTCCTGTCTCGGTGACACGGCAGCGGAAGCGGCCGCCGACGGCAAGCCCGGCCGCATCACACCCGCTCGGGGGCGTGCAGCCGGGCGAGGTAGCGCTCCGCGGTGCGCGGCGCGCCGCGGCGGTCGGTCAGCGACACCACGACCGTCACGGCGGTCGCGAGCGGGATCGTCCACGCCGCCGGCTGCGCCAGGAACGGTGCCGCCACCCCGACGCCCCCGACGGCGGTATAGACGAGGAGCGACAGCCCGCACGCCGCGCCGCCGCTGACCATCCCGGCCACCGCCCCCCGGGCGGTGAGCCCTGACCACCACACGCCCAGCAGCACCACCGGCGAGAGGCAGGATGCCGCGAACACGAACACCATCCCGACGCTCGAGCCGAGGCCCGCCGGCGCCGTCGCCAGCGCGATGACGAACGGTACCGCGGTGCACAGCAGCGCCGACACGCGGAACGAGCGCACCGATCCGCCGAAGACGTCCTGGCTGACGACCCCCGCGAGCGAGACGACGAGACCGGCGGAGGTCGCGAGGAACGCCGCGAACGCGCCCGCCACGATGAGCGCCGTCAGCAGCTCGCCGACGATCCCCGGGAACACGCGCGCCGGCAGCACGAGCACGACGGTGTCGGCGGCGCCGGGCTCGGCGAGGTCGGGCGCGACGACGCGGGAGATGAGCCCCATCGCGCTCGAGACGGCGTAGAACGCGCTCACCATGACGATGACGAGCACCGTCGTGCGCCGCGCCGAGAGGCCGTCGGGACTGGTGTAGAACCGCACGAGCACGTGTGGCAGGCCCATCGTGCCGAGCAGGAGCGCGACCAGCAGCGAGCCTGTCGCGTACGCGTCGATGCCCGCCGGACCGGCCGCGCTCGGGAACGCGATTGCCGGATCGAACTCGTGCGGCGTCCCGTACAGGGCGAACGCCATGGCGACGACCGGCACGAGCAGCGCCGTGAGCTTGAGCCAGTACTGGAAGCCCTGCACGAACGTGATCGCCCGCATCCCGCCGGCGGCGACGAGCGCGGCGACGAGCGCCGCCACGACGGCCGCCCCGGTCCACGGCGGCAGATCGGCGACGACCTGCAGGGTGATGCCCGCGCCGTGCAGCTGCGGCACGATGTACAGCCACCCGATGATGAGCACCGCGACGCTCGTGACCCGACGGGCGAGCGGCGACTCCAGCCGCGCCTCGACGAAGTCGGGAATCGTGTATGCACCGCTCCGGCGCAGCGGCGCGGCGACGAACGCGAGCACGAGCAGGTACCCGGCGGCGTAGCCGATCGGAAACCAGAACCCCCGCGCGCCGTCGAGCAGCACGAGCCCCGACAACCCCAGGAACGTCCCCGCCGACAGGTACTCGCCGCTGATCGCCGACGCGTTCCACACCGGGCGCACCGTGCGCGAGGCGACGAAGAAGTCGCTCGTCGTCCGCGAGATCCGGAGGCCGTATGCCCCGATCAGCACCGTCGCGACGATGACCGCGGCGACGGCGACGAGGTCGAGCAGCGCGTTCACTCGCGCTCCCGCAGCGCCCGGTAGCGACGCTCGTTGCGCGTCGCGCCGCGCGTGTACAGCACCGCGAACACGACGATCGCGGGATAGAACGCGAACGCGTGCAGCAGCCACGACACCGGAACGCCCGCGAGCGTCCACCGGTCGAGCTCGGGGATGAGGGCGACGGCGAGCGTGAGCGCGACCACCACGACGACGAACCCCGCGACGGCGCCGAGCGCGAGCCGCAACTGCGACCGCCGCAGCGCGCGGTCGTACACGGCATCCGCCTCATCGAATGCACCGGGCGAGGTCGATGCGGCGGCGACGGGGACCGAGCGCGTGACGGGGCGACGGATGCCGGGTCCTCGCGGCGGGGCGGGATCCGCGCTCACCCGCACGCGCCGCGGCGCGTCGCTCATCGTCCCGCCTCCCGTGCGCGCACGAGCGCCTCACGGACCGCCGGCAGCATCCGCCGGCTGACGGGGATCGTCGCGGGCACCGTTCCGACGAGGACGATCGCCGGATCGGCGCCGCTCAGCCGCGCCTCGGCGATCGCTCCGACGGCGACGAGGTACGAGCGGTGCACGCGGACGAAGCCGTGCGGCGCCCACCGTTCCTCGAGCTCCGAGATGGGCGTGCGGATGAGGTGCGCGCCGTCGTCGGTGTGCAGCCGGGAGTAGTCGCCCTGCGCGTGCACCCACCGCACATCGCGGCGGCGGACGAACCGCACCGCCTGCCCGACGGTGACCGGC
>JAEYAG010000144.1 GCA_023451265.1 Actinomycetes bacterium | reverse complement strand
GAGCACGGGTGACCCCCACCCTCTCGGCCGCCAGTTGTTCTCTCGCGGATCGGCGGCCGCCCTCACGGTGCTCGAGCCGGGCGTGCTCGCGACGGTGCAAGACCAGGGCCGCCCCGGGCATGCGGCCGAGGGCATCGCCGCCTCGGGCGCCGCCGATCGGGCTGCGCTGCGCACGGCTCATCGGCTGCTCGGCACGCGGGAGGATGCCACGGGCATCGAGGTCGTGATGGGCGGATTCCGTGCCGTGGCCGAGACCGACCTCCACGTCGTGGTGACGGGTGCGTGGGGACCGATCCGCCTCGCCGGTCGTGCGATCGACCCCTACACGGTGCACGCCTGGCGGCGGGGCGCGGAACTGCACCTCGACGGGTTCGCCCACGGGGCGCGCGCGTACGTCGCGATCCGCGGCGGTCTCGGCTCCGCGCCCGTCGCCGGGTCCCGCTCGACCGACACGCTCTCGGGGCTCGGCCCGGCGCCGCTGCGCGCGGGCGACACCCTCGCCCGCGCCGACATCGCCGTCGCCACCCCCATCCCGCCCGACGACCTCCACCCCTGGAGTCCGCCCGGCGATACGCTTCTCGAGATCGCGCTCGCCCCCGGTCCCCGGCCGGATTGGGTGACGGATGCCGCCGACCTCTACGCCCGCGAGTGGACCGTCTCCGCCGCGGCCGACCGCGTCGGCATCCGCCTCGACGGCCCGCCCCTGGAGCGCGTCCGCCAGGACGAACTGCCGAGCGAGGGGATGCTGCCGGGCGCCATCCAGGTTCCGCCCGACGGCCGCCCCGTCATCCTCGGTCCCGACGGCCCGGTGACCGGCGGCTACCCCGTCGTCGCGGTCGTCGCCGACGCCGCCCGCGACCTCCTCGCGCAGGCGCGGCCGGGCACCCGCATCCGATTCCGGCACGCCCGCCCGGCGTGACGCAACGGGCCTGCCGCGCGGTTATACCGCAGCTTCTGAAACTCGTCAAGGATCGGGCTTGCCATGGCGCGTCGCGCGGCCTATAGTGGGTAGTTGCGCTCCCTTCCCCCATGCCCTCATATGGTGGTCGGCGTGCGCCTGCAGATCCCCGCCGCTCGACAGACGCGGCGGCGCGCGGCAGGCGGCGGGAACGGAGCACTCCACCTGACGACAAGGAAACCAGCCCCTGCCCGGGCTCATGGAGGTAATCCCCTTGGCTGCTGCGCGCAACGCAACCAATTCCACCACCACCCCCAAGAACGGCCGCGGCGCGTCGCCCCAGTCGTTCGCCAAGATCTCCGACACGCTGACGGTCCCCGACCTTCTCGCGCTGCAGACGGAGTCCTTCGACTGGCTCGTCGGCAACGACGCCTGGAAGGCCCGTGTCGCAGAGGCGAAGGACGCCGGCCGCACCGACGTGCCCGAGACCAGCGGCCTCGAGGAGATCTTCGAGGAGATCTCGCCCATCGAGGACCTCGGCGAGACGATGCAGCTGAGCTTCACGAACCCGTACCTGGAGCCGGAGAAGTACTCGATCGAGGAGTGCAAGGAGCGCGGCAAGACCTACGCCGCCCCGCTGTACGTCGAGGCCGAGTTCATGAACCACCTCACGGGTGAGATCAAGACCCAGACCGTCTTCATGGGCGACTTCCCGCTGCAGACCGGCAAGGGCACGTTCATCATCAACGGCACCGAGCGTGTCGTCGTCTCCCAGCTCGTCCGCTCGCCCGGCGTCTACTTCGACAAGACGCCCGACAAGACGAGCGACAAGGACATCGTCTCGGCGCGCGTCATCCCCTCCCGCGGCGCCTGGCTCGAGTTCGAGATCGACAAGCGCGACCAGGTGGGCGTGCGCATCGACCGCAAGCGCAAGCAGTCGGTCACGGTCTTCCTCAAGGCCCTGGGCCTGTCCAGCGAGGACATCCTCAACGAGTTCGCCGGCTACGAGTCCATCGAGGACACGCTGAGCAAGGACACGATCCTCACCAAGGAGGACGCGCTCCGCGACATCTACCGCAAGCTCCGTCCGGGCGAGCAGGTCGCCGCCGAGGCCGCCCGCGCGCTGCTGGACAACTTCTACTTCAACCCGAAGCGCTACGACCTGGCGAAGGTGGGTCGCTACAAGATCAACCAGAAGCTGGGGCTCGACAAGCCGCTCAGCGACTCGGTGCTCACCGTCGACGACATCGTCGCGACCATCAAGTACCTCGTCGCGCTGCACCGCGGCGACGCGTCGATCCCCGGTGTCCGTAACGGCGAGGCCGCGGAGATCCGTCTCGACGTCGACGACATCGACAACTTCGGCAACCGCCGCATCCGCGCCGTCGGCGAGCTCATCCAGAACCAGGTCCGCACCGGCCTCTCGCGCATGGAGCGCGTCGTCCGCGAGCGCATGACCACGCAGGACATCGAGGCGATCACGCCGCAGACCCTGATCAACGTGCGCCCCGTCGTCGCCGCGATCAAGGAGTTCTTCGGAACCTCGCAGCTGTCGCAGTTCATGGACCAGAACAACCCTCTCGCCGGCCTCACCCACAAGCGCCGCCTGTCGGCGCTGGGCCCCGGCGGTCTGTCGCGTGAGCGCGCCGGCGTCGAGGTCCGCGACGTCCACCCGTCGCACTACGGCCGCATGTGCCCGATCGAGACCCCGGAAGGCCCGAACATCGGCCTCATCGGCTCGCTCGCCTCGTTCGCGCGCATCAACGCGTTCGGGTTCATCGAGACGCCGTACCGCCGCGTGGTCGACGGCAAGGTGACCGACACGATCGACTACCTCACCGCCTCCGAGGAGAACGACTTCATCGTCGCCCAGGCCGGCGCCGAGCTCGACAAGGACGGCAAGTTCGCCACCGAGCGCGTCCTGGCCCGCCGTGGTCAGGGTGGCGAGGTCGACATGTTCCACGCCGACGAGATCGGCTACATGGACGTCTCGCCCCGCCAGATGGTCTCGGTCGCGACCTCGCTCATCCCCTTCCTCGAGCACGACGACGCCAACCGCGCCCTCATGGGTGCGAACATGCAGCGTCAGGCCGTCCCGCTGCTGCGCAGCGAGTCGCCCGTCGTCGGCACCGGCATGGAGGGCTTCGCGGCCATCGACGCCGGTGACGTCCTCACCGCCGAGAAGTCGGGTGTCGTCGCCGAGGTCTCGGCCGACGTCGTCACGATCCAGCTCGACGAGGGCGGCACGCAGGACTACTTCCTGCGCAAGTTCGACCGCTCCAACCAGGGCACGAGCTACAACCAGCGCGTCATCGTCTCGGCGGGCGACCGCATCGAGGCCGGCGAGGTCATCGCCGACGGCCCGGCGACGGAGAACGGCGAGCTCGCGCTCGGCAAGAACCTCCTCGTCGCGTTCATGACGT
>JAEYAG010000139.1 GCA_023451265.1 Actinomycetes bacterium | reverse complement strand
GGCCACCCTCGACCCGGCGGCCCCCGATCACGTTCGCGGCGGCGCGACCGGAGACGTGCACCTCGTCGCGGCCGCGGTCTCCCACCGCGGCTTCGACGCCGACCCGGTGGGGTCGGGCGTCATCGTCGACCCGGCCCTCCCGACCGCCGCCAAGGCGCTCACCCACATCAGCGCCAAGTGGGGGCGGGCGCGCCGCGCCGCCGCCGGCACGCACCTTGTGCGGCTGTCGGCCCGCGACGGCGCCCACGACCGGCTCCGCACGCGCGATGACGTCGCGCGGGAACTGCGCCTGCTCACCGGCGTCCCCGTCACGGCGGGTGACGTCGTCGACGTCGTCGTGCAGCGCTGGACGGATGCCGTGGACATCGCGCCCGCCGGCGCCGCCGCCGGTCGCATCGCCCGTGCCGCCGAGCGCGACGGCATCCACCTCACCGGCGCCGCCGTCGCCGGAACGGGCCTCGCCTCGGTCATCCCGCATGCGCGTGACCTCGCCGCGCGGCTGACCGTCGAGCCCCCCGCCTTCTCCCGACCCCTCGCCTCAGACAGGAGCACCGCATGACCGACACCATCCCGCTCGGCTACACCCTGTTCGCCGTCCTCGCCCTGCCCCGCCCGCGCCACGGTGCCCCCGACGCGGCGGCGCGGGACGAGCTCACCGCCGCGATCGCCGGCATCGAGGCGGACGGCGTGACGCTGCGGGGCCTCTACGACGTGACCGGCATGCGCGGCGAGGCCGACCTGCTGGTGTGGCTGCACACCGGTGAGCGCACGCCCGTCGAGAGCCCGGCGGTGCTCCAGCAGGCGCTGCGGACCCTCCGCCGCACCGCGGTGCTCGCCGAGGCCACCGCGGTCTGGACCGCCGTGGGGGTGCACCGCGAGGCGGAGTTCAACAAGCGCCACGTGCCGGGCTACCTGCGCGGCGAGCACGCCCGCGGCTGGCTCTGCCTCTACCCGTTCGTCCGCAGCTACGAGTGGTACCTGCTGCCCGACGAGGAGCGCTCCGCGATGCTCGCCGAGCACGGCCGCAAGGGCGCGCGGTTCACCGACGTCGTCGCCAACACCGTCTCGACGTTCGGGCTCAGCGATTACGAGTGGCTGCTGCCGCTCGAGAGCGACGACCCCATCCACCTCGTCGACATGATGCGCGACCTGCGCGCGACCGGCGCCCGCCGCCACGTGCGCGAGGAGGTGCCGTTCTACACCGGCCGCCGCATCGAGGTCGCCGAGCTCGCGGAGGTGCTGAGCTGATGGCGGAGAACATCACCGGGTTCCGTCCCAAGCCGCCACGCGCGAGTGCGGCGCCGGTATGCGGCGACGGATGCCGGGTGCCCGCCGCCACGACGGCGACGTGCGCCGGGGACCGGTTCGCGACGACACCCGTCGCCTACGACGCCGTGCTGCTGCTGGGCTTCGGCGGCCCCGAAGGGCAGGACGACGTCATCCCGTTCCTCCGCAACGTCACGGCCGGTCGCGGCATCCCCGACGAACGCCTCGAGGAGGTCGCGCACCACTACCGCCACTTCGGCGGGGTGTCACCGATCAACGACCACAACCGCGAGCTGAAGGCGGCCCTGGACGCCGAGCTCGCCGCCCGCGGGCTCGACCTGCCCGTGTACTGGGGCAACCGCAACTGGATGCCCTACGTCGCCGACGCCCTGCAGGCCGCGCACGATGCCGGCCACACCCGGCTCCTCGCCATCGCGACGAGCGCCTACAGCTCGTACTCGTCGTGCCGGCAGTACCGAGAGGACCTCGCCGACGCGGTCGAGGCGACCGGGCTGTCGGGCCGGGTCGAGATCGACAAGGTGCGCCAGTTCTTCGACCACCCCGGATTCGTCACCCCGTTCGCCGAGGGGGTCGCCGCGGGCCTCGCGCGGCTGCACGCCGACGGGTTCGGCGACGACGAGATCGAGATCCTGTTCTCGACGCACTCGATTCCGAACAGCGACGCCGACCGCTCCGGCCCGCCCGAGCGCGACCTCGGCCCCGGAGGCGCCTACGTCGCGCAGCACACCGCCGTCGCCGAGGCCATCATGGCCCGGCTGGGGTCGGCGTGCGCCTGGCAGCTGATGTACCAGAGCCGGTCCGGTCCGCCGCAGGTGCCGTGGCTCGAGCCCGACATCAACGACGCCATGCAGGAGCTGCCGGCCGCGGGCCGCAAGGCCGTGCTCATTGTGCCGCTGGGGTTCGTCAGCGACCATATGGAGGTGCTCTGGGATCTCGACACCGAAGCGCTGGAGACCGCCGCCGACCTCGGCCTCGCCGCGATCCGCACCCCGACGCCCGGCACCCATCCCGCCTACGTCTCGGGGCTCGTCGACCTCATCGCCGAGCGCCTCGACGGCACCGATCCCGCCGGCCGCCCGCACGAGACGGCGCTCGGCCCGTGGGACGACGTCTGCCGCCCCGGATGCTGCGAGAACAAACGGCTCGGCTTCCAGCCCGCTCTCGCCGGGATCGCACCGTGACGGCAGCCGGCGCTCCGGCATCCGCCCCGCCGCTGCGGCTCGGCACCCGGGCGAGCCTGCTCGCCACGACGCAGTCCGGTCACGTCGCCGAGGCGCTGCGCGCCGCGACCGGGCGCGAGGTGGAGCTCGTCCCGATCACGACCGCCGGCGACGTGCTGACCGGGCCGCTGGCGCAGCTGGGCGGCACAGGCGTGTTCGTCGCGGCGCTGCGCGAAGCGCTGCTGCGGGGGGAGTGCGACCTCGTCGTGCACTCGATGAAGGATCTGCCGACCGCCGATGTCGCGGGGCTGCGCATCGGCGCCGTCCCGACGCGCGCGCCCGTCCGCGACGCGCTGTGCACCCGGCAGAGCGCCGGTGCCGGTGTCAGCCTGGCGGACCTTCCCGAGGGCGCCGTCGTCGGCAGCGGATCGCCGCGCCGCGTCGCGCAGCTGCTGCGCCGTAGGCCCGACCTGCAGGTCCGCGGCATCCGCGGCAACGTCGACACGCGGCTGCGCAAGGTCGACGAGGGCGAGTACGACGCGATCGTCCTCGCCGAGGCGGGGCTCGTGCGCATCGGTCGCGCCGACCGCATCGCCGAGGTGTTCGACGCGACCGCGTGGCCGACGTCGGCCGGTCAGGGTGCCCTCGCCGTCGAGGTGCGGGACGACGACGACACGTCGGTCGCGCTGGTGGCAGCCGTCACCGACCCGGATGCCGAAACCACCGCCCTCACCGAGCGCGCCGTGCTGCGCCGACTCGAGGCCGGCTGCGCCGCGCCGGTGGGCATCGCCGCGCACCTGACCGACGCGCCGCACCC
>JAEYAG010000069.1 GCA_023451265.1 Actinomycetes bacterium | reverse complement strand
GCACGAGGTAGAGGTCGACGGCCTCGAGGCCCAGCTTGTCGAGGCTCTCGTCGATCGCCGCGAGCGGCTCGTCGCCGGCCTGGCGGTCGTTCCACAGCTTCGTCGTGATGAACAGCTCGTCGCGCGGGATGCCGCTGGAAGCGAGCGCGCGGCCGACGCCCTCCTCGTTGCCGTAGATCGCTGCGGTGTCGATGTGGCGGTAGCCGGCCTCGAGCGCGTCGGACACGATCCGCTCGGTCTCGGCGGGGTCGACCTTGAAGACGCCGAAGCCGAGCTGCGGGATGGAGTGGCCGTCGTTGAGGGTGAGCGTGGGGATCGTCATGTCTCCAGCGTAAGCATCTCTGGACGCACCGGCGTCTTAGGATGGAGGGCTATGCCTTCTGCCGTCCCCGTGATCTCCTATCCGCCGGAGCTGCCGGTCAGCGCCGCGCGCGACGAGATCGCACGCGCGATCGAGGGCCACCAGGTCGTCATCGTCGCGGGCGCCACGGGGTCGGGAAAGACGACCCAGCTGCCGAAGATCTGCCTCGAGCTCGGCCGCACGAACATCGCCCACACCCAGCCCCGTCGCATCGCGGCTCGGACGATCGCGGAGCGCATCGCGCAGGAGCTGCAGGTGCCGCTCGGCGGGGCCGTCGGCTACAAGGTGCGCTTCACCGACCAGGTCTCGGCCGACACCAAGATCGCGCTCGTCACCGACGGCATCCTGCTGAACGAGATCCACCGCGACCGGCTGCTGCGCCGCTACGACACGATCATCGTCGACGAGGCGCACGAGCGCTCGCTCAACATCGACTTCCTGCTGGGGTACCTCGCCCGCATCCTGCCCGAGCGCCCCGACCTCAAGGTCATCATCACGTCGGCGACGATCGACCCGGAGAGCTTCGCGAAGCACTTCGCCGCGCCCGGCGGCGACCCCGCCCCGATCGTCGAGGTGTCGGGGCGCACGTATCCCGTCGAGATCCGCTACCGCAGCCCCGGTGACGACCCCGACGACGTCGACACGCTCCTCGCGGCCCTCCGCGAGCTCGACCGCGAGCCCGACGGCGACGTGCTGGTGTTCCTCCCCGGCGAAGCCGAGATCCGTGACGCGGCCGATGCCGTGCGGGGCATGTATGCGAAGGATGCCCGGCCGACGGAGGTCCTCCCCCTCTACGGGCGCCTGTCGGCCGCCGAGCAGCACCGCGTATTCGAGCCGTCGGCCGTCGCCGGAGTCCGCCGCCGGGTCATCCTCGCGACGAACGTCGCCGAGACGAGCCTCACCGTCCCCGGCATCCGCTACGTCATCGACACCGGCACCGCCCGCATCTCGCGCTACAGCGTGCGCTCGAAGGTGCAGCAGCTGCCGATCGAGGCGATCTCGCAGGCGTCGGCGCAGCAGCGGTCGGGCCGCGCCGGGCGCACCTCCGACGGCATCGCGATCCGGCTGTACGCCGAGGACGACTTCGTCTCGCGCCCCGAGTACACCGAGCCCGAGATCCTGCGGACCTCGCTCGCATCGGTCATCCTGCAGATGCTGGCGCTGGGTTTCGGTGACATCGAGGAGTTCCCGTTCCTCACCAGACCCGACAGCCGCGGCGTGCGCGCGGCGTTCGAGCTGCTGACCGAGCTGCGGGCCGTGACGAAGGACCGGCGCCTCACGAAGATCGGCCGTGAGATCGCGCGGCTGCCGATCGACCCGCGGTTCGCCCGCATGCTCGTCGAGGCCCGGCGGCTGGACGTCACCGCCCCCGTGCTCGCGATCGTCGCCGGCCTGTCGATCCAGGACGTCCGCGAGCGCCCGTCCGCCGAGGAGGGCGCCGCGCGCGAGCAGGCCGACCGCCTGCACGCCCGGTTCGCCGACCCGACGAGCGACTTCCTCAGCATCCTGAACCTCTGGAACCATCTGCAGGAGCAGCAGCGCGAGCTCGGGTCGAGCGCGTTCCGGCGCCTCTGCCGCGCCGAGTACCTCAACTACGTGCGCGTGCGGGAGTGGTTCGACGTGCACCGGCAGCTGCGGCAGCTGACAGGTGCCAAGGGCGCCGGCACGCCCGACAGTGCCGCCGCCGACCCCGCGCTGGTGCACCGCGCGATCCTCGCGGGGCTGCTCTCGCACATCGGCATCCTCGACACCCGCGCCCTCGCGTCCTCCGACAAGCTCAAGAACCGGCAGAGCGACCGCCGGAAGGCCCTCGCCACCTACCGCGGCGCACGCGGCGCGAACTTCGCGATCTTCCCCGGGTCGGCGCTGCGCAAGGCGTCGCCGGATGCCGTGATGGCGGCCGAGCTCGTCGAGACGTCGCGGCTGTACGCGCGCACCGTCGCCGTGATCGATCCGGCGTGGGCGGAGGAGCCCGCCGGGGACCTCGCGCATCGCACGCTGAGCGATCCGCACTGGTCGAAGGATGCCGGTGCCGCCGTCGCCGCCGAGAAGGTCACCCTGTTCGGCGTCGAGATCATTCCGCGCCGCCGGGTGCAGCTCGCGCGCATCGACCGCGAGCAGGCGCGCGAGCTGTTCCTGCGGCACGCGCTCGTCGAGGGCGAATGGAGCGTCGCGCACCTCGACAAGCGCCTCACCGCGTTCGAGCGGCGGAACCTCGAGCTGCGCCGCCGGCTCGAGAAGGTCGAGGAGCGGGAGCGCCGCCGCGACATCCTCGTCGGCGACGAGGCGGTGTACGCCTTCTACGACGCCCGCATCCCCCGCGACGTCTTCGACGTGCGCTCGTTCGAGACGTGGTGGCGCGACGCGTCGGCGCGCACGCCGCGGCTGCTCGACATGACCGAGGCCGACCTGCTCGACGACGCCTCGCGCTCCGACGAGCGCGCCTTCCCCGGGCGCTGGACGCAGGGCGATCAGGTGCTCTCACTCGCATACCGGTTCGAGCCGGGCAGCCCCGAAGACGGGGTGAGCGTCGTCGTGCCGCTGCCGCTGCTGGCGGGCCTGCGCCCCGACGGCTTCGACTGGCAGGTGCCCGGCCTGCGCGCCGAACTCATCACGGCGCTCCTGAAGGCGCTGCCGAAGGCGATCCGCCGCCACGTCGTGCCCGCCGCCGACTGGGCGGCAAAGCTCGGCGACGAGCTGTCGGGCGACGGCCCCGAGCACCACGATGGGCTGCCCGCGCAGTCGCTGCGCGCCGCGCTCGCCCAACGGGTCCAGCGGGTCGCGAACCAGCCGGTGACCCCGGCGGACTTCGACCTCGATCGCGTCCCGGCGCATCTGGGCATGACCTTCCGGGCGGTCGACCACCGCGGCCGCACCGTCGGGACCTCACGTGACCTCGCCGACCTGCAAGCCCGTCTCGCCGGCCGTGCGCG
This sequence comes from Actinomycetes bacterium, assembly GCA_023451265.1. GTDB lineage: Bacteria > Actinomycetota > Actinomycetes > Actinomycetales > Microbacteriaceae > Microbacterium. The sequence goes on along the minus strand of JAEYAG010000069.1, from coordinate 4,635 downwards.
CGAGCAGGTCGCGCGCACGCTCGCACGCCCCGGCGCCTCCCCGCGGCCCGGTCCCGGGCCGACGGACGGAGGCACCGCCCGTGACACGGGCGCGGGCGCGATACCCGCGGCATCCGTCGTCGAACGGACCGGCCTTCTCACGTGGGACATCGGCGCCCTCCCCGACGTCGTCGACACGAAGGTCGCCGGCGGCGTCGTGCGCGGCTACCCGGCCCTGGTGGACGAGAAAGAGAGCGTCGCCCTGCGGATCGAGGCGACGCCCGAGCGTGCCGCCCGGCTGACGCACGCGGGCGTCCGCCGACTGCTGCTGCTCGCGGTGCCCTCCCCCAGCGCGTACGTCCTGGATCACCTCACCGCCGCCGAGAAGCTCTCGCTCGCGGCATCGCCGTACCCCTCGGCGAAGGCGCTCATCGAAGACGCCAGGGTCGCCGTCGCCGACGCGGTGATGGCGCGTGTCGCTCCCGCGGGGATCCGCGACGAGGCGACCTTCACCGCGGTCCGCGATGCCCTTTCCGCCGCGGTCGTCGACGAGCTGTTCCAGGCGGTGTCGCTCGTGGCCCGCATTCTCACGCTGCAGCGCGATGTCGAGCGGGCGATCAAAGGCCAGAACTCGATGACGCTGCTCGCGGCGCTCGGCGACGTCAAGACGCAGTTGGCGGGTCTGGTGTTCCCCGGCTTCGTCTCCCGCACCGGCCTCGCGCGGCTGGCGCACCTGCCCCGGTACCTGCAGGGCGCGCTGGAGCGCGTGCAGCGCCTCGCCGACAACCCCGGCCGCGACCGGCAGCGCATGACCGAGTTCGAGCGCGCGTCCGCGCTGTACACCGAGGCCGGCGGCACGCTGCCGCTCGCGCCGGATGCCGCCGCGCACCTGGCCCGCGCGCGGTGGCTGCTCGAGGAGTACCGTGTGAGCCTGTTCGCCCAGCAGCTCGGCACGGCGGAGCAGGTCTCGCTGCAGCGCGTGACGAAGGCGCTCGCGGGCAAGGAATAGGTTTCGGCACGGTCGCGGTTGCACCCGATATGAGCACCGCGATCGTGTACACCGAGTTCGGAGGACCCGAGGTCCTCACCGCCACCGACATCGCCGTCCCCGCTCCGGCCGCCGGCGAGGTGGCCGTCCGCATCGAGGCGGTCGGGGTCAACCCCATCGACTACAAGCTGCGCGCGGGGCTGCGCGTCTCGGCGCCGATCACCGAACCGCGCCGTGTGGGGTCGGATGCCGCGGGCATCGTCACCGCCGTCGGCGACGGCGTCGAGGGCTTCCGCGAGGGCCAGCCCGTCGTCGTGTTCGGCGTGAACGGGGCGTACGCCTCCGACCTCGTGGTGCCGGCGGAGAACCTCGTGCCGCGCCCGCCGCAGGTCTCCGCCTCCGAGGGCGCTGCCCTCGGCATCCCCGTGGGGACGGCCTATCAGACGCTGCGTTCCCTCGCCGTCGGCCCCGGCGACACGGTCCTCATCCACGGCGGCTCGGGCGCGGTCGGCCAGGCCGCGATCCAGTACGCCGTGCTGTTCGGGGCGACGGTGCTCGCGACGACGAGCGACCGCCGCGCCGACCGCGTGCGTGCCCTCGGCGCGACGCCACTGCCGTACGGCGAGGGCGTCGTGGAGCGCGTGCGCGAGCTCGCCCCGCAGGGGGTGACGGTCGCGATCGACCTCGCCGGAACCGACGAGGCCCTCGCCCAGTCGATCGAGCTCGTCGCCGACAAGAGCCGCATCGCGACGCTGGTACGGGGCAAGGATGCCGCGGGCCTCGGCATCCGCGCCTTCAGCGGCGGCAATCCCGTGCCGCTGACCGACCAGGAGCAGGCGTGGCGCGCCGAGGCGATCCCGGTGACGGTCGCGCTGCTGGCCGCGGGACGCTTCAGCGTCGAGCTCGCCGAGCAGCTGCCCCTGACCGACGCCGCCGCCGCGCACCGCCTGGTCGAGGCCGGAGCCGACGGCAAGGTCGTGCTGGTCCCCTGAGCCGGGCTCAGCTCGCCGCGACGAGGTCGCGGTAGAACCCGATCCCCCGCAGCCACACCCGCACGCGGATGCGCTCGTTGTGGGAGTGCAGCCCGTCGCGCTCGGCACGCGTGAGGTGGAACGGCGTGAAGCGGTAGACGTGCGCGCTGATCGCCGTGAACCACCGGCTGTCGCTCGCGCCGAGCTGGATGTACGGCGTCGTCACGACGTCCTCGCCCAGCGCGGACGCCACGGCGCCGGCGACGCGCCGCCACGGCTCCCCGCGCCAGGGCGAGACGGGCGACGGGTCCGAGCCGTGCCGCACCTCGACCTCGACCTCCGGATCGGCGATCGCGCGTCGCACGTGCGCGGTGGCGGATGCCACGGTGTCGCCCGTCAGCAGACGGATGTTGACGGAGGCGCGGGCTGTCGTCGCGAGGACGTTCTCGCCCGGCGCGCCGGAGAGCTCCGTCGCGACGGCGGTCGTGCGGACGAGGGCGTTCATCTCGGGCCCGAGCCGCGGGAACACGCGTGCAAGCAGCGGCCCCGTCAGCGCGAGGTGGCCGAAGACCCAGCGCAGCGGCTGGGGTGCGTGCGGCGCGATCGTCGCGAACAGCGCGCGAACAGGCGGTGCGATGCGCACGGGGAACGGATGCCGGTGCAGCCGGTCGATCGCGCGCGCGAGCCGCGCCGTCGCGGGGAACGCGGGCGGGGTCGAGGCGTGTCCGCCGCCCTCGCGCGCCGTCAGCAGCGCCGTCATGACGCCACGCTCGGCGACGCCGACCATCGCCGTCGGCACCGTCACGCCCGGCACGACGCCCTCGACGACGGCGCCGCCCTCGTCGATCACGAGCCCGGGGCGGATGCCGCGCTCACGCAGCAGGGCGACGACGGCACGGGCTCCGCCGCCGGCCGTCTCCTCATTGTGCCCGAACGAGAGGTACACGTCGCGCGCGGGGCGGAAGCCCGACGCGGCGAGCTGCTCGATCGCCTCGAGGATCGCGACGAGCGACCCCTTGTCGTCGATCGCGCCGCGCGCGTGGATCTCGGCATCCGCGCCGTCGCCCACGATCTCGGCCGCGAACGGCGGCCGCTCCCACTCCTCCTCGACGACCGGCACGACGTCGTAGTGCGCCATGAGCACGAGGGGGTCGGATGCCGCGGCGCCCGCCCAGCGGTACAGCAGCGAGTGGCCGTCGACGATCTCGCGCTCGAGGCGCTCGTGCGTGCGCGGATACAGCCGCGGCAGCGCCGCGACGAACGCGTCGAACGGCTGCCAGTCGATCTCGCGCTCGTCGGCGTGCGAGACGGTCGGGATCTGCAGCAGCTCGCGGAACCGCGCGACGGCGGCGTCGTTCTCGGGACTCACCCGTCGAGCCTACGCCGCGTCGCACTCCCCGTTCCCCGGTGATCGAGTAGCCCGCGAGGAACGAGCGACCCCCCGGTGATCGAGTAGCCCGCGAGGAACGAGCGGGCGTACCGAGATCAACGCCCGCCCGCCACACGCCGCGCCGATAGGCTCTCGTCATGACTGACATCCGCTGGGGAATCCTCGCCACGGGCGGCATCGCCCACGCCTTCACGCAGGATCTCCGCACGGCGGGCCTGACCGTCACCGCGGTCGGCTCGCGGAGCGTTGAGTCGGCCCGCGCCTTCGCCGCCGAGTACGACATCCCGCACGCGCACGGCTCGTACGAAGACCTCGTCGCCGACCCCGACGTCGACATCGTCTACGTCGCCTCGCCGCACAGTCATCACCGCGAGCACGCGATCCTCGCGCTCGAGGCCGGCAAGCACGTCCTGATCGAGAAGGCGGTGACGCTGGATGCCGACGAGGCGGTCGCGATCCGCGACATCGCCGCGGGGCGCGGCCTGCTCGCGATGGAAGCCATGTGGACGCGGTACCTCCCGCACATGATCCGCATCCGCGAGCTCATCGCGAACGGCGCGCTCGGCGAGGTTCGCGTGGTCATCGCCGACCACACCCAGTCGCTCCCCACCGAGCCGACACATCGCATCAACGCGCTCGAACTCGGCGGCGGGGCCCTCCTCGACCTCGGCATCTACCCGGTGTCGTTCGCGGTCGACATCCTCGGCCCCGTCAGCTCCGCCCGCGCCGCCGGGCGTCTGGGCGACACCGGCGCCGACACCGACGTCGCGATCGCGGCGACCCACATCGGCGGCGGCGTCTCGTCGCTCGCGGTGACCTCGCGCGGCGCGGGGCCCAACACGGCATCCGTCATCGGCACCGACGCGCGCATCGACATCGACCGCGTCTGGTACACGCCCACCTCGTTCCGCGTCACCGCGACCGACGGCACCGTGATCGAGGAGTACCGCTCCGACGTGACCGGCCGCGGAATGCAGTTCCAGGCGCGCTACGCCGAGCAGCTCATCGCCGAGGGGCGCACCGACAGCGACCTGCTGCCGTTCGACCAGTCGATCGCCATCATGCGCACGCTCGACGACATCCGCGGCCAGCTCGGCGTCGCCTACCCGACAGCACGCTGACGACTCACGCCGTCACGCGCCACCGCGCTCCTGCCGCCGGCGGGCGATCTCGGCGCGCAGCCGCTCCTCCTCGATCTCACGCTCGAGATCGGCGAGCTGCTGCTCGGTCGACCGCGGATCGCGCGCGGGCGCGGCCGGCGCCGGCGGCTGCGCCGCCCACGGCGCGAACTGCGGCGGACGCGGAGC
>JAEYAG010000021.1 GCA_023451265.1 Actinomycetes bacterium | reverse complement strand
TTGCGCCATCAAGGCCTGCAATGGAAAACAGGCCCGGCATTTCCTCATACTCGACCTTGGCCAGACGCGCGGCGCGGCGGGCCTGATCGCGCGTACGGGCAATGACGGCAAAGATCGGCTGTCCGTGAAACTGTACTGTATCCACCGCGAAGATCGGATCGTCATGCATGCCGGACGGCGAGACATCGTTTTCGCCGGGAATATCCTTATAGGTCAGCACGTCGACCACGCCCGGCGCTGCGCGCACGGCGGCAAGATCGACAGACTTGATATGGGCATGGGCAACTGTCGCAAGGCCGACACCGACATGCAGCGTGCCTTCGGGTTCTGGAATATCGTCAATATAGACCGCATCGCCCGTCACATGCTTATGCGCGGAATCGTGCTTTTGATCGGTGGCGACCCCACCCTTGATAGCGGCGGCTTTGATCGTATTTGCAGGATGTTTGTTCATGCCTGCCTCCTTCAGACCGCTTCAATATGCTGGGCGCGCAGGGGTTCGGCTTGCCCTTGCGTTTCGGCATAGAAGCGGCGCAGCAAATTCTTCGAGACCAGCATACGATAATCCGCCGTGGCGCGCATGTCGCTCAATGGCTGGTAATCCTGCTCATAAAAGCGGATTGCAGCCTCCACCGTGTCTTCGGTCCATGGCTGGCCGAGAAGCGCGGCCTCAACCGCAAAGGCGCGTTTTGGCGTCGCCGCCATGCCGCCATAGGCGATACGGATGGAAGCAACCTTGCCTGCGGCATCGAGCACCATGTGGAATGCGCCAAGCGCCGCAGTAATATCTTCCTCGAAACGCTTGGACACTTTGTAGATCGCAAAGTGGTTGCCTTCCGCCGGGACCGGCACATGCACCGCCTCGACGAATTCGCCGGGCTGACGGTCCTGCTTGCCATAAGCGATGAAGAAATCTTCCAGCAAAATGGTGCGGCGGCTATCGCCCCTGCGCAGCGTCAGACGCGCATTGAGCGCGATCAGCGGCGGCGGCGTGTCGCCGATCGGCGAACCATTGGCGATATTGCCGCCGATAGTGCCCTGATTTCGCACCTGTTCGCCGCCGATCCGGTTGATGAGGGCGCTGAACTGCGGGATGCGCCTGGCGAGGAACGAAAAGGCTTCCGTATAGGTCACGCCCGCGCCAATGGTGATGACGTTGTTATCTTCGGTGATCGTCCGCAATTCGGTCAAATGGCCGATAAAGACGACCGGCGAGATATCGCGCATCATCTTTGTGACCCAGAGGCCCACATCGGTGGCCCCGGCAACGACGGTCGCCTTTGGCTCCTCGGCCAACAGTGCTGCAAAATCGTCAAGATTAGCAGGCACAACCAGACGGTCCTTGCCCGCGCCCACTTCGACCCGCGAACCGTCGCGCATGGATTTCAACTGCTCCAGCACATGGGCGCGTTCCGCCGCAAGCGGATCTTCCGTCGTGTTGCCGTAATCGGAAATGGTGCGAGCGGCGCGAATGATCGCCTCGTAGCCGGTGCAACGGCATAGATTGCCTTGCAGCGCTTTTTCAATGGCCGGATCCGCGGGCTTCGGATTGCGCATCCACAGCCCGTAAAGCGACATGACGAAGCCCGGCGTGCAGAAACCGCATTGCGAGCCGTGAAAATCGATCATCGCCTTTTGCACCGGATGCAAACCGCCATCGGCCCCGCGCAGATGCTCGACCGTCACCACATGGCAACCATCCAGCGAACCGACGAAACGGATGCAGGCATTGACGCTTTCATAAACCAGTTCGCTGCCTACGATCTTGCCGACCAGCACAGTGCAGGCCCCGCAATCGCCTTCGGCGCAGCCTTCCTTGGTGCCGCGCAGCTTGCAGGCCAGACGCAAATAATCGAGCAGCGTTTCCGTTGGCGAAACCCGGTCGAGTTCAACCCGCTCGCCATTGAGAAGAAAACATATTCTGTTTCTCACAGACTGAACCATCCTGCTCAGCTCCCGCGATAGGTCGAATAGGAAAAAGGCGAAACCAGAAGCGGCACATGATAATGCGCCTTTTCATCGGAAACACCAAAGCGCAACGGCACAATGTCAAGGAAGGGCACGCCGTCTTCATCCTTGCCGAAATATTCGCCAACATGAAACAGAAGTTCATAGGAACCGCGTTGCAGATCGCCATTGGCAAGCAGCGGCTCACCACAACGCCCATCCTGATTGGTGCGGATTTCCTTGAGGCTCAGCGCCGCGTGATTCTCGATCCGGCGCAATTCGATACGCAATCCCGCCGCCGGTTTGCCGCTCACCGTATCGAGCACATGGGTCGTCAACCGACCTGCCTTGCCCTCATCGCCGTGATGTCCCTGACCCATTTGCACTCCTGACCGCCTGCGTGATTCTCCGGCCATTCATAGCCGAACCCTCGCAAGTTGCTGATTTCACTCGGTTTGCCAGTGCTGTTTTTGCAATGAAAGCACATTTTTATGGCAGACCGGCGGCGTTCCCGCTTTTGTTCCCATCGTGAAGTATTCCGCCTTATGCAGCATTAAGAAAGAGCTTTCTCCTTGGATGTCTTTCAAAATTTTGAAGGGGAATTCAGCGTGCAAATCTTTATTATCATGAGCCAAATACGAGAACTCAATGGGGATGTCTGGCATGAGCTATCCACGCAATCTGATCGGCTATGGCCGGAACACGCCTGATCCGCGCTGGCCCGGCGGGGCCAATATAGCCGTCCAATTCGTGGTCAATTATGAAGAGGGTGCGGAAAACTGCATTCTGGACGGCGATGCATCGTCGGAATGCCTGCTGTCGGAAATCGTCGGCGCGCAGGCCTGGAACGGCCAGCGCAACCTGAACATGGAATCCATCTACGAATATGGCGCGCGTTCCGGCTTCTGGCGTTTGTGGCGCGCCTTCACGCGCCGCAACATGCCCGTCACCGTCTATGGCGTGACACTGGCCATGGCGCGCAATCCCGAAGCCGTCGCAGCCATGAAGGAAGCCGATTGGGAAATCGCCAGCCACGGCCTGCGCTGGTGGGAATATAAGGACATACCGGAAGAGGTGGAGCGCGAGCATATTCGCGAAGCTGTACGCCTGCATACCGAAGTGACCGGCTCGCGTCCGCTCGGCATTTATCAGGGCAAGCCATCCGACAACACGCTGAAACTGGTGATGGAAGAAGGCGGCTTCGTCTATTCCGCCGATTCCTATGCCGACGAGCTGCCCTATTGGGTCAAGGGCCCGAAAGGCCCGCATCTGATCGTGCCCTATACGCTTGACGCCAACGATATGCGTTTTGCAACCCCGCAAGGCTTCAATTCCGGCGACCAGTTCTACACCTATCTGAAGGACGCCTTCGACGTGCTCTACCGCGAAGGGGCGGAAGGCGCGCCCAAGATGCTGTCCATCGGCCTGCATTGCCGTCTGGTCGGACGTCCGGGCCGCATGGCAGCACTGGAACGTTTCCTCGATTATGTCCAGAGCCATGACAAGGTCTGGGTCGCCAAGCGCATCGACATTGCCAATCACTGGCACGAACATCACAAGCCGAAAGTCGCCGACGTGGTGCCATCGAAGGCCAGCAAGGCCGATTTCGTCGCTCGCTATGGCAGTATTTTCGAGCATTCGCCATGGATCGCCGAGCGCGCTTATGATGCAGGCTTTGGTGAAGCCGAGGACACGGCCTCGGGTCTGGCTGGCGCGATGACGAAAATCTTC
>JAEYAG010000258.1 GCA_023451265.1 Actinomycetes bacterium | reverse complement strand
GTGAAGGTGACCTGACCGTCGGCATCCGTCACCTGCACGCCGCGCAGATAGGTCTCGTCCTCGATGCCGGCCGAGTACATCGAATACTCGCCCTGCGCCGTGCAGTGCCAGGCGTACACGGCGACGCCGGCGAACGGGGCGTCGCCGTTCGCCATGTCGGTGATCCGCAGGGTGAACTGCAACGGGACTCCGTCGGCCACCCCGCCCCCGGAGATCGAGCTGCGGATGTCCGAGCGGACGATGCCGGACTGGTCCAGTACGTCCGGCCCGTTCGAGCCGTCGCCCGGGTACGGTCCGGCGGTCTCGTCGGGGATCTCCGCGGCCGGGAGGGCATCGCTCGTGGCGGATGCGGGTGTCGCGCTCGGGCTGGCGGTCGGCGACGAGGCCGTCGGCGTGGCCACCGCATCCGTCACGGCTGAGCAGGCGGCGAGCGCGACCGCGCCGACTCCCAGCCCCGCGATGCCGAGGATGCCGCGGCGCGAGACGAGCGTGCGCAGGTCGAAGCCGGCGCCCTGGTCGACGACCTCCTCGTCCGGACGGTCGAGGAGGCGTCCCTGATAGCGGGGGCCGTCCGGGGTCTGCTCGGGCTCGGGGATCATGCGCCCAGCCTGCGACACCGACACAGGTGAGCCCTGTGTCCCGGCTATGAGTCCGTGCTGACACGGCTCGCGAGCTCACCGCGATAATGGACGGGTGACGGATGCTGCCCTCGACCTGCCCGGCTGGACCCACGTGTACTCCGGCAAGGTCCGGGACCTGTACCGCCCGGCGGGCGACACTCCCCACGACAGGATGCTCGTCGTCGCCAGCGACCGGGTCAGCGCGTTCGACCACGTGCTCTCCCCCGGCATCCCGGGCAAGGGCGAACTGCTGACGACGCTGAGCCTGTGGTGGTTCGACCAGCTCGCCGGCGCCGACGGCGGGCCGCGGATCCCGAACCACCTCGCCCCCTCGCACGCGCTGACCCTCGGCCCCGACGGCGAGGCGAACACCGCCGACGACGTCCGCGACCTCATCCCCGCCGCCGTCGCGGGCCGCGCCATGGTCGTGCGCGAGCTCGAGATGCTCCCGATCGAGTGCGTCGTGCGCGGCTACCTCACGGGGTCGGGGTGGAAGGAGTACCGGGCGTCCGGGACGGTCTGCGGCATTCCGCTGCCGGCCGGGCTCGCCGACGGCGACCGCTTGCCCGAGCCGATCTTCACGCCCGCGTACAAGGCGCCGATGGGCGAGCACGACGAGAACATCTCGTTCGCGCGCGCCGAGGAGCTCGTCGGGGCGGACCGCGCCGCCGAGCTGCGCGACACCTCGCTCGCGATCTACCGCCGCGCGGCGGCGACCGCCGAGGCCCGCGGGCTCATCCTCGCCGACACGAAGTTCGAGTTCGGCCTCGACGCCGGCGGAACGCTGACCCTCGCCGACGAGGTGCTGACGAGCGACTCGTCCCGGTATTGGGATGCCGAGGCGTGGGCCGCGGGCGGAACTGCGGCCGAGCGGATGGCGAGCTTCGACAAGCAGATCGTCCGCGACTGGCTCGCCGCGGCGTGGGACCAGACCGGCACCCCGCCCGAGCTTCCCGCGGAGATCGTCGAGCGCACCGCCGCGAAGTACCGCGAGCTCCTCGCCAAGCTCACCGCGTAGCCCGCGGCGCGCCGCGCGCGGCGCCGCCGCTGGCGCTGGCGCCGAGTGCGCCCGTTGTCGCCCACCGGGCCCGTTATCTGCGTGCAACAACGGGCCCGCTCGACGCGAAGGGGCCCGCTCGGCGGTGGAAGCGAGGGCGAGGGGGTGAGGAGGTGAGGGGGTGAGGGGGAGTGGATGCCGAGGGGGCGTCGTTCGCTCTCGTATGAAGGCACTCGTGTACTCCGACTTCGGCGGCAACGACCGCTTCCAGATCGTCGACCGGGAGATGCCCCACAACGGCCCGGACACGCTTGTCGTGCGGGTCGTGGCCGCGGGCCTCAACCCCGTCGACTACAAGGTGCGCGAGGGATACCTGCGCGGCGCGATCGACACCCTGCTGCCGGCGGTGCCGGGCTGGGACGTCGCCGGCATCGTGGAGAAGACAGGGCTCGACACCCCGGAGTTCGCCGTCGGCGACGCCGTGCTGGCCTATGCCCGCGCCGACGTGGTGCAGCACGGCTCGCTCGCCGAGTACATGCCCGTGCCGGTGCGCACCGCCGCACACAAGCCCGAGGGTGTCTCGTTCGAACAGGCCGCCGCGCTGCCGCTGACGGGGCTCACAGCCCTGCAGTCGCTCGAGCGCGCCGGTGTGCGGTCGGGCCAGACCGTGCTCATCCACGGCGCCGCGGGCGGAGTGGGATCGTTCGGCGTGCAGCTCGCGGTGCTGCGCGGCGCACGCGTCGTCGGAACCGCATCGCCGGCGAATCACGAGTACCTGCGCTCACTCGGCGCCGAACCGATCGCCTACGGCGACGGTGTGGTCGACGCGGCGCGCGCCCTTGCACCGGAGGGTTTCGACGTGATCGTCGACTACGCCGGCGGCGCATCGCTCGACTCGACACCGGACCTCCTGGCATCCGGAGGCACCGTCGTCTCGATCGCCGATCCACGCGCCCGCAGCGAGTTCGGCGGCCACTACGTGTGGGTGCGACCGGATGCCGCGCAGCTCGCCGAGCTCGCGCAGCTCGTCGCCGAAGGTGCGCTGCGCGTCGAGATCGCCGCGACCTATCCCCTCGACGAGGCGGCTGCCGCGTACGCGGCGCTCGAGCAGGGCCACACCCGCGGCAAACTCGTCGTCACCACCGCGGCCTGAGCACCGCTCCCGGCACACCGACTGCGCCCGTTGTCACCCACCGGGCCGGTTATCTGCGCACAACAGCGGGCGCTCTCGACGCAAACGGGCGCACTCGACGCAAACGGGCGCACTCGACGCCGGGGGCGCGGGATGCCGGCCTCACAGCCATCTCCCAGATACGCTGACCCCAGGCATCCGCCACCCCAGGCATCCACCACCCGAACGTCGAGGAGCACCCGCATGCCCATCTGGACCCTGCACGGCGACGGCCGCACCGTCGAGCCCGGCGCCGTCGTCACGCCCACCGAGCGGCTCGGCTGGCCGGCAACGATCGCGATCGGCGCGCAGCACGTCGTCGCCATGTTCGGCGCGACGTTCCTCGTGCCGATCCTCACCGGCTTCCCCGTGACGACGACCCTCTTCTTCTCCGGCGTCGGCACGATCCTGTTCCTGCTGTTCACGCGCAACAAGCTGCCCAGCTACCTCGGCTCCTCGTTCGCGTTCATCGCCCCGATCCAGGCGTACAACGGCGGCAAGACCCTCGAGACGACGCAGCAGATCACGCAGGCGATGGTCAGCGTCGCCGTCACGGGTGTGATCCTCGCGCTCGTGGGCCTGCTCGTGCAGAAGATCGGCACGCGCTGGATCGAGAAGCTCATGCCGCCGGTCGTCTCGGGCGCCATCGTCGCCCTGATCGGCCTCAACCTCGCGCCCGCGGCCTGGAACAACTTCACCGTGCAGCCGGGCGTCGCGACCGTCACCCTCGCCGCGATCATCCTGTTCAGCGTGCTGTTCCGAGGGTTCCTCGGACGCATCTCGATCTTCCTCGGCGTCGTCGTCGGCTACGTCTTCGCGGCGATCACCGGTCAGGTGTCGTTCGACGCGGTGTCGCAGGCGGCCTGGGTGGGCCTGCCCGAGTTCCACCTCCCCGCGTTCGGCGACCCGGTCTCGTGGAGCCTGCTGCCGATCTTCCTGCCGGTCGTCCTCGTCCTCATCGCCGAGAACGTCGGCCACGTGCGGGGCGTCGCGACCATGACCGGTGACCCCACGATCAACCGGCACACCGGCCGCGCGCTCACCGCCGACGGCGTCGCGAGCACGCTCGCGGGCCTGTTCGGCGGCTCGGCGACGACGACCTACGGCGAGAACATCGGCGTCATGGCGGCGACGCGCGTCTATTCGACGGCGGCGTACTGGGTCGCGGGTGCCTTCGCGATCCTGCTGTCGTTCTCGCCCGCGTTCGGCGCGGTCATCAACACGATCCCCGCGGGCGTCATCGGCGGCGCGACGACCGCGCTGTACGGCCTCATCGGCGTCATCGGCATCAAGATCTGGGTCGACAACCAGGTCGACTTCTCGCGCCCGGTCAACCAGTACACCGCCGCGGTTGCCTTCGTCATCGCGATCGCGGGCTTCACGATGAACCTCGGCACGTTGACGTTCTCGGCGATCGTGCTCGGCACCGTCGCGGCCCTCGTGATCTACCACGGCGGCAACGCGATCGCCCGCTGGCGCAACACCGGCACCGACGATGGCGGCCCCATCGTCCCGATCGGCCAGCTCGGCGGCGACCCGCAGTAACGCCGGGGCGCGGGAATGCGCCGGGGCGAAGATTAGTTGTAGCTACACATGACTGATCTCGCCCCGGCATCCGCTCGGCTCGACGCCGCCACGCGGATGGATGCCGTCACCCTCCTCGTCGGCGACCTCGATGCGCAGACCGCCTTCTACCGCGACGTCGTGACGCTCCAGGTGCAGGATGCCGCGGGCGACACCGTCACCCTCGGTCGCGCCGGGCGCCCGCTCGTCGTCCTCCGCCACGAGCCCGCCCTGCGGCACGCGCCCGCCGGCTCCGCGGGCCTGTTCCACACCGCGATCCTCTTCGAGACGCAGGCCGCCCTCGCGGCGGCGCTGTACTCCGTCGCCCAGCGCGCGCCGCGCACCTTCACCGGAAGCGCCGACCACCTCGTCAGCCAGGCGTTCTACCTCACCGACCCCGAGGGCAACGGCATCGAACTGTACTGGGACCGCCACCGCACCGAGTGGTCCTGGACCCACGGCCAGGTCGAGATGGCCACGCTGTACCTCGACCCGAACGCGTTCCTCACCGAGCACCTCACCGAGGCCGCCGCGAACGGTGCGACGGCGATGGATGCCGCGGCCATCGGCCATGTGCACCTCTCGGTCGGCGACGTCGCGACGGCCCGCGCGTTCTACGTCGACGCGCTCGGGTTCGACGCGACCGCGGCGCTCGGCTCTCAGGCCCTGTTCGTCAGCGCCGGCGGCTACCACCACCACATGGCCATGAACGTGTGGAACTCCCGCGGCGCGGGTCCGCGGATGCCGGCGCTCGGCCTCGGCCGCGTCGACCTCGCGCTGCCGGATGCCGACGGTCTCGGCGCCCTGAGCGAGCGCCTGCGTCACCACGGCATCGCAGTGCGCGACGACGGCCGCACAGTCGCGTTCACCGACCCGTGGAACAACCTGCTGCACGCGTCCGTCGCCTGACGGCCACCGCTCGGTCGCGCGGCACCGCGTCCACCGTGGCGGTCATGCCTGCCGCATGCCGCGGCCTCACGCCGAGGCGCGGACGACCAGCTCGGTCTGCAGAATGGTCACGTGCGGCGGCTGTCCGCCGGCCAACAGCGACAGCAGGATGTCGGCCATCGCCTCGCCCTGCTCGTGGGACGGCTGACGCATTGTGGTCAGCTGCGGGTTGACGCTCGTCGCCACCGGCGAATCGTCGAAGCCGACGATCGCGACGTCTTCGGGCACGCGGATGCCGGCGCGTCCGAGCGTCGCGAAGGCACCGCGCGCCATGAGGTCGCTCGCGACGAACAGTGCGTCAGGCTCGGCGCCGGCGTCGATCATCCGGCGCATCGCGGCGGCTCCGCCATCCGCCGTGAAGTTGCCGTCCTCGACGGCGACCGGCTCGAGCCCCGCGGCGGCGAGCGCCTCGCGGAACCCGCTCAGGCGGTCGACGCCGGCGGGCATCGTCAGCGGCCCCGTGATGGTGCCGATGCGGCGGAAGCCCTTGCCCACCAGGTACGCCGTCGCATCGCGGGCGCCAGCGGCGTTGTCGACGTCGACGTAGTACGCGCTCTCCCGATCGCGCACCGGGCGACCGCCGTACACGACGGGGACCGCGGCGGCGATGCGGTCGATGAACGTGTCGCTGGTGTGGTGGGAGACCACGATGGCCCCGTCGACGGCGCCGCTGCGCACGTACGCCGTCGTCTTGTCGCGGGGATCGTCGCTGGCGATGATGAGGTTCAGCACGTAGTCCGAGCGGCTGAGGCGCGCGTTGATCCCCGACACGATCGACGCGAAGAACGGGTCGCCGAAGAATCGCGTCGTGTCCTCGGGCACGACGAGCGCGATCGCCATCGTGGCGCGGCTGGCGAGCGAGCGGGCGGCGCGGTTGGGCACGTAGTTGAGCTCGGAGATCGCGCGCTGCACGGCCTCGAGGGCGGCCGGGCTCACCGCCGTCGATCCGTTCACGACCCGAGACACCGTCGAACGCGAGACCCCGGCGGCCGCGGCGACCTCTTCGATCGTGGCGACCGCGCGCGGCGTGTCGATGCTCACGTGAGGCCTACCTCGGTGCAAGAAGTGCGGATGGGACGTCGATCGCGCGGGCGGCGATGACCCGACGATACTCCAGCGCGCTGTCCTTCGCCGTGCGCTCCTGGGTGTCGTAGTCCACGCGGACGATGCCGAACCGCTTGGCGTACCCCCACGCCCACTCGAAATTGTCCAGCAGCGACCAGTAGAAGTAGCCGCGCACGTCGACGCCCGACTCCGCGGCATCCGCGATCGCACCGAGGTGCCCCCGCAGGAACGCGACCCGCTCCGTGTCGTGCACCCGCCGGACGCCATCCTCGACGACGAGTTCGTCATCGTAGGCGGCGCCGTTCTCGGTGACGTACAGGACCGTGCCCGCCGGCTGGGCGTACTCCGTCCACACCCGCTGCAGCAGCCGAGTGAGTCCCTCCGGCTGGACCTCCCAGCCCATGTTGGTGCGCGGCAGGCCCCGCTCGTGCCAGTGGATGTCCGCCCCGCCAGGCCACGGCGACCCCGTCGCCCGGTCGGTGGGAGCGTCGCCCGGGACCGGCGGATGCGGGTCGGGAGCGGCACCGACGAACTCGCCGTGGTAGTAGTTGACGCCCAGCGCCTGCAGCGGCTGGGCGATCGTCTCGAAGTCGCCCGGCAGGGTCGCGGCGTCGAGGGCGTCGATGGCCCCGGCATCCACGGCGCGGATGTCGGCGACGATGTCGGCGGGGTACTGCCCGCGGAAGATCGGGTCGAGGAACCAGCGGTTGAACTGGCCGTCGATGCGCCGCGCCGCGTCGAGATCGCCGGCGTCAGACGGGTCGACCGGGTCGGCGACGGTGAGGTTCAGCGTGATCCCGAGATCCAGCGACGCATCGCGTGCCCGCAGCTCGCGCACGACCTGACCGTGGCCGAGCAGCAGGTGGTGCGCCGCGAGGACGCCCTCGGTGATCGAGAAGTGCCCGGGGGCGTGGATGCCGCCGGTGTAGCTCAGGAACGACGAGCACCACGGCTCATTGAGCGTCGTCCAGTTCTGCACACGGTCGCCGAGCGCGTCGTGCACGCTCAGCGCGTACTCGGTGAACAGGTCACTCGTCTCGCGCACCGTCCAGCCGCCGCGGTCCTGCAGCGCCTGCGGCAGGTCCCAGTGGTAGAGCGTCAGCCAGGGCAGGATGCCGGCACCGTGCAGCTCGTCGACGAGCCGCTTGTAGAAGTCCAGGCCCTTCTGGTTGACCGCTCCGCCGTCGGGGCGGACGCGCGCCCACGACACCGAGAAACGGTAGGTGTCGAGCCCCAGGTCCTTCATGAGCGCGACGTCGTCGCGGAACCGGTGGTAGTGGTCGCACGCGACGTCGCCGTTGTCGGCGTTGATCACGGCGCCGGGTTCCCGGCTGAACGTGTCCCAGATGGATGCCGTCCGGCCGTCCTCGAAGGCCGCGCCCTCGATCTGGTAGGCCGCGGTCGCCGCGCCGAACAGGAATCCGGACGGGAAGGGGCGCGCGGTGTCAGACATAGTGGTCCCTTTCTCCAGGCGCGGCGGGCTCAGCCCTTGACCGCACCCTGCATGATGCCACTGACCAATTGCTTGCCGGCGAAGACGAACAGGATGATGAGCGGGATGGTCGACAGCAGCACGCCGGCCAGCACGATCGAGTAGTCGATGAAGTAGTTCGACTGCAGCAGCGACAGCGCGACGGGCAGGGTGGGGCTTTGCCGGTCGAGCACGATGAACGGCCAGAAGAAGTTGTTCCACGCCGACACGAAGGTGAACAGGCCCAGCATCGCTGCGGCAGGACGCGCGGGGGGCACGCCGACCGTCAGGAACGTCCGGAAGGCGGTCGCCCCGTCGACCCGCGCGGCCTCGATGAGCTCATCGGGGACGGCCTGGCGGATGTACTGCGTCATCCAGAACACGCCGAACGCGCTGACGAGGGCGGGGATGATGATGGCGCCGAGGTTGCCGGTCCAGCCGATCTCACTGAACAGGATGTACAGCGGCACGACACCCAGCTGCATCGGGACCGCCATCGTCGCGATGACGAAGACCAGCAGGACACTCGAGCCCTTGAACCGCAGCTTCGCGAAGGCCCAACCCGCAAGGGTGGAGAAGAACACGACCGACAGGGCGATGAGTCCCGAGCTGACGATCGAGTTCCACAGCGCAACCCAGAAGTTCACCGCGGGATCGTTGATCACCTTCGCGGCGTTGCTGAAGAAGTTTCCGCCCGGGAGCCACGACATGTTGGGGTCGCGGATCGTGTACGAGGTGCCCGACCCGATCAGCAGCGACCAGTAGAAGGGGAAGATGCTCGCCAGGAGCACGACCCCGAGGCATCCGTACACGAACCAGCCAGGGCGTGACCCCTTGACGCGCCGGGGCCGGCGTGCCGGGCGGGGCGGCTCCGGCTCTTCCTCGGACAGGACGATGGGGTGGGCGTCGAGCGCGCTCATCGGGCGACCTCCGTCTTCGTGCGGCCGGAGACCTCGGCCTTCGCGGCGCGTTGCGCGGCGCGCAACTGGGAACGGGTCATGTTCGAGCGCGACCCCTCATCACGGACGAGGCTCCGCGTTACGAGCAGGTTGATGAGACCGATCACGAGGATGATGAGGAAGAGGATCCACGCCAGTGCCGCAGCTCGGCCGAAGTTCCACTCGCCCCAGCCGATGTTGTAGAGCCAGAGCGTGATCGTCAGCCACTGCGAGTTCGCCCCGCCGGTGCCGTACTGGTCGTACATGCGGGGCTCATCGAAGATCTGCAGTCCGCCGATCGTTGAGGTGATGATGACGAAAATGAGAGTGGGGCGCAGGCTCGGCAGGGTGATCGAGAAGAACTGACGTGCCTTGCCGGCACCGTCCACCGTCGCGGCCTCGTAGTAGTCGCGCGGGATCGCCTGCATCGCGGCGAGAAGGATGAGGGTGTTGTATCCGGTCCAGCGGAAGTTGACCATCGTGGCGATGGCGATGTGGCTGGCGAAGGCATTCGAATGCCACTTCACGGGCTCGATCCCGATGTTGCCGAGCCAGGTGTTCACGATCCCGTACTGGTCGCCGAACATGTTGGAGAAGATCAGAGCCACGGCCACCGGCGCCATGACGTAGGGCAGCAGCACGCCCATGCGCCAGAAGGTCTTGGCGCGGATGTTCTGGTCGAGCAGTGCGGCGATGAAGATCGCGACGATCAGCTGCGGAACGCTCGAGAGCAGGAAGATGCTGAAGGTGTTGCGCAGCGCGATCCAGAACTTCGGGTTGGACAGGATCCACCCGTACTGGTCGAAGCCAATGAACTCACCCGACCCTCGGACGAGGTCCCAGTTCATGAAAGAGATGACGGCGGTGTAGCCGATCGGGAAGAGTCCCACGATCACGAAGAGGATGAAGAACGGGGAGATGTACAGATAGGGCGAGACCTTGAGGTCCCACGAGCTCAGCTTGGTGCCGAACCCGATGCGCTTGGTCGCCGTCGCGCTCACGTCGTGCCTCGATCCAGGTGTGCGATGGGGGGATGCCGGGTGCCGGCGCGTTCGCCGGGAGAAGAGCCGTGGGCCCGGAGGCGGTGCCGGAGCACAGCGCCCGGACCCACGGCATCCGATCAGCCGATCGCGTCGACTTCAGACTTCCACTGATCCCAGGAGGCGGCCTTGTCCTGCGTGCCGTCCTCGACGCGGGTCAGAGCCTTCTGCATCGCGTCGTTGATCTGGAAGTAGTACTGGCCCTTGAACGGAGACACCGTCACCGCCTTGGCGCGCTCGGAGAAGATCTCGCCGACCTTCGCGTCGCCGAAGAACGCGTTCGTGCTTCCCAGCAGCGTGTCATCGGTCAGCGCGTCGTTCTGGCTGGGGAAGGTGCCCGCGTTCTCGAACGCCTTGATCTGGGTCTCGGGGCTGGTCAGCCAGTCCGCGAGCTCCTGAGCGGCCGCGACGTGCTCGCCGTTGGCGGGAACGGTCAGGTACGAGCCGCCCCAGTTGCCGCCGCCGCCGGGGAACGTGTTGGCGATGCGCCAGCCATCGACACCCTCCGCGTTTCCGGAGATCACGCCGAGCATCCAGCCCGGGCACAGCATCGTCGCGAACGCGCCGTTGGAGAGGCCGGCGAACCAGTCGTCCGACCACTGACCGAGGTGCGCCGACTGCGTCGCGCTGGCCTCGAGCACCTGGTTGTAGAGGTCCTCGACCTGCGGGTCGATGTCGATCTCGCCCGAGTCGGGGTTCTCGTAGGCCGCCTCGACCTGATTGATCATGCCCTGGTAGGTGCCGCCGGCGGAGTCGAAGAACGCCTTGCCGGTCGCCGACGCGTACTGCGCGCCGACCTCGAAGTACTTGGCCCAGTCGCCGTCGAGCAGGCTCGCGACCTCGGTCGGGTCGGTGGGCAGGCCCGCCGCCTCGAAGAGGTCGGCGCGGTAGCAGATGGCCTCGGGGCCGATGTCGGTGCCGTAGCCGATGAGGTTGCCGTCGGCATCCGTCGCCGCCGTCTCTTTCCAGTCGAGCCAGCGGCCCTTCAGGTCGGCGGGCACCGGCGCGAGCATGTCGGAGTACTTCATGACCTCGGGCAGCCAGTCGACCTCGATGGCCTCGATGTCGGCGAGGCCCGTCTTGCCGAGCTTCTGGAAGTAGTTGGCGCGCGCGTCGTTGCTCGTCGCGGCCTTGTTGTGGACGATCGTCACGTTCGGGTGAGCGTCCATGTACTCCTGCAGGAGCTCGTCGCTGTAGCCGAAGTCGTTGAACGTCGCGATGGTCAGCGTGACCTTCTCGTTCGGGTCTGCGGTGGCGCCGCTGCCGCTGCCGCCGGCGCAGCCGGCGAGGACGATGGCGGAGGTGGTCGCGACGCCGGCAACGAGACCGATGCGTCGCAGTGCGCGTGTGTTCACGTGTCACTCCTTTGTGGGTGTGTTTCTGGTGCGTGGGCCGCTTTCCCGTTACCCCAGCGCGTGATTCGGGATGGGAGCGCTCTCACCGGACAGCCCCGACGTTACGGGAGCGCTCCCAAGGATGTCAATGGAGCGCTCCCATACGGTGGTCACGGTTCGGTAACGGCAAGGACCGGCATCCTGCTCCGCAGCGGCGGCGCGGCAGCGCGGCGCCCGTAGACTGGAGGCGACCCGTTCCCGTCAGATCCCGGAGCCTCGAATGCCCACCATCGTCGTCGACGTCATGCCCAAGGCCGAGCTGCTGGATCCGCAGGGGAAGGCCGTCGCCGGCGCCCTGGACCGCATGGGCGTCGAGGGCTTCTCGGCCGTCCGCATCGGCAAGCGCTTCGAGCTGACCGTCGCCGACGCCTCCGAGGAGACGCTCGCGGTGGCCCGCAAGCTCGCCGACGAGGTGCTCTCGAACTCCGTGATCGAGGATGTCGTGGGCATCGAGGTCGTCGAATGACCACGCGCATCGGGGTCATCACCTTCCCCGGATCGCTCGACGACGGCGACGCGCAGCGCGCCATCCGCCTCGCCGGCGCCGAACCCGTCGCCCTGTGGCACGGCTCGCACGACCTCGAGGGCGTCGACGCCCTCGTCCTCCCCGGCGGCTTCAGCTACGGCGACTACCTGCGCGCCGGCGCGATCGCCGCGCTCGCGCCGATCATGGCCGAGGTGAAGGATGCCGCCGCCGCCGGCATGCCGATCCTCGGCATCTGCAACGGCTTCCAGATGCTCGTCGAAGCGCACCTGCTGCCGGGCGGGCTCATCCGCAACGCCCACCAGCAGTTCATCCGCCGCGACCAGCGGCTGCGCGTCGAGAACGCGACTACGGCGTGGACCTCGCACTTCGAGGCGGGCCAGGAGATCACCATTCCGCTGAAGAACGCCGACGGCGGCTACATCTGCTCCGCGGAGACGCTCGCCCGGATCGAGGGCGAGGGGCTCGTGGCGTTCCGCTACGTCGGGGTCAACCCGAACGGCTCGCTCGACGACATCGCGGGACTCACGAACGAGCGCGGCAACGTCGTCGGGCTCATGCCGCACCCCGAGCACGCCGTGGAGCCGGGCTTCGGCCCGAACACGCCCGAGGCGATGCGCTCCGGCGTCGACGGTCTCGCGTTCTTCACCTCGGCGGTTGCGGCCGTCGTGGGCGCCGCGGCCTGACCCGCGCCGCGCGATACACGCACGGATGCCGCGCGCCGCGGCATCCGCCGGTCAGACGGTGCCCGCGGGTGGCCACACGCCGATGATCACCGACATCACCAGCACGAGCACCAGCTCGTAGGAGATGTTGAGGATCGTCAGCTGCGACGGGCGCCCGGCGAAGACGTCGTGCGTGATGAAGCGACCGGCCGTGAAGCCGGCCCACAGCGTCAGCCCGGTCACGATCGCGGAGCCGAGGTATCCGCCGCCGTAGAAGTGCCATGCGATCGCCACGGAGCCGGCGAGCACCCAGGCCAGCAGGAACGCCAGCGCGACCGACACCAGGATCGGCAGCCACGCCTGCGCCGAGGTCTCGGGATCGGTGACCTGCCCCCACTTCTTCCACCGGTCGCCGAACACGCGAGGCGTGTACCAGACCGACCCGATGACGATGGCGGCCACCGTCGCCAGCAGCACTGCCCAGTAGTTGATCTCCGGAATCATGCGCACCTCCTGGGGCGAGGATACTGGGCGCGCCCGTCGCACGGCCGGGTAGCGTCGAGGTCATGAGCCTCGTCGTCTCCGTCCCCCGCCCCGAACTCGCCCGCGACCTCGAGCCGCTCCCGGACGGCGTCGAGGTGATCGTATGGGCGATGGATGCCGCAGCCCCGCGCGACCGCATCGACCTGGTCGTACCGCCCTACATGTCCGACGGCAACGGGCTGTCGCTGCTGGCGGGGGTGACGACCCGACTCGTGCAGGGCCAGTCCATCGGCTACGAGGGCACCGCGGAGAAGCTCCCGCCCGGGATCGTCTTCGCCAACGCCGCGACTGTGCACGAGACCTCCACCGCCGAGCTCGGGGTGGGGCTGACCCTCGCCGCGCAGCGGCACCTCGACGCGTTCGCCGTCGACACCCGCGCGGGGGTGTGGCATCCGCGCTACGCCCAGAGCCTCGCGGACCGGCGGGTGCTGCTGCTCGGCTACGGCGGCGTCGGCAAGGCGGTCGCCGCACGGCTGGCGCCCTTCGAGGTGGACCTCGTGCCGGTGGCGTCGCGGGCGCGCGACGAGGACGGCATCCGCGTGCACGGCATCGACGAGCTGCCGGAACTGCTGCCGACGGCGGAGATCGTCGTGCTGACCCTTCCCGGCGGAGATGCGACGCGGCACATCATCGGAGACGCCGAGCTCGCCGCCCTCCCCGACGGCGCGCTGATCGTCAACGTCGGGCGCGGACCGCTCGTGGACACCGACGCGCTCGTGCGGCACGTGCGGGCGGGGCGCATCCGCGCGGCGCTCGATGTCACCGACCCCGAACCGCTGCCGGAGGGGCACCCGCTCTGGGGGCTTCCGGGCGTGCTCATCGCGCCGCACGTCGGCGGAGCCTCCAGCGCCATGCACCCGCGCATCGCGGCGCTTGTGAAGCGCCAGATCGCGCACCTGCTCGCCGACGAGGAGCCGGAGAACATCGTCATCCGCACCTGAGGCCCGCGCGGGCGCGGTGCTCGGGAGAGAGCGGGGTGCGCGGTGCGCGGGCGCGGGGCGGCGCGCCGCGCGCGGGGCTCATCCGGCCGCCCGTGCCGCTACGGGCGTGCGAATGC
>JAEYAG010000208.1 GCA_023451265.1 Actinomycetes bacterium | reverse complement strand
GCCCATCGCCGTGCCGCTGACAGCGCTGGCCGCCGCGGGCCTGTGGTGGGGCGCACGCCGGTTGAACGTGCTCGCCCTCGGCCGCCCCATCGCGCTCGGCCTCGGATCACCGCAGCGGCGCGACTCGATCGTCGCGCTGCTGATGGTCTCGATCCTCATGGCCGTGTCGACCTCGCTCATCGGCCCGATGACGTTCTTCGGGTTCCTGGTCGCGATGGTCACCTATCAGCTCGCCGACACGTACGACCACCGCCGGATGTTCGCGATGTCGTGGCTCATCGGCTTCGTCGTGCTCGGCGGCGCATACTTCGTGCTCAAGCATGTCTTCTACGCGGCCGGTTCCGTCGGCATCATCGTCGAGATCGTCGGCGGCACGTTCTTCCTCATCCATCTGCTGCGAAAGGGGCGCCTGTGATCTCGCTCACCGCCGTCGAGAAGCGCTACGGCACCGAGGTGTCGATCGGCCCGGTCGACCTCGACCTGCCGGCCGGCGGCATCACGGCACTCATCGGTCCGAACGGCGCCGGCAAGTCGACGCTGCTGACGATCATCGGCCGTCTCCTCCAGGCGGATGCCGGGTCCGTCTCTATCGCGGGACACGACGTGGCCGCCACGAAGTCGCGGGAGCTCGCGAAGGTGGTCGCGGTGCTCCGGCAGGAGAACCACTTCGTCACCCGGCTGACGGTGCGTCAGCTCGTCGGCTTCGGCCGGTACCCGCACTCGCAGGGGCGCCTCACCGTCGCGGACGAGGCGGTCATCGACCGGTCGATCGACTTCTTGGGGCTGCAGGGTCTCGAGGGGCGCTACCTCGACGAGCTCTCCGGCGGGCAGCGTCAGCGCGCCTACGTTGCGATGGTGCTCGCGCAGGACACCGATTACGTGCTGCTGGACGAGCCGCTGAACAACCTCGACATCCAGCACGCCGTGCAGATGATGCGTCACCTGCACCGCGCCGCCGCCGAGCTCGGCCGCACGATCGTCGTGGTGCTGCACGACATCAACTTCGCCGGGCACTACGCCGACCGCGTGTGCGCGATGAAAGACGGGCAGGTGGTCGCGTTCGGGACCCCTGACGAGATCATCCGCGGTGACGTGCTCACCGGCATCTTCGACACGCCCGTCGACGTGGTCGACGGCCCGCGCGGCCGCCTCGCTGTCTACTACTGAGCGGGGTCACGACGCGTTCAGCGCGACCATCCAATCGATGCCGAAGCGGTCCTTCAGCATGCCGAACCGCCCGCCCCACGGCGGGGTCTCGTACGGCTGCACCACGGTGCCGCCGTCGGCAAGACCGTTCCAGAATTGCTCGAGCCGCTCGGCATCCTCGCCACTGATCGACACCGAGAAGCCGGCCGGAGCCTCGTATTCCATGGTGCTCGGGACGTCGGACACCATGAGCGTGAACCCGTCGTCGGTGGTCAGATGGCCGTGCATGATGAGCGAGAGTTCGTCGTCGGGCACACCCATGCCGGGAAAGTCGGCGAACTCGCTGAGTTCGACCGTGCCGCCCAGCACGGAACGGTAGAACTCGAGGGCTTCGCGTGCGGTGCCGCGCAGGTTGATATAGGGGTTGAGTGTGAGCGTCATGGGCACAGTGTCGTCCCGGCCTCCGACACGCACAAGAGGTCTGTGACACGCGCACAGGTGGTCAGCGGCGGCGGTGATCCTCGGGAGCCAGGCGCGGCCCGCGCCGGGGCTCGAGGGCGCCGCTGAGCCCGATCAGGCGGATGACGCGCTGACGGTGGCCGCGCCACGGCTCGAGCAGCTCGCACATGCCGTCGTCGTCGACCCGGCGGCCGGTGAGGGCATAGCCGACCTGGTGGCACAGGTGGTAGTCGCCGACGCTGACGGCGTCGGCGTCGCCGAAGGCGCGGATGCGGGTCTCCGCGCTCGTCCAGACGCCGACACCCGGCAGGCTCGTGAAGACGCGGTCGCGTGCGTCGCCGTCCGTCGCGGATGCCGCGGCGCGCTCGATCGAGGCGCGGCGCCCCGCGGCGGACACGATCGTCTTCGCCTGCGGTGGTTCGAGGCCGGCGCGGTGCCAGGTCCAACTGGGGATCAGGTGCCAGTCGGCGGGCGGTGCGAACATCGGCCGCGGGGTCGGTCCCGGAGCGCGCTCGCCGCACCAGGTCAGGATCATGCGCCAGGCACCGAAGGCCTGGAGCCCCGTCACCTTCTGCTCGAAGATCGCGCTGACCAGCGCGTCGAAGACGAGGTCGGTGCGCCCGATGCGCAGCGCCGGGTGGCGGTGGTGGACGTCGGCGATGAGCGGATGCCGGTGCGCCTCGAACCCGTCGGGATCGTCGGCCGCGCCGCACAGGCGGGGAAGCTGCTGCAGCGCCCATTCCGCCCCCGGGCCCCAGGCCGCACCGCGGATCCGGTCGCGCTCGACGCGGATCGCGAGCGTCGCGACGCCCTCGGGTGTGCGGGTGACCCGCCAGATGACACCGTCGTGCACGGTGTGCGAGGGATCGTGCGCGCCGCGCTGCTGCGCCGCGATCGCCCGGCGGGCGTCGATCGCGACGCGGGGGCGGTACTCGGTCTCGAGGGGCCGGTCGGGCGCGGCGCGCGGATCGCGCGTCTGCGTCGGCATCCGCACCCCGCTCATCATGCCGTCAGCCTAAGCGACCCCCACGGACATCCCGCCGCCCAACCCCGCCGCGCCCCGGTTCGGCAGTCGGTTGTGGTGGGTGTTCGGTGTGATGACCGTGCCGGAGCGACTGCCGAATCCGCCGCGCCGCGGTTCGGCAGTCGGTTGTGGTGGGTGTTCGGTGTGATGACCGTGCCCGAGCGACTGCTGAATCCAGCGCGGGCCGCCGCGGGCGGCCGCGGGCGGCGGGCTCAGAAGCGGTCGGGCGAGGGCGTGCCGTGGCCGTAGCGGATGACGACGTCGGCGTGGCGGTCGAACCGGTAGCCGATGCCCCGCACGGTGCGCACGACGTCCTCGTAACGGCCGAGCTTGGCGCGCAGGCGCCGCACGTGCACGTCGATGGTGCGCTCGCCGGGCGCCTCATCTGCATCGGCGTGGCTCCACAGCGACGAGACCAGCTCGGTCCGCTCGATCGTGCGGCCCTCGCGGAGCACGAGGTACTGCAGCGGCTCGAACTCCTTGAAGGTGAGCGCCGCAGACTCGCCGTCGATGTGCACGCGGCGGCGGGAGATGTCGATGGTGACGCCGCCGGGGACGTGGTCCTCTTCGGGCTGCTCGTTCTTCGTGCGCGCGACGGCGCTCGGCTCGTGCAGGGCGAGGCGGACGACGTCGACATCGCGGCCGCCGGCGCCGACGGGCGCCAGCGCGACGGTCGCGTAGGTCTCGGCGTGCGGGGCGAGCTCGCCGAGCGTGCGGCGCAGCGCCTCGACCAGCGTCGACAGCGAGACGCCGTCGGCGGCGGCCTTGGCCTCGTCGATGCCGACGTACAGCGCGAAGCCGCGCGGCGCGGTGCCGACGGGGATGCTGCCGGTGGTCGGAGCCGGGGCGACCGGTGCGGGCGTCTCGACGGCGTGGAGGTGGCGGACGGCGGTGGGCTGGGCGAGAAGAGCGGTGTTCGACATGGTGGCGTGTCCTTTGGGGGGAACCCGGAGCAGCTGCGTCGACGGGTTCGAGTGTGTTGCGGTGGCCGGCGGGAAGGGGTTCCCAGAGCCGATGTGCGAGCGATCCGGAACGTGCGTCGTGGGCGGTTCGGGATGCTCGGGGGTGCGACGGCGCGCCTGAAGACTCAGGTCAGAAGCGGCGGGTGCACCCGGCGGGGTTTACCGTGTCAGCGACACATTCGGCAACACATGACAACGCGCGGCATCATGATGCCGGCAGTTCCGTTCGCCTCCCGGGCGGACAGAGTGCGTGCGATGTCAGTCATGCGCCTGATTATGACGAACCGCGTCGCGATGTGTCAAACCGCACGGATGCCGCGGCGCCCGCATGACGGAATATGACAGATTGCTCAGCCACAGGCGGCGGGAGAGAATCGACGGATGCCCGACCCCGCCCGCGCCCCGCGTCGCCTGCATCTCGTGGGGACGTCCGGGTCGGGCAAGAGTCGTCTCGCCGTCGAGGTCGCCGCGCGCACCGGGCTGCCGCGGCTCGACCTGGACGCGGTGTTCTGGGACGCGCACTGGACCCATCGCGACCTCGACGACGCCCACGCGCGCTCGTGTGGATCGACCATCCCCGCCGCGTCGTGATGCGACGGGTGATCGGCCGGACGATCCGGCGGGCCGTGACGCGCGAGGAACTGTGGCACGGCAACCGCGAGCGACCGTCGAGCTGGCTGCGGTGGGATCCGCACGAGAACATCGTCCGCTGGGCGTGGACGGATTACCCCGTGAAACGGGAACGGATGCTGGCCGCCATCGCAGCCGGTGAGCCGGTGATCCGGCTGCGCGGGCAGCGCGAGGTCGACACGTGGCTCGCCGCGCTGCCGCACGCCGGCCCGTCCGACGCGACCGGGCGTACCGTGGAGGAATGACCGCTTTCACGTTCACGGATGAGAAGGACCAGTCGCGCTACACGCTCCACCGCGGCGATGACCTCGTGAGCGTCCTGGACTACCGCGACGACGGCCGCACCCTCGCGATGACGCGGGCGTACACGATCCCCACGTTCCGCGGGCACGGCTACGCGGGCGAGCTGGTGGCGCGGGCCGTGGCGGATGTCGCGGCGCGCGGCGACCGTGTCGTCAGCCCCGTCTGCTGGTATGTCGCCGACTGGTTCGCCGCGCATCCCGAGCACGCCGGGCTGCTCGCCCAGCGTCGCGCCGGCTGAGATCGCGCGGGCTACCCGCGCGCCGCGCTGCGGTCAACCCCCTGCGCCCGCCGCGACCGGCGCGGGAGAGTGGTCCCACGACAGTGAGGAGCGCATCATGGGCAACGACCTTCCCGAGGGCGTCGTGAACGCCGAGCCCGCCGGCGGCTGGGAGAGCGGCCAGGCCGCCGACCCCGGAACGGATGGGGCGGAGGCGACGGACGGTTCCTCGGAATCGGCCGTCGAGGACGGCGTCCGCTACACGCCGGACGACGCGCAGACCGAGGAGGATGCCGCGGCATCCGGCGCCGACCCGGTCACCGTGCCGGATCAGTTCGTCGAGAGCGCCGAGATCCAGGCGGGCCTGGACCCCGATCTGCAGACCGACGCGCAGTCCGAGAGCTGAGCGCTCGGGGCGCCGGTCGCGGTCAGCCGTCGAGCCAGCGGCGCAGCTCCGCGACGGTCGGCGCGGCGGTGCGGATGAGGGTCTCGTGGTGGTGCCCCTCGACCACGAACGCGGTGGCATCGGGGATGGCCGCGACGACCTCGTCGAACCACGGCTGCGGCACGACGACGTCGAGCTCTCCCCGCACGACGAGCGCCGGCACGGTGACGCGCGGGTAGGCGTGCTCGGGCCGGTGCACGAGCATCGCGTGCATCTTGCGGCGCAGATGCGGCCCCGCGCGCAGATACTCGCGGCCGCCGAGCAGCAGCACCTCGACGCTTTCGCCGAGCAGGTCGCGCCCCAGCCGCCACAGCTGCGTCACGGGGTGACGGTGGTGGCGATCGACGGTGGGCGCGACGAGCACGATCCGCTCCACGGCGTCGGGGTGGCGGACCGCGACCTCCGTCACGAC
The DNA here is from genome assembly GCA_023451265.1 of Actinomycetes bacterium. Lineage (GTDB taxonomy): Bacteria > Actinomycetota > Actinomycetes > Actinomycetales > Microbacteriaceae > Microbacterium. The sequence goes on along the minus strand of JAEYAG010000208.1, from coordinate 4,376 downwards.
CTGCGTCCCCATGGAGTGGCCGAGGAGGATCACCGGACCGCGATCCAGGTGCCGCACGTACGCGGCGACGAGGTCGGCGAGCCGTTCCATCGCCGGGGTGCGCTCCGGCTCGGGCGCGTCGCCGTACCCGGGCAGATCGACCGCGACGACGAGGGCGTCGTCGTCGAGGCGCTGCACCAGGTCGGCGAAGACCTTGCGTCCCATGCCGATGCCGTGCACGAGGACGAACGTGCGGGTCGCGGTGCGGTCGCCACGCTCCTCGGCGATGAGCGTCGCGCCGTCGTGGGTGAACTCCTCGATGCGGCCGTCGTCGGAGGGCACGCCGGCGATCTCGTCGATCGCGCGATCCACGGCATCCGTCGCCTTCTCGACGACCTCGGATGCCGTGTCGGCGGCGGCCTGCAGGGGGCTGTCGTCGGTGGGCATGGATCGAGGCTAGAGCCTGGTCGACGTCGCATGCTGAGCGTACGGTGAGGGCATGTGCCGCAACATCCACACCCTCCACAACTTCGAGCCCGCCGCGACCGACGACGAGGTCCACGCCGCCGCCTTGCAGTATGTGCGCAAGATCGCCGGCACGACGAAGCCGTCGAAAGCCAATCAGGCGGCGTTCGACCGCGCCGTCGCCGACATCGCGCACGCGACGCGGCACCTCCTCGAGGACCTCGTCGCCGTCGCCCCGCCGAAGAACCGCGACGAAGAGGCGGCGAAGGCGCGCGAGCGCTCCGCCGACCGGTATGAGGCGCTGCGCGCCTTCGAGGCGGCCAAGCGGGCGGAGCGTGCGGCGTCGTAAGTCGCCCCGGCGAGGTCCCATCACGTGTCCGGCGGGCATAGCCTGGAGCCGATGACCTCGCCGCCCACCGCCAGCATCCCGCTCGATCACGCCCAGCGCTGGCGCGCCTTCTGGGTGTGCGTCTCGGTCGCCGCCCTCACGATCCTCGACCTCAGCAAGGTCAACGTCGCCCTGCCCTCGATCGAGACGGCGTTCGGCGCCGGATCCACGCAGCTGCAGATCGTCGTGTCGGGCTACGTCCTCATGTTCGGTCTCGCGCTCGTCCCGTTCGGGCGCCTCGGCGACCAGCGCTCCCGCAAGACGCTGTTCCTCGTCGGGCTCACCCTCTTCCTCGCGATGAGTGTCGTGTGCGCGCTCGCGCCGACGATCGAGATCCTCATCGCGGGGCGCCTCGTGCAGGGACTCGCCGCCGGCATCCAGATGCCGCAGGTGCTGGGGACGATCCAGCAGATCTTCGTGGGCAAGGAGCGCGGCCGGGCGTTCGGCCTGTTCGGTGCGACGATCGGCATCGCGACGGCGATCGGCCCCACCCTCGGCGGACTCATGATCGCCGTCGGGGGCGCGCAGGACGGCTGGCGCTGGATCTTCTGGATGAACGTGCCGCTGTGCCTCATCGTCATCGCCGGCGTCGTGGGCCTGCTGCCGCGGACGCGGCGCCCCACGCCCGGAAAGCTGCAGCTCGACCCCGTCGGCCTGACGCTCCTCGCGCTCACGATCGTGACCCTGATGTGGCCGTTCCTGTTCACGACGGGCTCGCCCGACGACGATCCGCGGCGCTGGTGGACTCTCGTGCTGTTCGTCGTGTCCGCGACGGCGTTCACCTGGTGGGAACGGCGGTACGCGGCATCCGGTCGGTCACCGCTCGTGCCCTTCCGGCTGTTCTCGATCTCGTCGTTCCGCAACGGCACGCTCGTCGTGACGACCTACTTCACCGCGATCCCGGCGATGTTCCTGCTGACGACGCTGTTCCTGCAGGCGGGCGTGGGCCTCGAGCCGGTGTACGCGGGCATGGTCTCGATCGGCTTCGCCGTCGTCAGCGCCGGATCGGCGTGGATCGGCGGCAACCTCGTGGGGCGCCTCGGGCGTCCCCTCGTCGTCGGCGGCCTCGTAATCGTGCTCGTCAGCATCGTCGCGCTCGCGATCGTCGCGTACACCGTGCCGGCGGATGCCGTGGCGTACGCGATGGCGGGTGTCATGGCGGTCGCGGGGGCCGGGGCGGGCCTCGTCGTCGCGCCGAACCAGACCCTGACGCTCGCCGACATCCCCACGCGGTCGGGCGGTCTCGCGGGATCGGTCGGCCAGCTCGGCCAGCGGATCGGCACCGCCGTCGGGACGGCCGTGGGGCTGTCGCTGTTCTACTCGACGATCTACCGCGAGAGCGACGCCGACCACCACGGCCTCGACGTCTACCACGACGCGTACGCGTACGGCATGGTGGCCGTCGGCATCTTCGTGGCCCTGGCGCTGCTGATCGGGGTCATCGACCTGGGCGCCCGTCGGCGCGCGCAGCGGCGCTGAGCCGACCGCTCTCGCGGCGTCCGCCGCGGGTCTGCCGGGCGATGTCGGGGGTCCGATTTAGCGTGGGAGCATGCGCATCCTGCACACCTCCGACTGGCACATCGGGCGGACCTTCCACGGTCACGCCACGCTCGATGCGCTGCGCGGTGTGCTCGAGACCCTGACGGCGCAGGTCCGCGACAACGAGGTCGACGTCGTCGTCGTCGCGGGCGACGTGTTCGACTCCGCCACCCCTGCGGCGGCCTGTTACACGCTGTTCAGCGACACCCTGCGCGCCCTCGCCGGCACCGGTGCGCAGGTCATCGTCACGAGCGGAAACCACGACTGCGCGGCGCGGCTGGGGTTTCAGGCCGCACTCCTGCGCGACGGCATCCACGTCCTCACCGACACGTCGCGCATCGGCGACCCGGTCACGGTCACCGACGCGTTCGGGCCGGTGCAGTTCTACGGCATCCCGTTCCTCGAACCGGCGCTGCTGCGCGCGCAGTGGCCGGGCGTCCGGTCGCAGGCGGGGGTGCTCGAGCGGGCGATGGAGATCGTGCGCGACGACCTCGCCGTCCGCGGCGGGCGCGCCGTCGCGATCGCGCACTGCTTCGCAGCCGGGGTCGAGCCGACGCCGCACCTGGAACGCGACATCCAGCAGGGCGGTCTCGACGTGGTGCCGCTGTCCACGTTCGAGGGGGTGGACTACGTCGCCCTCGGGCACATCCACGGCCGGCAGCAGCTCGCCCCGCACGTGCGGTACGCCGGCGCGCCGCTGCACTACAGCTTCGGCGAGGGCGACAAGCCGCGCGGCTCGTGGCTGATCGACCTGGATGCCGAGGGGTTCGCCGACGCGACCTGGCTCGCGCTGCCGGTGCCGCGGCGCCTCGTGACGCTGCGCGGTCCCTTCGACGATCTGCTCACCGGCGCCGCGCACGCCGACGCCGAAGACGCGTGGGTGTGCGTCGAGTACACCGACGCCCTGCCCGCCCGCGACCCCCTGCGGCGCCTGCAGGAGAGGTTCCCGTACTGCGCCAAGGTCGTCCACGCGCCGGATGCCGTCGCCACCGCCGACGGGCGCAGCTACGCCCAGCGCGTGCGCGCGGCCCGCAGCGACGCCGAACTCGTCGAGGCGTTCCTCAGCCATGTGCGCGACGGCGAGGGAGCCACCGACGCCGAACGCGAACTGCTGCGCGACGTGCTCGACGAGCGGGTGCGGGCGGAGGCGCTGGCGTGAAGCTGCACCGGCTCGAGCTGACCGGCTTCGGACCGTTCCGCGAGACGCAGGTCGTCGACTTCGACGCGTTCGACGACGACGGGCTGTTCCTCATCTCGGGGCGCACCGGCGCGGGGAAATCCAGCATCCTCGACGGCGTGAGCTTCGCGCTGTACGGCACGGTTCCCCGGTACGAGGGCGGCGAGAAGCGGTTGCGCAGCGATCACAGCTTTCTCACCGACCCGACCGAGGTGCGGCTGGAGTTCACGGTCGGCCAGACCCGCTGGCGGGTGACGCGCGCTCCGGAGTACGACCGACCGGCCAAGCGCGGCGGGGGAGTGACGACCGAGATCGCGCGCGCGGAGCTCGAGGAGCTCGTCGACGGCACCTGGGTCGGGCGGGCGGCGAAGCCCCGCACGGTCGGCGAGGCGCTCGGCGACGTGCTGGGGCTGAATGCGCAGCAGTTCCAGCAGGTGATCCTGCTGGCGCAGAACAAGTTCTCGCGCTTCCTGCTGGCGCCCGGCGACGAGCGGCAGACGCTGTTGCGGACGCTGTTCGGCACGAAGCGCTTCGAGCAGTACCGCGACGACCTCGAGCAGCGCCGGCGCGACGCGCAGCGCGAGCTGGCGGACGTCGACGCCCGTGCGCGCACCCTGCTCGGCGAGGCGGAGCGCCTCATCGACGAGGGCGGGCTCGCCGGTGAGGAGCGTCCCGCCGATCTCGCGGCACGCCGCGCCGCCGCCGACCACGCACTGCAGCGCGCGGAGTACCGCGTCGAGCAGGCGGCCACGGCGCAGGACCAGGCCGATGCGGCACACGGTGCCGCCGCTGCCGCGCACGCCGAACTCACCCAGCGCGCCCAGCGTG
>JAEYAG010000018.1 GCA_023451265.1 Actinomycetes bacterium | reverse complement strand
GGTCGACACCGCATCCGTCGTCGTGCGGGCGCGCCGCTCCTGCGACACCGCCCGCCGACGCTCCCGGATCGTCGCAAGGCGGGCGGGAACCGCCGTGAGGGTGCGGATGCCGGCGCCGACCCGCTCGGCGACGTCGTCGCCCATGAACCGCGCGAGCCACGAGGTGGCGGCCTCCTGCGTCTCAGACGTGTCCCGCCGCAGCGTCGCCACGCGCAACGGCGCGGGTTCGACGGCCGCGACGCTCAGCGTGCCGGGCCCGCGCAGCGGCGTGCGCAGCGCGAGCGGGGCCGGTTCGGCGGCGTCGAACAGCGCGTCCTCGCACTCCTCCGCGTCCCTCGGGGTGAACGCTTTCGCGCAGAGCGCGGCGCTCGTGGCGTCGATCGCCTGCCGCAGTCGGCCGGACGACGACGAGCCCATGCGCTCCAGCAGCGCGAGCGTGTCATCGAGCCAGTGGCCCTGGCCGCCGGCTGCGAGAACGGGTCTGCCCTCGGCATCCACCCACCATCGCCCCGCGTCGATCGCGAGGCTCTGCGCCTGCACCGCTCCGCGCACGAGGCTGACCGCGACGGTGACCATCTCGCCCGCCGCCAGGGTCCGCTCGTCGAGCCGGTGGGTGAGACGCTCGACGCAGTGCGGCAGAATCGCGACGTGGCCCGCCGCGGTCCGTGCGATGTCGTGTGGAACGAGCAGGTGCCCGTCCGGCTGGGCGCGCCAGATCTCCTCGGGGAGGTCATCGATCTCCACCCACACCGTCGGCGGGTCGCCGGCGCGCAGCGTTCCGGGGTACGGCGCCTCGTCGGCGCGCAGTCGCCGCAACGCAGGCGGCGGGTCGAGCAGCGAAGGCGGGGTCATGCCCCGAGTGTGCCCTTCCGGCAGGCCGCACGGCCGGCCGATGCCGTGATCTGTGGACAGTCCCGCCACCCGGCCGGTTGTGCAGGAGGCGATGGATGCCGACGCGTGGCGCGGCGCGTACGCCGGTAGGCTGGATGCCATGTCCTCCCGCGGTCCCGCCACGGAGAAGCGTCCCGGCTTCTTCTCGCAGCTTCGTTCCCTGTTCACCTTCACCAAGGCCGAGTTCGGCTGGCTGCCGTGGGTGCTCATCGCCGTGCTGCTCGTCGGCATCGGCATCGGCGTGCTCGTCGGATTCCTCATCCCGCCGGTCGCGGTGTGGAGCATCATCCTGTGGGGCGTCACCGGCCTCATGTTCGGTCTGCTGGGCGCCATGATCCTGCTGACGCGCCTGTCCACGCGCGCCATGTACATCAAGCTCGACGGCGTCCCGGGAGCGGCGGGGCACGTGCTGTCGACGTCGCTCGGACGCAGCTGGGTCGCCTCCGACATGCCGGTCGGTGTGAACCCGAAGTCGCAGGATGCCGTCTACCGCGTCATCGGGCGCGGCGGCGTCGTCGTCGTCGGCGAAGGGGCCCGCGGGCGCCTGACCCGTCTCATCAACGACGAGAAGATGAAGGTGCAGCGCGTCGCGTCGGGCGTGCCGATCACCGTGCTCTACATCGGGCACGGCGAGGGCGACGTGCCGATCTCGAAGCTCGCCGCCACCATCAAGTCGCTGCCCAAGAAGGTCGACCGCACGACCATGGCCGCCGTCGTCAAGCGCGTGGACTCGGTCTCGCAGTCGGTGACGTCGCTGCCGATCCCGAAGGGGATCGACCCGTTGCGGGCGCGCGCACCGCGTCCGAGGTAATCTCCCGCATCCTCCGCGGTAGTAGCCGCTCAGCTGCGGACGAGCACCGTCCCGGCGACCTTGTCGTGGAGGCCGCGCTGATCGGCGTCCCAGATGACGGCGGGGATGACGAGCACCAGCAGCGCGGTGCGCACGATCGGGCGCCACAGCCCCACCCATCCCCCGCCGACCAGCTGCAGGTGCAGCCCGACGAGGCGGTGCCCCGGGCTGCCGCCGAGCGTCGGCAGAAACAGGATGTGCACGGCGGCGAACACCACGAGCGTGGCGAACGAGTCGTAGGCGAAGAACGCGATGGAGATGAGCACCGCGGCGGCCCAGTCGATCGCCAGCGCCGCGATGCGGCGGCCGGGCCGCGCGACACTGCCGGATCCGGCGATCGGCATCCCCAGACGCTCGCCGGGATAGCTATTGTCGAGAGGGTCCGCCGTCACCGAATCAGCCTATCCGGGCCGCCGTAACATCCCCGAAACATGGGTGATACTGCCGGGCAACCGGCTCCGGATAGCGTTCGAGGCGAGCCTGATCCCGTCAGGCGTGTTCCACACCCGATCTTGGAGACTCCATGTTCAAAGATTCATCCGAGGTGCTCAAGTACATCAAGGACGAGGACGTCAAGTTCCTCGACATCCGTTTCACGGATCTGCCTGGTGTGCAGCAGCACTTCAACATCCCCGCCTCGACAGTCGACGAGGAGTTCTTCACGGTCGGTCAGCTGTTCGACGGTTCGTCGATCCGCGGCTTCGCGAACATCCACGAGTCCGACATGCAGCTCATCCCGGATGTCTCCACCGCCTACCTCGACCCGTTCCGCGAGGCGAAGACGCTCGTCATGCTCTTCGACATCTACAACCCGCGCAACGGCGAGATCTACGCCAAGGACCCGCGCCAGGTCGCCAAGAAGGCCGAGAAGTACCTCGCGTCGACCGGCATCGCCGACACGGCTTTCTTCGCCCCCGAGGCGGAGTTCTACATCTTCGACGACGTGCGCTACGAGGTGAAGCAGAACGCCTCGTTCTATTCCGTCGACTCCGAGGAAGGCGCCTGGAACACCGGCCGCGTCGAAGAGGGCGGAAACCTCGCCAACAAGACCCCGTACAAGGGCGGCTACTTCCCCGTGTCCCCCGTCGACAAGACGGCCGACCTCCGCGACGACATCTCGCTGCACCTGATCGAGGCCGGCCTCATCCTCGAGCGCGCGCACCACGAGGTGGGCACCGGCGGCCAGCAGGAGATCAACTACCGCTTCGACACGATGGTGCACGCGGCCGACGACATCCTGAAGTTCAAGTACATCGTCAAGAACGTCGCCGAGCAGTGGGGCAAGGTCGCGACCTTCATGCCCAAGCCCCTCTTCGGTGACAACGGCTCGGGCATGCACACGCACCAGTCGCTGTGGCTCGAGGGCAAGCCCCTCTTCTACGACGAGAAGGGCTACGGCGGCCTGTCGGACATCGCCCGCTGGTACATCGGCGGTCTGCTCGCTCACGCCCCCGCGGTTCTCGCCTTCACCAACCCGACGCTGAACTCGTACAAGCGCTTGGTCAAGGGCTACGAGGCGCCCGTCAACCTGGTCTACTCGGCGGGCAACCGCTCCGCGGCCATCCGCATCCCGATCACGGGCTCGAACCCCAAGGCCAAGCGCATCGAGTTCCGCGCGCCGGACGCCTCGGGTAACCCCTACCTCGCCTTCGCGGCGCAGATGATGGCGGGCCTGGACGGCATCAAGAACCGCATCGAGCCGCACGAGCCGGTCGACAAGGACCTGTACGAGCTGCCGCCCGAGGAGGCGAAGAACATCCCGCAGGTGCCGAACTCGCTGCTGGACTCCCTGGAGGCCCTCCGCGCCGACCACGAGTTCCTGCTCGCCGGCGGCGTGTTCACGCCCGAGCTGATCGAGACCTGGATCGAGTACAAGATCGAGAACGAGATCAAGCCGCTCGCGGCGCGCCCGCACCCCTTCGAGTACGAGCTGTACTTCGGGGTCTGAGCTCACCACGATCGAACGCCCCGGCATCCTTCATCGGATGCCGGGGCGTTCGCCGTGTGTGCCTCACGGAGACAGGAGAAATCATCGAGACAGGACGTGGTGACGTCACCACGTCCTGTGTGCGTGATTTCTCCTGTGCCGGTGATATCCGGCGGTGCGGATGCCGCGGTTCAGCCGTAGAAGAGCTTCTCGAACACCCGGCGGGCCCGGCGGGCGGTGCGCAGCCACTCCTCCTCGACGAGCGTCGCCGACCGCGGCGGGTACTCCAGCAGGCGGCCGATCCCGTCGAGCTTGCCCCGGTCGACCGGCAGGACGTCGCTCGTCTGCCCCGACAGCAGCGTGTTGGCCGACCGCAGCCGGCTCGCCAGGCGCCACGCCTCGCGGAGGCGCTCGGCCGCGGCATCCGGAACCAGACCCGCCTCGCGGGCGGCCTCGAGGGCGTCGAGGGTCGACGTCGTCCGCAACGCGGGGATGCGGTGCGCATGCGCGTGCTGCAGCAGCTGCACGAGCCACTCCACGTCGCTGAGCCCTCCCGGGCCGAGCTTCAGGTGCCGCGTGCGGTCGACCCCCTGCGGCAGTCGCTCGTTCTCGACGCGCGCCTTGATGCGCTTGATCTCGCGAAGATCCTGCAGCTTCACCTCGGCGGGGTAGCGCACCTCGTCCGCGATCGCCATGAACCGGCCGATGAGCTTCACGCTCCCGGCGATGCCCCGCGCGCGCAGGAGCGCCTGCGCCTCCCACGACAGCGACCAGCGGCGGTAGTACTCGGCATAGGAGTCGAGCGACCGCACGAGCGGTCCGTTGCGTCCCTCCGGCCGCAGGTCGGCGTCGAGGTCGAACGGCACACGGTGATCCTCGGAGTAGGTCCGGATGCCGGCGACCAGCTGCAGGGCGAGTTCGTGGGCGCGCTGCGGGTCCACGCCGTTGGGTTCGTAGACGTAGAGCACGTCGGCGTCGGAGCCGAAGCCGAGCTCGCCACCGCCGAAGCGCCCCATCGCGATCACCGAGAAGTCCAGCGCCGCATCCTCGGCCGGCACGACCTCGCGGCGCACGGCGCGCAGCGTCGCCTGGATCGTCACCTCGCTCACCGTCGTCAGCCCCGCGGCGAGCTCGTCGATCGTGAGCGTGCCGAGCACCGCCCCGAACGCGAGCCGCAGCAGCTCGCGTCGGCGCAGCGCGCGCACGGCGCGCATCGCCTCCACGACGGTGCCGTGACGGGCTTGGATCGCGCGGGCCTCCTCCTGCAGCAGCACCCCGCCGCGCGGACGCAGCAGCTCGTCGGAGTCGAGCCATGCGACCGACTCCGGAATCCACTCCATGAGCTCGCCGATGTAGCGCGAACCGGAGAGCACGCGGGTCAGCCGCTCGGCCGCCCCGGACGAGTCCCGCAGCATCCGCAGGAACCACGGTGTGTCCCCCAGCCGCTCGCTGATGCGGCGGAAGGCGAGCAGCCCGTAGTCGGGGTCGACGCCGTCGGCGAACCACCGGATCATCACCGGCATGAGGTGGCGCTGGATCGTCGCCTTGCGGCTGAGTCCGCCGGTGAGCGCGCCGATGTGACGCAGGGCGCCGGCCGGGTCACGGAAACCGATCGCGGCCAGGCGGTCGTGCGCCTGCTGTGTCGACAGCTGGTGCTCGTCGGACGACAGTGACGCCACCGCCGAGAGCAGCGGCCGGTAGAACAGGCGCACGTGGATCTCGCGCACCTCTCGCTTGATCCCCTCCCACAGCTCCCAGACGCCCGGTCCGCTGTCGGCGAGCCCTGAGGCGCGCGCGAGGACCCGCAGGCCGTCGGGCTGGGCCGGCATGAGGTGGGTGCGGCGCAGGTCCCGCAGCTGCACGCGGTGCTCGAGCACCCGCAGCACCCGGTAGTCGTGCGCGAACGCGGCGGCGTCGCCGCGGCCGATGTAGCCCTCGGCGACGAGCGCCTCGAGCGCGTCGAGGGTCCCCCGCTGACGGATCGCCTCGTCGCTCAGACCGTGGACGAGCTGCAGCAGCTGCACAGTGAACTCGATATCGCGGATGCCGCCCGGACCGAGCTTGAGCTGATAGGGCACGTCGGCCGCGGGAATGTGCTCGGTGACGCGCTCGCGCATGCGCTGCACACTGTCGACGAAGTTCTCTCGTGCCGCGCTCGTCCACACCTTCGGCTGCACCGCCGCGACATATGCCTCGCCGAGCATGCGGTCGCCGGCGAGGGGCCGAGCTTTCAAGAGGGCCTGGAACTCCCAGCTCTTCGCCCACCGCTCGTAGTACGAGAGGTGTGAGTCCAGGCTCCGCACGAGAGCGCCCTGCTTGCCTTCGGGCCGCAGATTCGCGTCGACCTCCCACAGGGGCGGCTCGATCTCCATGCCGGAGATGCCGCGCATCGTCTGGACGGCGAGTCGCGTGGCGATGTCGATGACGCGGCTCTCGCCGATCTGCTCGACGAGTTCGTCGCTGCCCCCGCCGACGAAGATGACGTCGACGTCGCTGACGTAGTTGAGCTCGCGGGCGCCGGTCTTGCCCATCCCGATGATCGCGAGACGCGTCTGCGCCACCTGGTCGCGCGGGAACAAGCCGGCACCGGCTCCGCCGGAGGCGACGCGAGCGCGGGCGACGCACAGCGACGCCTCCAGCGCCGCGCCGGCGGCATCCGCCAGCGCAGCGGCGACGTCGGCGAGCACCGCGACGGCATCCGTCGCGCCGAGGTCGTAGGCCGCGATGCGCGCCAGCAGGCGCCGGTAGCGCACGCGGAGCGCGACCCAGGCGCGCTCGTCGCCGCTCGCGGCGAAACCGTCGGCATCCGCCTCGACGGCCTCGAGAAGCTCCGCGCGCAGCTCGTCGGCAGTGGGCAGCGCCTCCCCCGCACCGACGTGGGCGAGTTCGGCGGGATGCCGCAGGTAGAAGTCGCCGAACCCGCTGGAGGCTCCGAGCAGCTGCCACAACGTGACGCCCACGCGCCGCAGCGCGTGCGTGACCGCCGCGGGATCGCGCCGCGCGACCCGCACCAGCGACTCCAGTGCGGCGTCAGGGTCGGCGGCCCGGTCGGCACCGACCAGCAGGTCCTCACGGGTGATCCCGACGAGGTCGGCGAGCTCGGTGAGCAGCCGGTCGGCGTCGCCGAGCTCGCTGAAGCCGTCGCGCGCCAGCAGCGTCCGTACCGAGGTGCGCTCGCTGGAGCTCATCGGGCTAGAGCATCTCCAGGTTGCTCTTCAGCTCGAACGGGGTGACCTGGGCGCGGTACTCCTGCCATTCGCGGCGCTTGTTCAGCAGCACGTAGTTGAAGACCTGCTCCCCCAGCGTCTCGGCGACGAGCTCCGAGTCCTCCATGTACTCCAGGGCGTGGTCGAGGCTCGCCGGCAGCTGCGCGTAGCCGAGCGCGCGGCGCTCGGAGTCGGTGAGCGACCAGACGTTGTCCTCGGCCTCCGGGGGCAGCTCGTAGCCCTCCTCGATCCCCTTCAGGCCCGCCGCGAGCATGAGCGCGAACGCGAGGTACGGGTTTGCCGCGGAGTCCAGCGCGCGGTACTCGACCCGCGTGGACTGGCCTTTGTTGGGCTTGTACATCGGAACCCGGACGAGCGCGGAGCGGTTGTTGTGGCCCCAGCAGATGAAGCTCGGCGCCTCGTCGCCGCCCCACAGGCGCTTGTACGAGTTGACGAACTGGTTCGTCACGGCGGCGATCTCGTTGGCGTGGGTGAGCAGACCGGCGATGAACTGCCGCCCCGTCTGGGAGAGCTGGTACTGCGCGCCCTCCTCGTAGAAGGCGTTCCGGTCGCCCTCGAACAGCGACATGTGCGTGTGCATGCCGCTGCCCGGCTTGCCCGACAGGGGCTTCGGCATGAACGTCGCGTACACGCCCTGCTCGATCGCCACCTCCTTGACAACGGTGCGGAACGTCATGATGTTGTCCGCCGTGGCGAGGGCGTCGGCGTAGCGCAGGTCGATCTCGTTCTGACCGGGGCCGCCCTCGTGGTGGCTGTACTCAACCGAGATGCCGAGGTCCTCCAGCATCCGGACACTGCGCCGGCGGAAGTCGTGCGCCGTCCCGCCCGGCACGTTGTCGAAGTAGCCGGCGGAGTCGACCGGTTCGGGACCGTCGGGGCCGAACGAGGAGGACTTCAGCAGGTAGAACTCGATCTCGGGGTGCGTGTAGAACGTGAAACCGGCGTCGGCCGCCTTCGCCAGGGTGCGCTTGAGCACGTGCCGCGGATCGGCCACGGCGGGCTGGCCGTCGGGCGTGGTGATGTCGCAGAACATCCGACCGGTCGGGTCGATCTCTCCGCGCCAGGGCAGCGTCTGGAACGTCGTGGGGTCGGGGTGTGCCAGCAGGTCCGACTCGTACGAGCGGGTGAGGCCTTCGATGGCCGAGCCGTCGAAGCCGAGACCCTCGGTGAAGGCGCCCTCGACTTCGGCGGGCGCGATGGCGACCGACTTGAGCGTGCCGATGACGTCGGTGAACCAGAGGCGGACGAACTTCACGCCCCGCTCTTCGATCGTGCGCAGTACGAAGTCACGCTGCTTGTCCATCGCGTCCTCTCACAAGCGACCGCGCGGGCGCGGCCGGGCCGAAGGCCAGACTATCGGTCCTCTTCGGCTTCCTCTTCCGCCCACGCGCGCGACCGTTCGGCGATCACCTGCGGCGCCTTGGCGGCTTCCTCCGCGGTGTCGAATGGTCCGGCGCGGTCCGGCGCGGGCGACTCGAATCCGCGCTCGACCTCACCGGTGTTGAGGTTGTACCAGTACTTGTCTTCGCCACGGGACATCGCGTGCTCCTTTCCAGAGCGGTCGGTCCGATCCTAACGAGCCGGGCTGCCGCGCTGGATAGGCTGGGAGCATGACGACGAAGGCGACCCGTGCGGTCGGAGTGGACATCGGCGGCACCGGCATCAAGGGGGCGCTCGTCGACCTCGAAGCCGGGCAGCTTCTCAGCGACCGCGTGAAGGTCGCGACCCCGGCCGGCGCGGAGCCCGACGACGTGCTCGCGGCCGTCCGCAGCGTCCTCGACACCCTCGGCGTGACCGACGCCGACATTCCGCTCGGCGTCGCCTTCCCCGCGATCGTCAAGAACGGACGCACCATGTCGGCGGCGAACGTCGCCGACACGTGGATCGGATTCGATGCCGAGCGCTTCTTCGAGGACGGCCTCGGTCGCGAGATCCACTTCGCCAACGACGCTGACGTCGCCGGCGTTGCCGAGGCGCGCTACGGCGCCGCGCGCGGCGTGAAGGGACTGGCGCTGCTGACGACGCTCGGCACGGGCATCGGCACCGCCATGCTGCACAACGGCGTCCTCATCCCCAACTCCGAACTCGGGCACCTGCAGCGTGCGAATCACAAGTCGGATGCCGAGGCGTGGGCCGCCTACTCGGCGATGGAGCGCGAGCAGCTCAGCTGGAAGAAGTGGGCCAAGCGCCTGCAGTGGTACTACGACTACCTGGAGTTCCTGCTCAGCCCCGACCTGTTCATCGTGGGCGGCGGCGTGTCGAAGCACGCCGACGAGTTCCTGCCGCTGTTGACGCTGAAGACGCCCATCGTCCCCGCCGTGCACCGTAACAACGCGGGGATCATCGGCGCCGCGGCGCTCGCCCTCGCGCAGGAGACCGGCACCGACGCGCAGGGCGCCGCGCAGAACCTCGTCGACACCACGACCTGACCGGACGCGCCGCGACCACGTTTGCGGCGACCACGACCGGCGGTGACCGGGGTGCCCGGTCGTGTCGGCGGTCGAGGGGGCGAATGGGCCGGCCTGGACGCCGGGTTCTGTCCGGGAGCGGAAGCTCCGTGGACGGTCATCTCTCTCGGCGACACGTTGCCGTGCCGCTCCAGCGGTCTACCCGGGGACTCGGCGGGCCGCGTCGGCATCCCCTGTCTGACCTTGCTCCGGGCGAGGTTTACCGTGCGGGTCGTGTCACCACGACCCCGGTGGTCTCTTACGCCACCCTTTCACCCTTACCCCGGCTGACGCCGAGGCGGTCTGCTCTCTGTGGCACTGTCTCGCGGATCGCTCCGGGTGGGTGTTACCCACCGCCCTGCCCTGTGGAGCCCGGACGTTCCTCGGTGCGGGTGACCCCGCCACGCGACCGTCCAGCCGACCCATTCGCAACGCAATCGTACCAATGGGGCGCGCGGAGCCGCCGCCCGTGGTACCGTGTGCGCAACGGGTCCCTTGGGGAAGAGGCCCGGTAGGGGCTGGGGGGCCCGCATCATGCGCAAGATGATTCTGTCGTTCATTGCCGCAGCTGTGCTCGTCGTGGGGGCGCCACTGGCGGCATCCGCCGTCGACGAGCCACCGGGTGCGACCGATTCCGCGGGCACCGGCGACACCGCCGGCACCGCCGACGACACACTGGGCTACACGCCGCGCACGCCGCAGCAGCCGACGCTGGCGGGGACGACGGTCGCGCCGTCGTGCGCGGCCGACGCGCCGTGGATCGACTACTCGGTGCTCCTGGTGGATCCGCAGAACCTGTCCACCGGCCACACCGCCACGCTGGTCCTCAGCGACGGCGCCCGCTCCACCACCCTCACGCTCGGCACAGTGACCGCCGGCGTGCCGCTGACCGGTCGCGTGCTGTGGCCGGGGGCGTCGGTGGGCTCGGACGGCAGAGGCAACGGCTGGCCCGGCTGGGCGTACGTCGACGGGCAGTGGACCACCTCCGACGACAACTTCGGGTGGACGCGCCGCGACATCACCGCCACCGTCGAGGTGAACCCCTCGCTGGCGGTCGCGCTGTCGTATCCGCCGTCGTCGCCGAACTGCCGCACCGCGCCGGCGGACATCCGCGCCGCCGCCGCGGCCGGAGCCGCACTGCCGGCGACCGGTGGCGACATCGCGCTGGCCGCGGGCGTCGGGGTTGCCGGAGCGGGACTGATCGCCATGGGCGGTGCGCTCGTCGTGCGCCGCCGGCGGTCGTGACCCGAACGGCTCCCCGCACCGATCGCACCCTCTCCACCGTCGTCCTGGCCGCCGTGCTGCTGGGCGTGGCGCTGCTCGTCGCGCTCGGCTGGGCCGCCTCGCGGGTGTGGATCGCCGCCACCGCGCTCCAGTCGGCGGCAGGCGATGCGCGCGCCGCCGTCGCGGCGGCGACCAGCGGTGCGCTGCCCGACGTGAGTGCGAGCCTCGCACGGCTGGGG
>JAEYAG010000205.1 GCA_023451265.1 Actinomycetes bacterium | reverse complement strand
ACCTACACCGTGCAGTCCGGCGACACGCTGTGGGCGATCGCCCGCGCCCACGGCACCTCGGTCGCCGCCCTCCAGCAGGCGAACGGTCTCGGGGCGGCGACGCTGATCCGCCCCGGCCAGGTGCTCGCGCTCCCCGGAACCGAGGCTGCGGCATCCCCCGCCGCACCGGCACCGGCACCGGCCGCCGCGACGCACACGATCGCGTCGGGCGACACGCTGTGGGCGATCGCGCGCGCCCACGGCACCTCCGTCGCGGCGCTCCTCGCCGCGAACGGGCTCGCCGACGGCGCCATCATCTACCCCGGGCAGACCCTGAGGATCCCCTCGGCGGCGCCGGCGCCGGCATCCGCCCCCGCATCCGTTCCGGAGGCGGCATCCGCCCCCGCGGCGGCGCCCACCGTCGTGCTCGACGCGGAGCAGCAGGAGAGCGCGCGGCTCATCATCCGGGTCGGCCGCAGTCTCGGCGTCTCAGACCGGGGCATCGCCATCGCTCTGGCCACCGCGATGGTGGAGTCGTGGCTGCGGAACCTCGACTGGGGCGACCGCGATTCGCTGGGCCTGTTCCAGCAGCGGCCGAGCACCGGGTGGGGAACGGAGGCCGAGGTCAGCGACCCCGCGCGTGCCGCGTCGGCCTTCTTCGGCGGCCCCGCCGACCCGAACGGAACCCGCACGCGGGGCCTGCTCGACATCGACGGGTGGGAGTCCATGGAGTTCGGCGCAGCCGCCCAGGCCGTGCAGATCTCGGCCTACCCGGAGCGGTATGCCCCCTGGGAGCCGCAGGCCTACGCGTGGCTCGCCGCGCTCGGCTGATGCGTGCCCGGGGGTGAGGCGCTCCCGGCTCTGGCGGCATCCGCTCCCTAGAATCACAGGGTGAGCACGAGCCAGCAGACCGACCCGCTGATCGGCCGTCTGGTCGACGGCCGGTACCGGGTGCGTGCTCGCATCGCCCGCGGCGGCATGGCCACGGTCTACGTCGCGACCGACCTGCGGCTGGAGCGCCGCGTCGCGCTCAAGGTGATGCACAGCCACCTCTCCGACGACACCGTGTTCCAGAGCCGGTTCATCCAAGAGGCGCGCGCCGCCGCGCGGCTGGCCGATCCGCACGTCGTGAACGTGTTCGACCAGGGCCAGGACGGCGAGATGGCGTACCTGGTCATGGAGTACCTGCCGGGCATCACGATGCGCGAGCTGTTGCGCGAGCAGAAGCGCCTGTCGATCCCGCAGACGATCACGATCATGGATGCCGTGCTGTCGGGCCTCGCGGCCGCGCACCGCGCCGGCATCGTGCACCGCGACGTCAAGCCCGAGAACGTGCTGCTCGCCGAGGACGGCCGCATCAAGATCGGCGACTTCGGCCTGGCACGCGCGACGAGTGCCAACACCGCGACGGGGCAGATGCTGCTCGGCACGATCGCCTACCTCGCCCCCGAGCTCGTCACCCGCGGCACGGCCGATGCCCGCAGCGACATCTACGCGCTCGGCATCATGCTCTACGAGATGCTCGTCGGCGAGCAGCCCTACAAGGGCGAACAGCCGATGCAGATCGCCTACCAGCACGCGACCGATTCGGTGCCGCGGCCGAGCGCGAAGAACCCCGCCATCCCGGAGCAGCTCGACGAGCTCGTCATGTGGGCGACCGAGCGCAACCCCGACGACCGTCCGACCGATGCCCGGGTCATGCTCGACCGCCTGCGCGAGATCGAGAAGGAGCTCGGCGTGTTCCCGCACGTCGTGCGCGCGCCGGCTCCCGGGATCGTCGCGGTCGACGAGGGCGTCGACTCGGGCGAGCTGACCAAGGTCATGCCCGGCACGTTCACCGCGCCGACGGTGACCGACGACGTCGACAACGCCACGCGCCTGCGGCGCCGCGCCCGCCGCAACACCCGCAAGGGCGCGTGGCTGGTCGCGCTGGTGCTGCTGCTGACCGGCCTCGCCGGCGGCGCCGGCTGGTGGTTCGGCTCCGGGCCGGGATCGCTCGTCGCGGTGCCCGACGTCACCGGGAGCACGATCGAGGAGGCCACCGGCATCCTCGCGGAGCACGCGCTCGTCGCCGTGCCGGGACAGGACTACAGCAGGGACGTCCCTCTCGGGCAGGCGATCGGCACCGACCCGGCATCCGGCACCCGCCTGGCCAAAGACGCGCAGGTGACGGTGATCATCTCGCTCGGCCCCCAGTCGCACGACATCCCCGCCCTGGCGGGACAGACGCTCGATGCCGCGACGCAGTCGCTCGCGAAGCTGTACATCACGTCGTCGGGCGACCCCGCACGCTACTTCAGCGACGCCCCCGCCGGTACCGTCATCGCGGCGACGATCACGCCGCCCGGCGGCGGCGACCCCCTCTCATGCACCGACGGCTGCACGGCGCTGGAGACCTCGACCGTCTCGTTCGACGTGTCGGTGGGCCCGGTGCCCGACGTCGCGGGACAGAGCGAGAGCGACGCGAAGAGCGCGCTGGAAGCCGCCGACCTCGTCGTCGACCGCGCCGAGGAGTCGAGCGATGACGTCGACAAGGGCGACGTCATCAGAGTCGACGTGCCCGAGGGGCTGCAGCCGGGAGGCACCGTGACGATCGTCGTGTCGACCGGCCCGCCGCTGTTCGCGGTGCCGGACGTCACAGGGATGACACGCGACGAAGCCAAGAAGGAGCTCGCCGACGCCGGCTTCCGGGTGACGTACTTCGGGCCCTGGGATCTCTTCCCCGATGAGACGACGCGCGTCACCTCGCAGGATCCGAAGGCGGGATCGATGGTCGTGAAGAACACCGAGGTCTCGCTGGTCATCGCGACCCGCTGATCGGGACGCTTCCCGGATACCCGTCGGGGCATCGCGCCACGCGGGAGGGATGCTGCGTGCACCCCGACCGGGCGGGTCAGCGCTTCTCGAGCTCTTCGGCGACGAGGAAGGCGAGCTCGAGTGACTGCATGTGATTCAGCCGCGGGTCGCACAGGCTCTCGTAGCGGGTCGCGAGGGTGGCCTCGTCGATCTGCTCGCTGCCGCCCAGGCAGTCCGTGACGTCGTCTCCGGTGAGCTCGACGTGGATGCCGCCGGGGAAGGTCCCCACGGCGCGGTGCGCCTCGAAGAATCCGCGCACCTCGTCGACCACGTCGTCGAAACGGCGGGTCTTGTAGCCCGTCGGCGTCGTGATGCCGTTGCCGTGCATGGGGTCGGTGACCCAGAGCGGGGTCACCCCGGCATCCTTCACCGCCTGAAGCAACGGCGGCAGGGCGTCGCGGATCTTGCCGGCGCCCATGCGCGTGATGAACGTCAGGCGGCCGGGCTCGCGCTCGGGGTCGAGCTTGTCGATCAGCTCGAGCGCCGTCTCGGGCGAGGTCGTGGGGCCGAGCTTGACGCCGATGGGGTTGCGGATCTTGGAGAAGTAGTCCACGTGCGCGCCGTCGAGCTCGCGCGTGCGCTCCCCGATCCACAGGAAGTGCGCCGACGTGTTGTAGGGGGTGAGCGTGCGCGAGTCGATGCGGGTCATCGGGCGCTCGTAGTCCATCAGCAGGCCTTCGTGCCCGGTGTAGAACTCGACGCGCTTGAGCTCGTCGAAGTCCGCACCGGCGGCCTCCATGAACTTGATCGCGCGGTCGATCTCGGTCGCGAGGCGCTCGTACTGCTGGTTGGCGGGGTTCTGCGCGAAGCCCTTGTTCCAGGAGTGCACCTCGCGGAGGTCCGCGAAACCGCCCTGCGTGAAGGCGCGGATGAGATTGATGGTGGATGCCGCGGTGTGGTACCCCTTCAGCAGCCGCTGCGGGTCGGCCGTGCGCGAGGCCTCGGTGAAGTCGTAGCCGTTGACGATGTCGCCCCGGTAGGCCGGCAGCGTCACATCGCCGCGCGTCTCGGTGTCGCTCGAGCGGGGCTTGGCGAACTGTCCCGCCATGCGGCCCATCTTCACGACGGGCATCGACGCGCCGTAGGTGAGGACGACCGCCATCTGCAGCACCGTCTTGATGCGGTTGCGGATCTGCTCGGCCGTCGCTCCCGCGAACGTCTCGGCGCAGTCGCCGCCCTGCAGCAGGAACGCCTGCCCGGCCGCGGCGCGCGCGAGCCGCTCGCGCAGGTTGTCCACCTCGCCGGCGAACACCAGCGGCGGCAGGGTCGCGAGCTCGTCCGAGACGGCGGCGACGGCATCCGCGTCGGGCCAGGACGGCTGCTGCTTGATCGGGAGCGAGCGCCAGTGATCCAGGTCGGCGTGCAGGGAGGGCATCCGCTCAGTCTAGTGGCGCGCGGTGACCACGATCGCCGGTTCGGAAGCCGCGCCGGATGCCGGGTCGGATGCGGGTTCGCATGCCGCCGATCAGGCCTTCGCGCGGTCCTTCACGGTCGACGCGTACACGTCGTCGTACTGCTGCTCGCCGAGCCGCTGCAGCGCGACCATGATCTCGTCGGTGACCGACCGCAGCACGTAGCGGTCGGACTCCATCCCCTGAAAGCGCGAGAAGTCCAGCGGCTCGCCGATGACCATGCCGACGCGACCGATCCGCGGGATGGAGCGGCCGATCGGCATGATGTCGTCGGTGCCGACCATGACGACCGGGATCACCGGCACGCGGGCCTCCAACGCCATGCGCGCAAGACCCGTGCGACCGCGGTAGAGCTTGCCGTCGGGGCTGCGCGTGCCCTCCGGGTAGATGCCGAGCAGGTCGCCGCGACCCAGCACCTGCAGCCCCGTGTTGAGGGAGTCCTCCGACGCCTTGCCGCCGGTGCGGTCGATGGGGATCTGCCCCGTCGCCTTCATGAACATGCGCGTCGACCAGCCCGAGAGGCCCTTCCCGGTGAAGTAGTCGCTCTTGGCGAGGAAGCTCATCGGCCGGTCGATCATCAGCGGCAGGAAGATCGAGTCGCTCACGGACAGATGGTTGGAGGCGAGGATCGCCGCTCCGGATGCCGGGACGTTGCCGCGTCCGACGATCCAGGGCCGGAAGATCGCCTTCACGATGGGCCCGATCACGATGTACTTCATGAACCAGTAGAACATCAGGCGCTCCCCCGCATCCCCTGCCGTGCGCTCACGCGCTGCGGAGCCCCGCCAGATCGGCGACGCCCACGAGTCCGGCGTCGTTGCCGAGGCTCGCGGTGACGAAGCGCGCCGTGGGCCGCTCGCCGAAGCCGGGCAGCGACGTCTCGTAGGCCAGGCGGGTCGGCTCCAGCAGCACCTCGCCGAGGTCGGCGACGCCACCCCCGATGACGTACAGCTCGGGGTCGAGCACAGCCTGGAACGCGCCGCAGGCCTCGCCAAGCGCGGTCGCGACGCGGCGCACGGCCTCGAGCGCACCGGCATCCTCTTCGGCCAGCAGCATCGCGAGATCCGCGCCGTGCACGACGCCGTCGGGCGTGCGGTGCGCGGCCAGGCGGTCGCCGATGCCGCCGGCGTCGGCGATGTCGCTGAGTTCGCGCTGCAGGGCGCGGCCCGAGGCGTACTGCTCGAGGCATCCGTTCTGTCCGCACCCGCAGGGGCGGCCGCCGCGCACGAAGCGCAGATGTCCGAGCTCGGCGGCGCTGCCGTTCGCGCCGATGAGCAGGGACCCGTCGGTGATGACCGCGCCGCCCACGCCAGTGCCGAGGGTGACCATGACCATGTCGACCGAGCCGCGCCCGGCGCCGAAGCGGTACTCGCCCCAGCCGGCGGCGTTGGCGTCGTTCTCGAGGGTGACAGGGCGCCCGATGCGCTGCTCGAACTGGGCACGCAGCGGCACGTTGTTCCAGTCGATGTTGGGCGCGTGCAGCATGACCGAGCGCGTGCGGTCGATGAAGCCGGCCGCGGCGACGCCGACGGCGTGGACGTCGTGGCGCGAGGCCAGCTCGCGCACCATGTCGGCGACGGCGTCCGCGAGCGCGCCGGTGTCGGTCGGGGTGGGAACGCGGAGCCGCTCGACGATGGTCCCGTCGGTGCCGACGACCCCTCCGGCGATCTTGGTTCCGCCGATGTCGATGCCGACGTTCAGCACGGCACTCCCTCCCGCCGTCCCGCACGGAACGGCATCCGAGAGTCTAGTGTGGAGGGCACAGTCCCACCGGGCGCGTGGACCGTGCATAGCCGTCCTCGCGCGCAGCGGGACTGAGTGTCACCAACAGTTAGACTCGATGTCAGCCGTCACGCCCGACGCCACCCGGTACCGAAGGAGTTGCCGCCCATGAGCGCCGTCCAGTTCGAAGTCCCCGCCGTGATCCCCGCCGACCCGCAGGCGAACATCGCCGACCTGCTGGTCGAGCGTGTCAAGGCGACCCCGTCGCTGCCGCTGTTCGCGGTGCCCGACACCGCCGCGGGGGGCCCCGGATGGCGGGACATCACCGCCGCGGAGTTCCAGCGCGAGGTCATCGCGCTGGCCAAGGGCTTCGCCGCCGCGGGCATCGCCCCGGGCGATAAGGTCGCGTTCATCGCGCGCACGACGTACGAGTGGACGCTGGTCGACTTCGCGCTCTTCTTCGCCGGGGCCGTCATGGTTCCCGTCTACGAGACGAGCTCCGCGTCGCAGATCAGCTGGATCCTGTCGGACTCGGGCGCCGTCGCGATCATCGCCGAGTCGGCCGAGCACGCCGCGCGCATCGCCGAGATCCGCTCGGACGTGCCGCTGATCCGCGAGGTGTGGACGATGGCGTCCGGCGACCTCGACACCCTGCGCGCCGCCGGTGCCGAGATCGGCGACGACGAGATCGAACGCCGTCGCAGCCTCGCCGTCGCGGCCGACATCGCCACGCTGATCTACACCTCCGGCTCGACCGGCCGCCCCAAGGGCTGCGTCCTCACGCACCGCAACTTCGTGGAGCTGTCCCGCAACTCGGCCAAGGCGCTCGAGGAGGTCGTGCAGACCCCCGGCGCGTCGACGCTGCTGTTCATCACGACGGCCCACGTGTTCGCGCGGTTCATCTCGATCCTGAACGTCCACGCCGGCGTCAAGACCGGGCACCAGCCCGACACCAAGCAGCTGCTGCCCGCGCTGGGCTCGTTCAAGCCGACGTTCCTGCTGGCCGTGCCGCGTGTGTTCGAGAAGGTCTACAACTCCGCCGAGCAGAAGGCCGAGGCCGGCGGCAAGGGCAAGATCTTCCGCGCCGCCGCCCACACCGCCATCGAGCACTCCCGCCTGCTGCAGGAGGGCAAGAAGGTGCCGCTGGGCACCCGCATCAAGTTCGCCCTGTTCGACAAGCTCGTCTACGGCAAGCTGCGCGAGGCCATGGGCGGCCGCGTGACGTACGCCGTGTCGGGTTCGGCGCCACTGGGCCCGCGCCTCGGCCACTTCTTCCACAGCCTCGGCGTGACGATCCTGGAGGGCTACGGCCTCACCGAGACGACGGCGCCGGCGACGGTGAACCTCGCGAAGAAGTCGAAGATCGGCACGGTGGGCCCGGTGCTTCCGGGTGTCGGCGTGCGCCTGGCCGAGGACGGCGAGATCGAGGTCCGCGGCATCAACGTGTTCAAGGAGTACTGGCGCAACCCCGAGGCGACCGCCGCGGCGTTCGACGGCGACTGGTTCCGCACCGGCGACATCGGCTCGTTCGACGACGAGGGCTTCCTGACGATCACCGGACGCAAGAAGGAGATCATCGTCACCGCGGGAGGCAAGAACGTCGCCCCGGCGGTGCTCGAGGACCCGATCCGGGCGAACCCGATCGTCGGCCAGGTCGTGGTCGTCGGCGACCAGAAGCCGTTCATCGCGGCGCTGATCACCCTCGACCCGGAGATGCTGCCGGCCTGGCTGGCGAACAACGGCCTGCCCGGTGACATGTCGCTGAAGGATGCCGCCGCGAACCCCAAGGTGCGCGAAGAGGTGCAGCGGGCCATCGACATCGCGAACAAGAGCGTGTCGCGGGCGGAGTCGATCCGCAAGTTCACGATCCTCGACACCGAGTGGACCGAGGCGAGCGGGCACCTGACGCCGAAGCTCAGCATCAAGCGCAACGTCATCATGCAGGACTTCGCGGATGCCGTGGACGAGCTCTACGACGTGCCCGTCAACACCACGAACGTCGCGCTCGGCGGCTGACGCCGCCCCGGCATCCCTCGCCTCAGCGCTCGCTCATCCGTCGCGAAACGCGGCTATACCCACCGGTAAGCGCGCTTTGCGACGGATGAGCGCGGCGCGGCATCCGACCGGCACGCCGCCGCGGGTCAGAACCAGGTGCTCTCGCGGATGCGGCGCATCGCGATCTTGCGCTCCTCAGGGCTCAGCCGCGACAGGTACAGCATGCCGTCGAGGTGGTCGGTCTCGTGCTGCAGCGCCTGCGCCAGCAGTCCGTCACCCTCCAGGACCACCTCGCGGCCCTCGAGGTCCGTGCCGACGACCTTCGCCCAGGGGTGGCGGAGGGTCTCGTGCCACAGTTCGGGGACAGACAGGCATCCCTCCCCCATCGGCACCGGATCGCCGGCGACCTCCACCAGCACCGGGTTGAGCACGTAGCCGATGTCGCCGTCGATGTTGTAGCTGAACGCGCGCAGGCCCACGCCGATCTGCGGCGCCGCGACGCCGGCACGTCCCGGCAGCTCCACCGTGTCCAGGAGGTCCTGCACGAGGGCGCGGATGCCGTCGTCCACCACCTCGATGGGCGCGCACGGCTCCCGCAGCACAGGGTCGCCGAAGATCCGGATCGGACGGACCGCCATCAGGCCGCAGCCTGCTGACGGAGGCCCTCCACGAGCGTCGCGGCGAGCTGGCGCGCCGCCTCGCGCGTCTCGGGCTGCAGATCGCGGAACGTGATCGCGCTGCCCGAGGCGATGTGCGGGTCGTACGGCACGCGTACGACGGTGCGCACGCGGCTGGCGAAATGCGCCTCGAGCTCCTCGGCGCGCACCAGCGCGGCCCCGGGCCGTGCGGTGTTGAGCACGACGACGGCGCGGCGCACCAGGTCGGCGAAGCCGTTGGTCTCCAGCCACGTCAGCGTCTCGGACGCCAGCCGCGCCTCGTCGACGCTGAGGCCCGCCACCACGACGATGTCGTCGGCCCGCTCGAGCGTGGCCCCCATGACGGAGTGGACGATCCCCGTGCCGGTGTCGGTGAGGACGACGGAGTAGAAGTGCGCGGCGACCTCGGCGACGCTGCGGTAATCGTCGTCGCTGAAGGCCTCCGACACGTGCGGATCGGTGTCGGATGCCAGGATGTCCAGCCGCGTGTGGTCGCGCGCGACGATGTCGGAGATGTCGTTGAAGCCGCGGACGTCCGCCTGAGCGCGCACGAGATCGCGCACCGTCTTGCCGCTGGTGCGGCCGATGCGGTCGGCGAGCGTGCCGCGGTCGGGGTTCGCGTCGACCGCGATGACGCGGTCCTCCCGGGCGTCGGCCAGCGCCATGCCGAGCAGCGTCGTCACGGTCGTCTTGCCGACGCCGCCCTTGCGCGAGAGCACCGGCACGAACTTCGCGCCGCCGTGCAGCGGCGCGGCGATCCGCCGGTCGAGCTCCTTGCGGGCGCGCGCCCGCTTGCTGTCGCCGAGGTTCAGACGCCGTCCCGACAGCGTGTAGACGAGGTGTCGCCACGCACCCTCCGGCTCGGGACGCACCGCGTGGGCGGGGTCGAGCAGCCGGTCGGCGGTGAGCAGGTCGCTGCTCTCCCGTCCCGCCTCGAAGTCGCCCAGTCGGCGCGACTGCAGCGTAATCTCCGACGTGCGGGGCCGTAGGCGCTCGTGCGCGTCGGCGTCCAGAGACGTCGATCCGGCGGATGCCGTCGCCACCGCCGCCGCGGATGCCGCCGCTGCGGGCGCCGTGCTCTCCGTCACGGTGACCAGGTCGGCATCCACCACCGCATCCGTCGCGACATCCGCCGCGAACGTCGCGTCGTCGTCCAGCACGACGTCGTCGTCGAGGTCGTCCTCGTCGGTCGTCGCCGGTAGCGTCACATCGACCTGCGCCGTGGCGCCGTCGACGATGCCGATGCGGGTCGTGTCGATCCCGCCGGTGGTCTCCAGCACCCCGAGGTCGATGTCATCCGGCCCGTTCTCGTTGCCGCTTGTCGCAGGTGGCGTCACAATTGCACACTCCAGATCACGGCCGGATCGCCGGCCGATAAGCTCACGGACGCTCCGCGCCCCCTCCTCAGGCTAGTCGGCGGGCCGGACGACGAGCAAAAGGTCCCCCGCCTCGACGGATGCCGTCGCGGCGAGCACCACCCGCTCCACGACACCGCCGACGGGCGAGGTGATGGCCGCTTCCATCTTCATCGCCTCGATCGAGGCGACGGGCTGACCGGCCGTGACGGTGTCGCCGGCGGCGACCTTGACGGTGACGACGCCGGCGAAGGGCGCCGCGACCTGCCCGGGCCGCGAGGTGTCGGCCTTCTCGGCAGCGGGCTTGTCGACGGCGATGGAGCGGTCACGCACCCACACCGGCCGCAACTGGCCGTTGAGCGTCGTCATGACGGTGCGCATGCCGGCCGCGTCGGGCTCGCCGATCGCCTCCAGCCCCACATACAGCTGTACGCCGGGGTCGATCTCGGCGACGTGCTCCTCGCCGGGCTTCAGCCCGTAGAAGTAGTCCGGCGTGCCGAGGGTCGACAGGTCGCCATAGGCCTCCCGCGTCGCCTCGAACTCCTTGGCGGGGCCGGGGAACAGCAGCCGGTTGAGCGTGCGGCGACGCGCGGCGGCCTCGCCGGCGAGCCCCTCCTCCTCGTCGGCGGTGAGCGGCGGGATCGCGACGTTCGGCTCCCGACCGGCCAGCACCTTGCTGCGGAAGGGCTCCGGCCAGCCGCCCGGCAGATCGCCCAGCTCGCCCGCCATGAACCCGACCACCGAGTCGGGGATGTCGTACTGCTGCGGGTTCTGCTCGAAGTCGGCGGGATCGGCGTCAGCCGCCACGAGGGCGAGGGCGAGGTCGCCGACGACCTTGGACGACGGCGTCACCTTCGGGATGCGGCCGAGGATGCGGTCGGCGGCCGCGTACATGTCCTCGATGCGCTCGAACCGGTCGGCGAGACCCAGCGCGATCGCCTGCTGGCGCAGGTTCGACAGCTGACCGCCGGGGATCTCGTGGTGGTAGACGCGGCCGGTGGGGCTGGGCAGACCCGACTCGAACGGGCGATACAGGTGGCGCACCGCCTCCCAGTAGGGCTCCAGGTCGCTGACGGCCTGCAGATCGAGCCCGGTGTCGCGGTCGGTGTGGGCGAGGGCCGCGACGAGCGCCGACAGCGAGGGCTGGCTGGTCGTCCCGGCGAGCGGGGCGGCCGCGGCATCCACCGCGTCGGCGCCGGCCGCACTGGCGGCCAGCAGCGTCGCCAACTGACCGCCGGCGGTGTCGTGGGTGTGCACCGCGACGGGAAGGTCGAACCGCTCGCGCAGCGCCGTGACGAGCTTCGCCGCGGCGGCGGGGCGCAGCAGGCCCGCCATGTCTTTGATCGCCAGCACGTGGGCGCCGGATGCCACGACGCGCTCGGCCAGTCGCAGGTAGTAGTCCAGCGTGTACAGCTTCTCGGCGGGGTCGAGCAGGTCGGCCGTGTAGCAGAGGGCGACCTCGGCGACGGCGGTGCCGGCCTCGAGGACGGCGGAGATCGCCGGCAGCATCTGGTCGACGTCGTTGAGCGCGTCGAAGATGCGGAAGATGTCGACACCGCTGGATGCCGCCTCGGCCACGAACGCGTCGGTGACGGCCGTGGGACGCGGCGTGTAGCCGACGGTGTTGCGCCCGCGCAGCAGCATCTGGATCGGGATGTTCGGCATCGCGTCACGGATCGCTTCGAGCCGCTCCCACGGGTCCTCGGCGAGGAAGCGCAGCGCGACGTCGTAGGTCGCCCCACCCCACGCCTCGACCGACAGCAGCTGCGGCGTCATGCGCGCCACGTGCGGCCCGACGCGGACGAGGTCGCGGGTACGCACGCGCGTCGCAAGCAGCGACTGGTGCGCGTCGCGGTAGGTCGTCTCGGTGACGGCGAGGGCCGTCTGGGCGCGCAGCGCCGCGGCGAAGCCGGCGGGGCCGAGCTCGCGCAGCCGGTCACGGTTGCCGGCGGGCGGCGGGACCGTGAGGTCGATCTCGGGCAGCTTGCTTCCCGGCGACACCGACAGCGGCTTCTCACCGTACGGGCGGTTCACCGTGACGTCGGCCAGCCAGTTCAGCAGCTTCGTGGCGCGGTCGCGCGACGGGTTGCTGGTCAGCAGCTCGGGGCGCTCGTCGATGAACGACGTCGACAGGTCGCCGGCGGCGAACGCCGGATCGGCGAGCACGGCGCGCAGGAACGGCACGTTGGTCGCGACGCCGCGGATCCGGTACTCGGCGAGGGCCCGCTTGGCGCGGGTGACCGCCGACGGGAAGTCGCGCGCCCGGCAGGTGAGCTTGGCGAGCATGGAGTCGAAGTGGGGGCTGATCTGCGACCCCGCGGCGGTCGTGCCGCCGTCGAGTCGGATCCCGGCGCCGCCGGGCGACCGGTACGTCGTGATGCGGCCGGTGTCGGGCCGGAACCCCTGCGCCGGATCCTCCGTCGTGATGCGGCACTGCAGCGCCGCGCCGCGGAGCTGGATCGCGTCCTGCAGGAGGCCGAGCTCGGCGAGGGTCTCGCCGGCGGCGATGCGCATCTGCGACTGCACGAGGTCGACGTCGGTGACCTCCTCGGTCACGGTGTGCTCGACCTGGATGCGGGGGTTCATCTCGATGAAGACGGCTTCGCCGGTGCGGGGGCCTGCCGTCTCGAGCAGGAACTCCACGGTGCCCGCGTTGACGTAGCCGATCGAACGGGCGAACGCGACCGCGTGGGAGGTGAGGGCATCGCGGATCGCGGGGTCGATGTTCGGCGCGGGCGCGATCTCGATGACCTTCTGGTGGCGGCGCTGCACGGAGCAGTCGCGCTCGTAGAGGTGGACGGTCTCGCCCGCGGCATCCGCGAGGATCTGCACCTCGATGTGCCGCGGCCGGATGACGGCCTGCTCGAGGAAGACGCGGCCGTCGCCGAACGCGGCGGCGGCTTCGCGCGACGCCTCCGCGATGGCGGGCGGCAGCTCGCCGGCGGTCTCGACGCGCCGCATGCCGCGGCCGCCGCCGCCGGCGACGGCCTTCACGAAGATCGGGAAGCCGATCCCGTCCGCCTGGGCGACGAGCGCGTCGACGTCGTCGGATGCCAGCGTGGAGCGCAGCACGGGGACGCCCGCCGCGATGGCGTGCTCCTTGGCGGTGACCTTGTTGCCCGCCATCTCGAGCACCCGCGCGGGCGGGCCGATGAAGGTGATGCCGTTCTCCGCGGCGCGCGCGGCGAGCTCCGGATTCTCGGAGAGGAAGCCGTAGCCCGGGTAGATGGCGTCGGCGCCGGCGGCGAGGGCGACGCGGATGATCTCGTCGACGTCGAGGTAGGCGCGGACCGGATGACCCTGCTCGCCGATCTCGTACGATTCGTCCGCCTTCTGCCGGTGGAGCGAACCCCGGTCCTCCCAGGGGAACACCGCGACGGTGCGCGCTCCCAGCTCGAAGGCCGCCCGGAATGCGCGAATGGCGATCTCACCGCGGTTCGCGACCAGGATCTTACGGAACATCTGCACCTCTTCCCCGAGTGCCTGAGTGTGATCACAGCCTAGGGGACGGTAACGTAGAGCCTCGTGCACGTACTCTCCGTCTCCTCACTCAAGGGGGGTGTCGGCAAGACGACCGTGACTCTGGGTCTCGCCTCCGCGGCGTTCGCCAGGGGCGTGCGGACTCTCGTCGTCGACCTCGACCCCCAGTCCGACGTGTCGACGGGGATGGACATCCAGGTCGCCGGGCGTCTGAACGTCGCCGACGTGCTCGCCAACCCGAAGGAGAAGGTCGTCCGTCAGGCGATCACCTCCAGCGGCTGGGCGAAGGTGCACCCGGGCACGATCGACGTCATGATCGGCAGCCCCTCGGCCATCAACTTCGACGGCCCGCACCCGAGCGTCCGCGACGTGTGGAAGCTCGAGGAGGCCCTCGCCACGATCGAGGCCGACTACGACCTTGTCCTCATCGACTGCGCGCCGTCGCTGAACGCCCTCACCCGTACGGCGTGGGCGGCATCCGATCGCGTCATCGTCGTCACCGAGCCGGGCCTGTTCTCGGTCGCCGCCGCCGACCGGGCGCTGCGTGCGATCGAGGAGATCCGCCGCGGACTGTCGCCGCGCCTGCAGCCGCTGGGCATCGTCGTCAACCGCGTGCGCCCGCAGTCGATCGAGCACCAGTTCCGCATCAAGGAGCTGCGCGACATGTTCGGGCCGCTCGTGCTCTCGCCCCAGCTGCCCGAGCGCACGTCGCTGCAGCAGGCGCAGGGCGCGGCGAAGCCGCTGCACATCTGGCCCGGCGACTCCGCTCAGGAGCTCGCGGGCGACTTCGACGCGCTGCTGGACCGCGTCATGCGCACCGGCCGCATCGCCGCCGGCGAACAGCGCGCCTGAGCGTTTCGACTCGCTTCGCTCTGCGTTTCGACTCGCTTCGCTCGCTGAACGACCGGGTGCAGATCCCGCCGGTCGTTGAGCGACGAGCGCAGCGAGGAGTCGAAACGTGAAACGGGGTCAGGCGGAGCGGGCGGCGCGACGCGCCGAGAGCTCGTCGACGGGGTCCGGCGCCTGCGGGTCGAAGTCGAGCAGCGTCGACTCCACCTCGTGCAGCACCTTGCCGACGGCGATGCCGAACACGCCCTGACCGCGGCTGACGAGGTCGATGACCTCGTCGTTCGAGGTGCACAGGTACACCGACGCCCCATCGCTCATGAGGGTGGTCCCGGCGAGGTCACGGATGCCGGCGGCGCGCAGCTGATCGACGGCGGTGCGGATCTGCTGCAACGAGATACCGGTGTCGAGCAGGCGCTTGACGAGCTTGAGCACGAGGATGTCGCGGAAGCCGTAGAGGCGCTGCGACCCGGATCCCTTGGCGCCGCGCACGGTGGGCTCGACGAGCTCGGTGCGCGCCCAATAGTCCAGCTGGCGGTACGTGATGCCGGCGGCGCGGGCGGCGACAGCACCGCGATAGCCGACCTCGTCGTCCATCTGCGGCAGGCCGTCGGTGAACAGGAGCTCGGTGGCGAACGGCGTCTCGCCCGGAAGGTCTCCCGCGGTCATACTCGCCTCCCGACGAACTCCGGTGTGTGCTTCCACGGTAGATGAGCACCTGCCCTCCGGCAACGACATCCGCATCCGGGCCTGCGGCGTGTCGCGGTTCGACTCACGGGGTGAGACGATCCAGCGCGGTGTGGACGACGGCCGCCCGCACCTCTTCGAGCCGCCGCACGAGCTCGGGGGCGAGCTCGCCCGCACGCGCGCGCGACGCGGCATCCGTCCGGCGCAGCAGCGGCGCCAGCGCGCTCTCCACGAGCGCGACCTCGCGCTCCGCCGCCTGCCGCAAGCCGCGGATGTGGCGCGGCTGGATGCCGTGACCGTCGAGCGCGACCAACGCGCGCAGCAGGCCCAGGGCACGGTCGTCGAAGCTGTCGGATGCCGGGATCAGCCCGGTCGAGACGGCGTCGTTGAGCAGGCCCGCCGGCGCGCCCGCCGCCTGCAGCAGCTCGTCGCGACGGTAGCGGCGCGGGGCGGTCACGATCGAGGCCGGCGGCGTGCCGCCGGCACCGGCGCCGTGCTCGTCGAGGTACTCGCGGATCCGCGCCAGCGGCATGTAGTGGTCGCGCTGCAGCGTGAGCGCGGTGCGCAGGCGCTCGAGGTCCACCGGCGAGAACTTGCGGTAGCCCGAGTCGGTGCGCAGGGGCGTGACGATGCCCTGCACCTCGAGGTAGCGCAGCTTGCTGGCGCTGAGGTCGGAGAACTCCGGGGTCAGGCGGGCGAGCACCTGACCGATGCTGAGATACCCCGCCGACGACGAACGAGGGCGGGACGAGGATGCGGCCGTCACCCTCGAATCGCCTGGTCCGGGGTCACCTGGTCACGGTCGACGGGCGACGCGAAGAAGTTCAGGCGGAACTTGCCGATGCGCACCTCGGCGCCGTCGACGAGGATCGAGCGGTCCACGCGCTCCCCGTTGACGTAGCTGCCGTTGAGGGAGCGCTGGTCGACGAGTTCGAACACGTTGCCGGTGCGGGTGATTTCGGCGTGACGACGCGAGACGGTCACGTCGTCGAAGAAGATGTCGG